>JBOGYE010000154.1:0-7797 GCA_050696635.1 Solirubrobacteraceae bacterium | reverse complement strand
GCCCTCGCGCGATGACAGGCCGGCGTCGCCCAGCTCGCGGATCAGCTTGGCCGCGTCGTCGAGCGGCACGTGGTGCATCTGGATGTTCTGCCGGGTCGTGATGTGGCCCTTGCGCAGCGGCACCCAGTGCTCGATCCCGTCCGCGAATGCGTCGAGCTGGTCGGGCGTGACGCCGCCGAGCGGCAGCTTGACGCGGACCATCTGCACGTTGGGCTGGCGCTGGCCGTAGACGCCCTGCTTGAGGCGGAAGGGGATGAACTCGTCGGCGTCCTGCTCGCCCTGCAGGTAGCGCGTGGACTCGGTGTCGAAGTCGTCGAATTCATCAACGAGGATCGGGATCACATGGCCGGGGACGTTCTCGACAACCTCGGGGCTGTCCAGCGAGCCGGTGCGGGGGCTGTGGGTGGGAATCGAAGCTGGCTCCATCGCAGGTCCTTGCGGTCGCGGGCGGGTCAGCGCCATAAACTATCAAAAGCCGATCTGGGTTTAGCCAATTTGCCCGACGCGCGCGCGACTTTGCTGTGAATCACCATGGGTGCAGGTTGCACCCACTGGTACGCTTTGCATGATGCCGAGGGTGATCCAGATCCGTGGCGTGCCCGATGACGTGCGTGACGCGCTGGCCGAGGCGGCGAAGGAGGAGGGACTGTCGCTGAGCGGCTACGTCCGTCGCGAGCTGGAGACCCTGGCGACGCGCGCTCAGACGGCGCGTCGCAACGCGGCGGTCGTGCGCCGGACACAGCGTCGCGTGGCGCCCGGCGTCAGCCGGGAGGCGATCCTGTCCGCGCTGCACGAGGGACGCACAAGCTGAGGATCGTCGATGCAGGCGTGGTTGTCGAGTTGGTGGCCGGCAACCTCGACCCCGATCGGCTCGGCGACGACGAACTGGCCGCCCCCCACCTGCTCGACAGCGAGGTGCTGCAGGCGCTGCGCGGTCTGGTCAGACGGCGGGAGATGACGGACGCGCAGGCGACGATTGCGCTCGCGGGCTTTACCGCCCTGACCATCCGAAGGTTTGCGGCCGACTGGCTGCGCTCCCGCATCTGGGAGCTGCGTCACAACCTGACCGCCTACGACGCGACCTACGTCGCGCTGGCCGAGCTGTCAGGCGCCGAGGCGCTGCTGACCACCGATGCCCGGCTGGCGCAGGCGCCGGGCGTCCGCTGCCCAGTCCGGCTGCTGTGACCGGCTGGCCCTGATGTCCCGCACCACAAATTCGTCACATCTCTGCGCGCGTCTGGACGCGCCTGACGGTAGGCCATGATCCCGCCGGACCACCAGTCCGACTTAGATCATGGCCCACCGCCAGCCACGCCCAGCCATCACGCATCTTATGCAACGAATTTCCGGTCCGGGCCACTAGAATGATCCCACTATGAGTAGGAAGGTTAGTGTGAGCCTGCCCGATGACGATGTGGCATTCCTGGACGACTATGCCCGCACGCATGCGCGGTCGCGCTCGGCGGCGGTGCATGCGGCGATCGTCACGCTGCGCGATGGCACCCTGGCCGACGCCTACGCGCAGGCCTTTGGTGAGTGGGAGCAGGCTGGCGAGGGCGAGCTGTGGGGCCAGGCATCGGGAGACGGGCTGGAGTAGATGCGGCGCGGCGAGGTTCGCGTCGTGGACTTTGATCCGTCCCGTGACGGTGAGGCGGCCAAGCGCCGCCCCGCCGTGATCGTCTCAAACGATCACGCCAACCGAACGGCGGAGCGGCTTGATCGTGGTGTCGTGACCGTCGTGCCAATCACGTCCAACACCAGGCGCGTCTATCCATTCCAGCTGAGCCTGCCCGCTGGAACAGCCGGACTCAGGTTCGACTCCAAGGCGCAGGCCGAGCAGGTCCGCGCCGTAGCGGTCATTCGCGTCGGCGAGCGTCTGGGGCAGTTGGACGCGGCGACCATGTACGCGCTCGACGGCGCGCTGCGGTTGCATCTGAACCTCTGACGGCTGCACGGCGCAGCTGCCGTGACCGGTTAGCGAAACCGGGTCGCGAGCCGGTAGCGCTCGGTGGCGATCCGCGATGACAGCGACGACAGGCGCGCCACCGCGGCGTCGTAGGCGCGAACGGCGGCGACCTGGGCGCGCTGAACCGACAGCGCCCGCGGGTGGATGGCAGCGCGGTCGAAATCGATCAGCAGCGGCCTCAGGTCGCCGGGCGCCGAGCGGCGCAGCGCAGCCGCCAGCCGGCCGGCGCTCGCCGCCATCCCGCGCAGCGAGGCGAGCTGGGCCAGATACGCGGGCCTGGAGGCGGCCGGCGGGTGCAGGGGACTGAGGGCGGCGACCACCGAGTCCGCCGCGCGCTGGAAGCGGCGCAGCGCGCCGGCCTTGGCTCGGTAGCTTGCGGTCACGGCCGCCGTGCCGCGGGCGCCGTTGGCCGACAGCGCCCGCTCGAGCGCCTTCAGCTGCGAGCCCAGGGGCGCGATCGCCGCCGAGAATGACGGCACGAACGCGATCAGCTCAGAGACCTGACGCGTCAGCTCGATCTCGGCGCCGGTCAGCGACAGCAGCATCGAGCGCAGGTGAGCCGCGGCCGGGGGGGCGGGCAGTGCCCGCAGGTGACCGGCCTGGGCCAGGAGCTGGGCCAGCGCAACGCTCAGGCGCTGCTGCTCGGAGGCGACCTGCGCCTGGGCCTGGATGTGCGCGCCGCCGTCCGCCCCCTTGGTTGGGCGCTGCGCCGACGCGGCCTTGACCGAGACGTCGCTGACCGTCCGAAGCGGCGCGGCCAGCGCGCGCTCGATCGCGGCGGCGCGCGTCACGTAGCGGGCAACCTGAGCGCGCCGCGGATCAGAATGCGAGCCGCAGCCGGCGACCGACGCGCCCGCGGCCACGACCAGCAGCAGCGCGGCCGCTCGTCGCAGGCTCGCTGTCGCCCGTCGCACGCTCGCGCCCGCTCGTCGAAAGCTCCGTCCCGCTCGCCGCACGCTCGCGCCGGCTCGTCGAAGGCTCACTCCCACGACCCTCGACGTTCCCCCGGCCCGCCGCTGGGTCACCGCCGCGCGTGGCGCCGTGAGCCGGTGGTGTGCCGGCTCGGCGCCCGGCGGCCGAGCAGCTGCACGACGGACACGCTGCCGTCGCCGTGGCGGAACACGAGCTTGACCAAGCCGCGCCCGGGGGCGAACCACATCGTGCGCACGCCGCTGCCGAACCGGTGCCCGGGCTGGCGCAGCACGCTGCGGATCTCGAGCGCCCGGAAGGTCCCGGCCGCAACCTTGACCCTGCGCACCCCGACGATCCGGCTGGACCCGTGCACCCCGTACAGCTGCATGTCACGCGCGTCGCCGCTGCGCCAGGTGCTGCCGACGACAGGGTACGCGGGCATGACCGGGTTAAAGCCGTAGGTCATCAGGTCAAGCGGCGTGAAGAAGTGGTCGTCGTGGCCGAGCCTGGGGAGCTTCTGCAGGCTCGCGCCCTCGGTCGAGCCGAACGTGTTTCGCAGGCCGCCCAGATCGAGCGAGAAGATGTAGTCGCCGGCGGCGCGCATCGGGCCCGAGACGGATTTGACGGTCAGACGAGCGGAGCGGTTGGCCGCCGCCGCCACCGACACGCGCTCGATCACCGGCGCCATCAGGTGACGGCGGTTGGTCCACCGGTAATAGCCGGTCAGGCCGGGGGTCATCGCGAAGTAGGCCTGGTCGGCGGGCGGCGAGCCGGGCGTCTGGTTGGTCGCGGTCAGCTGCGCGGTGGTGACGCTCCCGTCGACGTGGTCGAAGGTCAGCTTCACGGGCCCCACCCCGTAGCCCCACCAGGTCGTGCGGATGCCGCTCCCGTAGTCGTCGCCCGGCGTCCCCGCCAGCGCGATCTGCGAGCGCACCGCGGCCGCGAGGATCGGCCTCGGGAAGGCCGGCACCTTGACCTCCTGAAGTCCGAGATACTGGCTCTGGCTGGTGACCGAGCCGTCGCCGCCACCGGTCGCGCTCCAGCTCGTGCCCTGCAGCAGCGGCTCTGACAGCAGCGGCGATCGGCTGCCCCAGATGACGTTGAACATCACGCTGCCGAGGCTGTTGGGGCACTGTGCCGAGCCGGTCGGACACAACGGCGGCTCATCGATCGGCGGCGCGTCCCCGGACCAGTTGGAGTTCACCAGCCCGTAGGACTGGTCGACGAAGCAGACGGTGCCGTTGTCGGGCTGGTCGATCACCGGCTGCGGGCCCGACGAGCCCGACGAGCCGAGCGGGACCTGGATCGTCCCCGACCACTGAAGCTGCCACCCGCAGGTCGCCTTGTCGGCGGTGTCGACCGAGACCGTCTCGGTGGTCCCGTTCGGGTTGTAGCTCGAGTCGCTCCACGAGTACGTCCACTGCGCGTTGGCGGGGTGCGGGAACCACGCGTCGGCGCCGGCCGCGGGCGCGGCGACGCAGGCGGCCAGTGCCGCCAGGCAGGCGCCCCTGAGCATGATCGTCCTCAGCCTCCGCAACGCGCGACCGAGGTTACCGCCGCGAGGGGCGTGGCGAGCCTCGTCCATCTGTCCAGCGCGGGGGCGAAGCGGCCACCCCGAGCGGGAGCGAGGCGGGCACCCCGACGAGCGCCCCCAGGCGGACCGGCCGGCGCCCCCCCCCGGCCGATCCGCCCCGCGCCCCTACGGGCCGCAGACCACGTATGCCTGGTAGCTGACGGAGTCGCCGGCCTGCATCTCGAACACGACGGGCTGCGCTTCGTAGCCGTTGGCCGGCTCCGCCGAGATCGCGCCCGGGGGGGAGCCCTTCGGCAGTGGATCGACCTCGTTCGAGCCCTGATACAGGCCGGGGAACGCGCTCTCGATCCCGACCACGTCGTTGGTCGTGGTGGTCGAGACGATCAGGCCGCCATCGTAGGCCTCCTGATCGGGGCCGAAGACCGGACAGCGAGCGGCGCTCGGCGGCAGCTCGGTCCCGGTCCCGGGCGCGGTGCTGGAGGTGAACGTGATCGGCTGGACCTTGGTTCCGAGCACCTCGACCTCCTTGCCGCCCGGAGCGGCGCCCCCGATTGCGAACGTCCCGGGCGCGCCCTGGATCCCCTGGATTCCTTGGATCCCGCGGGCTCCCTGGGAACCTTGGGCGCCCGTTGCGCCGACGGCGCCGATCGGTCCGGTCGCGCCGACAGCGCCGGTCGCGCCGGTCGCGCCGGTCGGCCCGCGGTGGCCACGATAGCCGCGCGGCCCCGTCCGGCCGCGCGGTCCGCTGCGTCCGCGCGGACCATCGCGCAGGCACTTGGGCTGGTCATCGGTGTCGTAGCGCACGCACAGCAGGCCATGCCTGACGGCCTTCGTCTTGACGGCCACCGCGTGCGTGCCTGCAGCGGCCAGCGCAAAGCCGGCGAACGCCGCCGCCGCGGCGAGGCAGGCCGCCAGCGGCGCGCCGATGCGGATCAGCTTCCTGAATCGCATCCTGACCTCCTACGGTCCGCAGACGGCGAACGCCTGCACAGTCGCCGTGTCGCCACCGGCCAGGTAGCCGACCACCGCCTGCCCCTCGTAGGCATCGGCGGGCGTGGTCGACACCTGTCCGGAGTTGGTGCCCGGCGGAAGCGGATCGACGAGACCGGTACCGCTGTCGTAGGTGCCCAGGAAGTGCTCGCTCTCGATCACGATGTCGCCGCCGTAGTCCGAGCCGGCCTTCTGGATCTGCAGCCCGCCGCCGTAGGCTTCGGGCGTTCCGGACGAGGATGGGGGGCACTGCGCCACGCTGTCGATCAGCTTGCCCTGCGGGTCACCGCCGGACGGTGCAGTCTCTTTGACCAGCGTTCCCGCCACCACCACCGTGTGCCCCGGCGCTCCCTGGACCCCCTGGATCCCCTGTGGCCCCGGCGCGCCCTGCGGACCGACCACCCCGGTAGCACCGGTCGCGCCCTGCGGGCCCTGGGGGCCGGTCGCCCCGGTGGCCCCGGTGGCCCCCGTGAAGCCGCGGTAGCCCTGGTGGCCCTGCGGCCCTCGGCGCCCCCGCTCACCGCGCGCGCCCCGCGGGCCGCGGCGCATGATCCCGCAGACCGGCTGGTCGTCGAAATCGAAGTGGATGCAGTTGATCAGCGAACCGCCCGCATCCGCCTCGACGGCGAAGGGGGCGGGCATCGTCACGGCGCTCGCCGAAGACGACGCGGGGGCGATCACGGACACGCAAGCCGCAATGGCGGCGGCGACGTAGGCGATGCGTTTGGGACTCATGCGACCTCCGGTGGTGGTGTCACGAGGGCCGGCCGCCCCCTTGGATTGTGCTCGATCTGAATGCCCCACGCCTCAGCTCCCGTGATGCTTCCTGGGCCTGTGCGAGCCGCGCTTGTGGGACGGCCGCTTGTGCCTGCGGTGACCCTTGGGGTGCCGGGTCGGGCGATGGTGCGTCGGCCGGTGGTGCCGGGTCGGCTTGTGGTGCCGGGTCGGCCTGTGATGCCGGGCCGGCTTATGGTGCCGGGTCGGCTTGTGGTGCCGGGTCGGCCTGTGATGCCTGGCCGGCTTGTGGTGATGGTGCGGCTTGCCCTTCGCGGGCGTCGAGATCGGCGGCGGCGCCGGCGCGGCGATCGACGGAGGCGCCGGCGAGGAGATCGTCAGCGCCGGCGGCGTCGGAGCCGGCGGGGTCGTCGGGGTTGAGACCGGCGGCGATGCCGGGGTCGGAGCGGGTGCGGGCGAGACGACGAGCCAGCGGCCGGTGCTCGGATCGTAGGCGGCGCTGCCGACACCGGGGACGACGGCATTGGAGGCGCCGACCACGCCGGGCCCGACCACGATCGCGCTCGCGCCCGGCCCGCCTATCAACACCCCATCGGCACCGCCGAGGGTGATCGCGTTGTCGCCGCCATAGGTCGGGTAGATCGTCGCGAGCGTCGCCGGGCCCCCGTTGGCGTCGAAGGTCAGCTGGCCGTTTGAGCCGACCACGATGTCCTGACCGGTGCCGAGCGTGATCGTGTTCGCGCCCGAGCCGCCGAACACGATGTCGTTGCCGTTACCGAGCGTGATCTGGTTGGCGTATGTGCTGTTCAGCGACACGCTCGGGTCCTGGCTGACGACCCCGGTCAGAAGACCTGCCCTCCACGTGACCTCGCCATCATCGCCGAGCACGATCTTGTTGCCGTCGCCGCCGCTGATCTGGTCAAAGCCGGCCCCGGCGACGATCACGTCGTTGCCGTCGCCGGTCACGATCTTGTCGCGGCCGCCGGGGCCCGGGGTCGAGCCGACCTTCGCCAGGCGACCGATCCAGCTATCGGGACCGGCGAAGTACACGTAGCCGTTCTTGACGACCACGTTGGCGTTCTTGGTATGGCCAAGGTTGATCGTCTGCTGGCCGGTGCCCGCCAGCACCACGGCCGAGCCGTTGTATGCACCGAACACGGAACTGAGGCCGAACGTGGTCGGGTCGACCGTGTAGGCATCGATCACGGCGCCCGTTCCGGTGATCGGGTTGTCGAGTTGGTCGACCACCCCGTGGTCCATGATCACGATGTCGTGCCCGAGCCCGGTATAGATCTGATCCGCCGTCGGGTTCAGCGGATCCCCGGTTGGCGCGTCCGACGAACTTGGCTGGTTGGCGACCGTCAGCGCGGGCAGATCACCCGCCAGGATCTGCTCAAGCGTATGCGACAGATCCAGGTTGATCCCATCGTTGGCGTGAATCAGGTCGTTGCCGGAGCCGGCCTGGATCACGTCCGCGCCCGAGCCGCCGAAGATCTGATCCCCGCCGCCACCGCCGTAGATCGTCGAGTCGCCGACGCCGCCGTAGATGATCACGCCGTTCGGGTCTTGGCTGGCGTCGATCACGGACTTGCCCGGGTCCAGGTACTCCCGCGCCTCGCCCGTGATCGCGGTTGTCGTCGAGTCATAGAAGCTGCCGTCC
>JBOGYE010000153.1:0-4991 GCA_050696635.1 Solirubrobacteraceae bacterium | reverse complement strand
CACGGTGCTGGCGCTGGAGCTGGCCGGGATCGAGGCGGCCCTGTACCCCGGCTCCTGGAGCGAGTGGGTGGCGGACCCGCGCAGACCGGTGGCGACGGGCCCTCAGTAGAGGCGGACGCAACCAAAGCGCGGAGCCCCGTCAGGGGCGGAGCGCCCCCAGAATCAGCCCGTTCCGGTCGATCGCGCAACCCTATTCGGCCCGACGGGCCACCACCTACTTGTCCAGGCCGTACAGCGGAATCCACAGACCGGGCCGAGACGGCCAATTGCACGCGGGGTCAGGACGGGTTAGCTTTGTACAAAACGGACTGACGACCGCGGAGGAGACGAGTCAATGGCAAGCACCGAGGCAATCGGTACCGAGCGCTCCCAGCTCCAGGAGATCGCCCGCCGCCACCTGTGGATGCACTTCACAAGGATGTCGGCCTACGAGGAGCAGGAGATCCCGATCATCGTCCGCGGTGAGGGCTGCTACGTCTACGACGAGCACGGCAAGCGCTACCTCGACGGCCTGTCGGCGCTGTTCTGCGTCAACATCGGCCACGGTCGCGCCGACGTCGTACAGGCCGGTGCCGACCAGGCCAAGGAGCTCGGCTTCTTCACCAACTGGTCCTACGCGCACCCGCGCGCGATCGAGCTGGCCGGACGGATCGCGGAGCTGGCGCCGGGCGACCTGAACCGCGTGTTCTTCACCAGCGGCGGCTCGGAGGCGGTCGAGTCGGCGTACAAGCTCGCGCGCCAGTACCACAAGCTGACCGGCAGCCCGCTCAAGACCAAGCTGATCGCGCGGGACATCGCCTACCACGGGACCAGCCTGGGGGCGCTGTCGGCCACCGGGATCACCGGCCTGCGCCAGCCGTTCGAGCCGCTCACGCCCGGTGCCAGCCACGTGCCGAATACCAACACCTTCCGTCTGCCGCACGGGCTGGCGGCAGGCGACCTCGCCGAGGAGGTCGCCAAGCGGATCGAGTTCGAGGGGCCCGACACGGTGGCCGCGGTGATCATGGAGCCGGTCCAGAACGCCGGCGGCTGCTACACGCCGCCGGAGGGCTACTGGCAGCGCGTGCGCGAGATCTGCGACTCCTACAACGTGCTGCTGATCTCCGACGAGGTGATCTGCGCCTGGGGCCGGCTGGGCGAGTGGTTCGGCGCCGAGCGCTACGACTACCTGCCGGACATCATCACGACCGCCAAGGGGCTGACGAGCGCGTACGCGCCGATGGGCGCCGTGATCGCGACCGACAGGGTGGCCGAGCCGTTCATGGAGGGGACCAACAGCTTCACGCACGGCTTCACCTTCGCCGGGCACCCGGTCTGCGCCGCGATCGCACTGGCCAACCTGGACGTGATCGAGAACGAGGGCGTGATCGACAACGTGCGCGCCAACGAGGGCGCGTTCCGGGAGATGCTCGACTCCCTGCGTGATATCCCGATCGTCGGCGACGTGCGCGGCGCCGGCTACTTCCACGCCATCGAGCTGGTCAAGGACCAGGACTCCGACGAGCAGTGGTCAGACGAGGAGTCCGAGGTGCTGTTGCGCGGCTTCCTGTCGGGCGAGCTCTACCGCCGCGGACTGATCTGCCGCGCCGACGATCGCGGCGACCCGGTGATCCAGCTGTCGCCGCCGCTGATCGCCGGCCCGCAGCAGTTCGAGGAGATCGAGGCGATCCTGCGCCCGGTGCTGCTCGAGGCGGGCGAGCGAATGCGGAGCATGGCGGCCTAGCGTCGCCCGCGGATACAGCAAGGACACTGGACCCGGCGCCGGCACGATGCTGACGGTCAGAGAGCTGTTGCGCTCGCTCGACGTGCGCCTGCTGTGCGGCGAGGAGGCCGTCGAGGCGCCGGTGCGCTGGGTTCACATCTCCGAGCTGCACGATCCGACGCCGTGGATGTCCGGCGGCGAGGTGTTGCTGACGACCGGGATGGCGCTGCAGGGCGCCGAGCAGCAGCGCGAGTTCCTCGAGCGGCTCGCCGATCACCAACTCGCCGGGCTGGGGTTCGGCACCGGCTTCAGCCACGACACGGTCCCGCCGGCGCTGCTAACGGCCGCGACCGAGCGGTCGTTCCCGGTGTTCGAGGTCCCGTACGACCTGCCGTTCATCGCGGTCACCGAGACCGCCTTCACCCAGCTGGTCAACGAGCAGTACGCGGTCCTGCGCCGCGCGCTGGCCGCGCATGAGCGGCTGGAGCGGGTGGTGCTGTCAGAGCGGGGGCTCGACGCGCTCGCCGGCACGCTCGCGACGCTGATCGGCGCCGCCGTGCTCGTGTTCGACGCTCGCGGAGAGCCGCTGGCCAAGCGCGCCTTCCGCCGCTCGCTGGCCGACGAGGAGGTGGCCGCGTTGCGTGCCGAGCTGTGCGAGCGTCGGAAGATGGGGCGGGCGTTCCTGCCATCGCACGGCGGGCTTGCCGACCGCTCGCTGGCGCTGCCGGTGGCCGCCGACGGCGGCACCGGTCGAGCGGATCCGGCCGGGCCCGAGCGCAGCCCCGAGGCGTGGCTGGTCGCGATCAAGGACGGCGGACCGCTGTCTGACTTCGACCGCCTGACGCTGCACCAGGCGGTCACGATCGTGGCGCTCGAGCTGCTGCGCGGGCGCGTCGCGGGCGATACCGAGCGCCGGCTGGCGGGAGACGTGCTGGCGGCGCTGGTCGCGGGTGCGCTGACCGGCCCCGAGCTGGCGCGACGACTGGAGCCGTTCGGCCTGACCGAGCGCGTATCGGCGGTCGTCGTGCCGCGCCCGAACGGCGGCCGCGCGCCGACGGCGCCGCTGGAGGATGCCCTCGCCGTTGCCCTGCGCGAGGAGGCGGCACCCGGCCTGGTGGCCTCGACGGGCGCGGTCACCTGCGGCCTGATCCGGGCGCCGGGGACCGAGGAGGAGCTGTTCGCCCTGGCGGCGCGTGTCGCGCGGCGGCTGGCCGCCAAGCATGGATTCGGCGTCAGCGTCGGCGTCGGGCGGCCGGTGGCGGGGACCGAGGCCCGGCGCACGTTCCACGAGGCCCGCTGCGCGGTCGAGGCGCTGGCGTTGGGGGTCGACGGCGACGGCGCCGCCTCCAACGGGTCGGCCGCCAATGCGTCGGCCGGCGGCGTGGCCGGGCACGGCGCGGGCTCTGCGGGCGCAGCCGGCGCCCCGCGAGTGGCCACCTACCGGGACCTCGGCTCCTTCCAGCTGCTGCTGTCGCTGCAGGGGGACGAGGCGCTGCGCCTGTTCTGTGATTCGATCCTCGGCCCGATAGAGGCGTCGGAGGGACACTACGGAGGTGAGCTGATGAGATCGCTGGAGGCATTCATCGAGGAGAACGGCCAGTGGGAGAGGGCCGCCAAGCGGCTCTACTGCCACCGGCACACGCTGCGCTACCGGATCCGGCGCGTGGAGGAACTGACGGGACGCAACCTCGGCTCCGCCCGCGATCGAATCGAGTTCTGGCTGGCCCTGCGCGGCCGGGAGCTCGTGGCATCATGAAGGTCGGCGTCCCATCCGAGGTCAAGACCGACGAGTACCGCGTCGCGCTGACGCCCGCCGGCGTGCGCGAGCTGGCCGATGCCGGGCACGAGGTGTGCGTGCAGAGCGGCGCCGGCGCCGGCTCGTCGATCTCCGATGACGCCTACGCCGCCCAGGGCGCGACGATCCTGCCCGATGCCGATGCCGTGTTCGGCGATGCGACGCTGATCGTCAAGGTCAAGGAGCCCCAGCCGTTCGAGGTCGAGCGGCTGAAGCCGCACCACACGCTGTTCACCTACCTGCACCTGGCCGCCGACGCGGAGCTGACCCGCGGGTTGATGGACTGCGGCGCGACCTGCATCGCCTATGAGACCGTCGAGGACGCGCGCGGGCGACTGCCGCTGCTGGCGCCGATGTCCGAGGTGGCCGGCAAGATCGCCACCCAGGCGGGCGCGTTCATGCTCGAGAAGCCGCTCGGCGGGCGCGGGATCCTGCTCGGCGGCGTGCCCGGCGTCGCCGCGGCCAACGTGGTCGTGATCGGCGGTGGCGTGGTCGGGATGAATGCCGCCTTCATCGCGCTCGGGATGGAGGCGACCGTGTATGTCTTCGACCGCAACATCGATCGCCTGCGCGAGCTTGACATCGCCTTCGGCGGCCGCGCCGACACCTGCTTTGCGACCACGCTGTCAATCGAGGAGCGCCTGCCCGATGCCGATCTGGTGATCGGCGCGGTGCTCGTCCACGGCGCCCGCGCGCCGCACGTGGTCTCCCGTCCGCAGCTGGCGCTGATGAAGCGCCAGGCGGTGCTGGTCGACGTCTCGATCGACCAGGGCGGGTGCTTTGAGACCTCGCACGCCACGACCCACTCCGATCCGACCTACGAGGTCGACGGGATCACGCACTACTGCGTGGCGAACATGCCGGGCGCGGTACCGATCACGTCGACCTACGCGCTGACCAATGCGACGATGCCCTACGTGCTGCATCTCGCCAGCGCGGGCGTGCATCGGGCGGTGTCGGAGAACCCCGGGCTCAAGCTCGGCGTCAACGTCGCGGCCGGCGACTGCACATACGCGCCGGTGGCCGAGGCGGTCGGCGTCCAGCACGTCAATGTGGATGTCGCCCTCGCCGGGGTGCCAGCCTAGGGACCCATAGCCCGGCAGGATGCGAGCTCCCGGGCGCACTGCGCTGCGCTCGGGATCGCGGAGTCGGGGCCCGGGATCGGCGCGTTGTGGCCGATGCGCGCGGTCAGCTCGAGCGGGGTCGCCGTGTGCCGGATCGCGCGCCCGCCGGCCGACCACGTCACGTCGGCTGTCACGTCGACGAAGTAGAGGTGGCGCGGTAGCGTGCGGCTGGAGGCCGCCAGCGCCGGTACGGTGAATGACGCCACGTTGTCGCGCACTGGCACCGACGCTCGCACGGCGTCGGCGTTCTTGATCGCGACTGCGTCGTGTGTCGCCAGCGCACCGACGGTGACGTGCGAGACTCCGTCCGGCACGACGATGGCGCACAGGTTCGTGGCCTTGGAGGGGGTGCAGATGCCGGCCCCGGGGG
>JBOGYE010000152.1:0-3927 GCA_050696635.1 Solirubrobacteraceae bacterium | reverse complement strand
TCGCCCGTCGCTGGCGGGTCGCCGTGCCGGCGCTCGCGAGCCTGCTGGTGCTGGCGGCGGTCGCGCTGGGGTCGAGCAGCGCTCCGCGCCACGCCGTGGCGGCCTGGTTCAAGGCGGCGCTCGGGCTCAGCGCGCAGCCGGCGGCCAGCCCGACGCTGGGCCCGCTGCCGTCCGGCGGGCAGCTGCTGGCGCGAGCCCCGAGCGGCCTCTGGCTGGTGCGCGCCGACGGCCACCGGCGCCTGCTCGGGCGCTGGACGGACGGCGTCGTCTCGCCCCACAGCCTGTACCTGGCGGCCTGGCGCGGCGACGAACTGGCGGCGCTTGACCTGCGCGGGCGCCCTCAGTGGGTGGTGTCCAACGCCAACGCCGGGCCGGTGTCGGGCGCACGCTGGTCGCCGGACGGCTACAGGATCGCCTACCTGGCTGGCAGCACCCTGATGGTGATCGCCGGCGACTCGAGCGACCGCCGCGCGCTGGCCACATCGGTCGATCCGGTCGCGCCCGCATGGGAGCCGGGGACCGGCGCGCATCGGGTCGCCTTCGTGGACGGGCGGGGAGAGGTCGAGCTGCGCGACGCCGACACGGGCGCGTTGATCTGGCGCGCGCGAACGCCCGCGCCGCCCCGGCAGCTGCTGTGGGCGGCGGGCGGCGGTCGGCTGATCGCGATCTGCGGCGACGAGATCGTCGCCTACGGTCGCAACGGAGCCCGGACCGGGGAGCGCGCGGCCGGTGGTCCGATCTCGGCGGCGGCGCTGAGCCCCGCCGGCGGGCTGGCGCTGATCGTCGACCATCCGGCCGTCCAGACCGTCAGCGTGGTGCTGGCCCCCGATCGCAGCGGCCGGGCGGCCGCGCCGCAAGCCCTGTTCACGGCCGCCGAGACGCTCGCCGATCCGGCCTTCTCGCCCGACGGCCGCTGGCTCGTGGTCGCCAGTCCGTCGGCCGACGAGTGGCTGTGGCTGCGAGTCGCCGGCGCGCTGCGGATCGGCGCCGTCAGCGGCGTGGCCGCCAAGTTCCACGCCGGCACGGCGTCCCGCGGCTTTCCGGCGCCGGCAGACTGGCAGCCGATCAACCCGCAGGCTCCCCGGTCATGAGCGCGGCGGTCGGCGCGCGCGGATAATCGCCGCGACCGCGTGCTCGTGCACGCGGTCGGTTGGGACACGGTGGTGTGCAAGAGGCTCAAACAGCGCCACCAGCGCACACGCAAGGACATTGCATCTGATGTAACATCAGATGCAATGGCACGCAGAACGACAGTGGTCGCCGACGAACAGGATCTCGCGGTGCTGGCTCACGAGGCGCGCTTGCGCGGCATCTCGCTGGGACACATGCTCGGCCAGGCGGTGGCGAACGAGGCCGAGCAGCTGAGGCAAAGCCGGCGGCCGCGCCTGGGGACGTTTCGCGCGCAGGTGAGCATCGCCGCGGTCGCGGAGCGCGACCAGCCTGCGGCGCGCGAGTTCCGGTCTTGACGACGCTGATCCTCGACACCGGCCCGATCGTGGCCGCGCTGAACGTCGACGACCCGGACCATGAACGCTGCGCGGCACTGATCCGGGGCGGCGACGATCTGCTCGTGCCCGGAGCCGCACTGGTCGAGATCGACTACTGGCTGCTGAAGCTGGCCGGCGCCGAGGTCTGGGCGGGCTTCGTGGCCGACATCGAGCGAGGGGCCTACCGGGTGGCGCACCCCACGGACGCCGATCTGAGGCGAGCTGCCGACTTGGAGCTGCAGTACGCCGACCTCGATCTCGGACTCGTCGACGCGTCGATCGTCGCTCTCTGCGAGCGGCTCGCCGAGACGCGGCTCGCGACGCTCGACCACCGCCACTTCTCCGTGATCCGCCCCCTGCACTGCACCCACCTCACCCTGCTGCCCGACTGACCCGGCTGCCGCCGATGCGCCATCGCCGAGCGCGGGTGCGCCACGGCGGGCCGGGGTCGATCACGCTTCGTCGTCCACGGCCAGGACGGCCGCCGCTGGCCGCTGCGCGCAGCGCTCGGCCTCCAGCGCCTCGAAGTACGCCCGCGCCGCCGGCGCCCAGCGCGCGTGTCGGTCGGCGAACAGGGCGTGCGCGCGGTCTCGCGGCCAGTCGCGCCCCAGCAGGCGCCGCGGCAGGTCCGGGTCCAGGAACGGGAACCGGCGCCAGGTGTGGACCAGCAGTGTCTGCATTCGGAAGCATGCGTCGGGGGTCGACGGCCGCCGCCCGCCGAAGTCCTCGATGAACGCCAGGTACTGCTCGCGCACGCGCTCGAGCTCCCAGGCCTCGGCGATCAGCTTGCGTGGATCGTCGCCGTTGACCAGCTCCGCGACGAACGAGCGGGCCGCGGCGTCAGGTCCGCCGGCGATCGCGGCGCCCAGCTCCGTCGAACGCTCGACGTGCGGCGTCAGCCAGACCCCGCCCCCGAGCGAGCCGAAGCCTGCCCACGCCAGGCGCGAGCGAAGCTGATGGCGGACCGCGCGCCGCTGCTCGGGCACGCGCACGATCACCACCAGCCAGCGTCCGTCCCAGTCCCAGGGCTCGCCGAAGCCGTAGATCCGCTCGGCGCCCGTGCTCAGCAGCTCGTGGCCCGCGTCGGTCAGCGACATGCGCGCGCGCCGGCCGCGGCGCTCGGCAGCCAGCCACCCGTCTCGCGTGCTGCGCGCCAGCGCCTGGCGCGCAGCCTGCTCGCTGTAGCCAAGCGACACCAGGGCAGCCACCAGCGTCTCCTGCCATACCCCACCCGCGCGCGCCAGCACGTACTCGCCGAGCACCGTCAGGAGCAGTGATCGAGCGGCGGGCGAGCCGACCGAGCGGCGCCGGAGCTGGTCGTCGATCACGGCGGCTCCGGCTGCGACGCGTCGCGCACGACCTCGAAGTAACTGTTGCAGCTTCGGCAGCGTGCCTGGCTGACGATCAGCTGACCGCCCCACGGCGCGATCGTCTCGGTGTCGGACGAGCCGCAGAACGGGCAGTTGACGGCTACCTGCGGTCGGTCTCGTCCCATCCCGACCAGTCGGTGGGCTCCGCCAGTCCCACCGAGCACCCCTCGGCCTCGAGCAGCGCCACCAGCCAGTCCCGCGCGCGCTGGCGCACGCCGCTCGGGTCCGAAGCGAGCATCCGCTGCTCGATCGCGGCACGCCAGCCCGGATGATCGTCGGGACCGCACCAGCGGGCCGCCTGCTCCCAGTGCTCGGCGATCCGCCGCGCCAGCAGCTGCGCGTCATCGCCGCCGGCGCGGCAGATGCGCCGCAGCCATGCCTCCGCGTGGATCCGGTGCGCGCCCTCCTCCGCCAGGATCTTGCGCGCCCGCTGGGCAAGCGGCTCGATGCTCGAGTCGCGCGCGCCGGCGACGAACGTCGTCAGGATCCCGTCGATCACAGCGTTGGCCGCGATCACCGACGCCCAATCGGGGAACTCGAGCGCCAGTACGCCGAGCGGCTGGCCGCCGCCGAGCCCCTCGTCGTCATGCTGCACGCCGAGCTTGGCCAGCACCGGATAGGTCGAGCGCGCGTGGCCGAGCTCGTCCTGGGCCATCGCCGCCAGCGCCACCGCCGACTCGATCGTCGGCGCGCTGACAGCCCAGTCGCCGTAGCGGCGCCCGAGCGCCGACTTGTTGTCGGCCAGCGAGCCGACCAGCGAGACGATCGTGGCGGTTGCGCCGTCAAGCCCTGCGGGCGCGGTGCTCACGCGCGGATCGCCTCCCGGATCTGATCGCGCGGGACGATGATCATCTCGATCCAGGGCTGCTCGTCGTAGATCGCCCGCGCCGACACGAGCGCCAGATCCTCGTCTGACTCGGTCAGCGTGCCGACGTGGTGCAGCGGCTGCTCGTACTCGCGGCGCGCGAACACCTCCCAGACGGTCTCGCCGGCGCGGCTCACGGCTCAGACCACGATCCCAAGCTCGCGCATCGTCTCACGCGCGTCTGACCTGATCCGTTGCTTGGTCC
>JBOGYE010000151.1:0-10373 GCA_050696635.1 Solirubrobacteraceae bacterium | reverse complement strand
GATCGGCGTGTGGCGCTACGGCGACCATCCGCAGTGGGGCCACCACATCGGCGGCTCGGATGCCTCCGGGATCGTCTGGAAGGTCGGCGAGGGCGTGACCCGGTGGAAGCCAGGCGACGAGGTCGTGGTCCATTGCAACCAGGCCTCCTACGAGGACCCGGAGGTCCACGGCCTCGATCCGCTCGCCGCCCCCAGCCAGCAGATCTGGGGCTATGAGACGACCTGGGGGTCGTTCGCTCAGTTCTGCAAGGTACAGGCCCAGCAGCTGCTGCCCAAGCCGCGGCACCTGGCATGGGAGGAGGCTGCCTCCTACGGGCTGACCTATTTCACGGCCTACCGGATGCTGCTTGACCGCGCCCGCCTGCAGGCCGGCCACCGGGTGCTGATCTGGGGGGCCGCGGGCGGCCTGGGCGTGTTCGCGACCCAGCTGTGCGCGCTCGGCGGTGCCGACGCGGTCGGCGTCGTGTCAAGCGCGGAGAAGGGCGAGCTCGTGCGCCAGCTGGGGGCGGTCGGCTTCATCGACCGCGGCGAGTTTGCGGGAATGATGCGCGTCGGCGGTGAGACGCCAGACCAGGAGAAGGCGCGCTTCAAGGAGTCCCGGCGCTTTTGCAAGGCGGTCGAGGAGCAGCTCGGCGGACCGCCCGACATCGTGTTCGAGCATGTCGGCAGGGCCACCTTCCCGACCTCCGTGCTGGCGGTCAAGCCGTTCGGCAAGGTGATCATCTGCGGCGCGACCTCGGGCTACCAGCTCGATTTCGACGTCCGCTACCTGTGGATGCGCCAGAAGGAGATCATCGGCTCGCACTTCGCCAACGCGTGGCAGGCGATGAAGGCCAACGAGCTGATCGAGGAGTCCAAGGTCCGGCCGGTGCTGTGGCAGACGATGGGCTTCGAGGGAGTGGCGGAGGCGCACCAGCTGCTGCGCGACAACCGCCATCTGGGAAAGATCGCGATCCTCGTTGGCGCAACCGACGAGGGACAGGGACGCAGCGCGCAGGGACCAGGCGCGATTCGCGCGGAAGTGGGAGCATAGGAACATGGCAGACCTGGTTTGGGTTTCGTGGTACGCCACCGTCCTGCGCCAGGAGCGGCTCGCCGCCGAGGTGGCGCGGATCGCCCCGGTCGCGCTGCGCTACGGCGCCACGCGCTATCAGGTGCACGTCTCCGACGACGACCGCTACAGGATCACCCAGATGACCTGGGTCCCGTCCAAGCCGGACTGGTACCGCTACTGGGACGGACCCGAGATGATCGAGTTCCGTGCCCGCAACTCAGGCCGCTACCAGATCCCGATCCCCTACAACTGGGCCGACGAGATCGCCGGCGGCGAGATGGGGCCGCAGGTGCCCAACGGCAGCAACGGGCAGGCAGCGCCGACCAACGGCCAGCCGTCGTCGCCGGCACCGTCTCCGGTCGCCTCCTGAGGGCCGTGCCACGGCCATGGGCGGCGCTCAGGCCGGCTCGTCATCTGGCCGCGGCGACGCGCGCAGCGCCAGCTCGAGCCAGAACCGCTCGTCGGGATCGTCGAGCGCGCCGCCGAACAGCTCGCGCAGCCGTCCGAGGCGGTAGCGCGCGGTCTGCGGGTGGATGCCGAGCTGCCGCGCAACGGCGCCGAGCCGGCCCTGCTCGGCCAGCCACGCCCGCAGGGTCTCGCGCAGGCGCTCGCCAGACGCGGGCGACAACCCCGCCAGCGGCGCCAGCAGGTCGGCGGCCAGCTCCGCGGCGAGTCGCGGGTCGGCCGCCAGCAGCAGCTCGCCCGCTCGCTCCCGGGCGGCCACGACCTGTCCGTCGCCGGTCGCAAGCGTCAGCGCGGCAACCGCCCGATCGAAGCTGACACGCGCTTGCGTCCAGTCGACCGTGGTGCCAAGGCCGGCCACCACGCCCACGCCGCCGTCGCGGACGGCTCGCTCGATCGCGGCGCGCTGGCCGGGGCCGTCCGGGTCGGGCACGAGCGCGCACGTCAGCTCGCCGACCGCCTCGCGGATCGTGCCGGTGGGCAGGCGCGAGGCCGCCTGCTCGCGCTCCGCACCCGCTACCGCCACGGCCGCCAGCGTGCGCGGCAGCGCCCAGCCGGCCTCCTGCGCGGCCGCCTGCGCAACCGACGGCTCAGCCGGGCTCTCGCGGATCAGCAGCGTGACCAGGCGCCGGCGCCGCAACTGCTGCTCGCCGGCCGCCGCCGACTGCTCAAAGGCGTGGCCCTCGGCGGACTCTGCCGACAGGACGTCGATATAGGCGAAGATCGACTCGGCCAACAGGTACAGCGTCTCGGGGTCAAGACCGGCCTGGACCCCGAGCGCCGCAAACCGCCGCCAGGCGACCCGCGCCCCGATCCGATAGGCGCTCAACAGCGACTCCATGCTGCGCCCGGCGCGCATCTCCCCCTGCCCGAGCGCACGGTAGACCTGCTGGCGCTCCACCGGCCCACCGGCCTCGATCTCGGCCAGCAGGTGCCGCAGCGCCTCCTGCACGCCGTCCCTGATCCCCTCGCCGAACGGCCCCTCCAGCGGCCGCGAGTAGGCGGGAACCGCCGATACCGCCTCGATCATCTCGCGCGCAACGTCGTCGAGCGCCGGCCGCAGAACGTCCGCGACGCCGGGCGGAAGCTCGTGCCAGGGCTGCTCCTTCATAGATGACACACAAGATTTAGGGCGGCGGTCATTGTGGGTAGAGTAGAAACCTGCACCAGCCGCACGTATCCTTGGGAGACTCGATGAGCCGGACTCACAAAATCGCCAACCTGATCGGCGTGCCGCTGCCACTCGTGGGAGTGGTCGTCGCGATCGTGCTGCTGTGGAACCGCGCGATCGGCCCGCTGCAGCTCGGCCTGATGATCGGCTTCTACGTGGTCACCGCGCTCGGGGTCACGCTCGGCTTTCACCGGATGTTCACGCACCGCGCGATGGAATCCTCGCGCGCGTTCAGAGCCCTGATCGCCGTGTTCGGGTCGATGGCGGTCCAGGGGTCGGTGCTCACCTGGGTGGCCGACCACCGCAAGCACCACGCCTTCACCGACCAGGATGGCGACCCCCACTCGCCGCACCTCAGCGGCCCCGGCTTCGGCGGCGCGGTCCGTGGCCTGTGGCATGCGCACGTGGGCTGGCTGTTTGAATCGGTCGGCACCGCCGAGCAGGCGCGGTTCGTCCCGGACCTGCTCAAGGATCGGGTCCTGAAGGTGGTCGACAAGCTGTTCTTGGTCTGGGTGGCGGCCGGCTTTTTGATCCCGTTCGGGCTCGGCTGGTGGATCGGCGGCGGCGTCGGTGCGGCGCTGACGGCGCTCCTGTGGGGCGGATTCGTGCGCGTGTTCCTGCTGCACCACGTCACCTGGTCGATCAACTCGGTCTGCCACTTCTTCGGACGCAAGCGGTTCGACGTCGAGGACGAGAGCCGCAACGTGTTCTGGCTGGCGCCGCTGTCGATGGGCGAGGCGTGGCACCACAACCACCATGCGTTCCCAACCTCCGCCTTCCACGGGCTGCGCTTCTGGGAGCGGGTCGCCGATCCCACGGGCCTCGTGATCTGGGTGCTCGAGAAGCTCGGGATCGTCTGGAACGTCGTCCGCGTCAGCCCCGAGCGCCAGGCCGCCAAGCTGATGCGCTCCGCGCCCGCAGGCTCCGAGGCGCTCCCCGCCGGCCGCGCCTGAGCGCCGCGGCGGACGGAGCTACCGAGACTCGAGCGGGGCCATCGTCAGCCCTGCGTCGTCGAGCATGACCCAGTAGCTCTCGGCATCCTCGCGCTCGCCGCTCCACACCATCGCGCAGCCGGTTCGATGGATCCGATCGGCGATCCGGTAGCCATCGACGAGCGTCAGGCCGGGCACCACGCTGCACAGCGTTTCGGCGACGTGGTCAAAGGTGTTGTACTCGTCGTTGAGCACGACGACATGCCAGAGACCATCCAGGCCGCTGGTGGGAGGACCCGTACGCGGCAGTTCGACCGTCAGGGACATCGGCCTCAAGCATACCGCCGTGGACCTGTGGCGGGCTTCGCGGCTGGACGTACGGACGACCGTGAGCGCCCGGCGCGCGCCGGGGTCACCCGAGGGGCCCCCGATCCCTACCCGCGCTTGCGCCAGTAGCGCTCGTAGCCGGCATACAGCTGCTCGGCCGGCGCGGCCTGCTCGTAGACGGCCGCCTGCTCGGCGGAGCCGTCGCGCAGGATCTGCTCGCGGATCGTGGCGATGAACGCGTCACGGCCGCCGTCGCGGGCCAGCGCCGCCCACTCGTCCAGGCGCGCATCGAGCGCCGCCAGTTGCGGGTCGACGTCTTCGGCATAGCCGAAATGGGTCATCGCCAGCCGCCGCGGCCGCCAGGAGCGGACCAGGTCGATCGACGCATGCCACGCCTCGACGTCGATGTCGGGCGGAGGCGTGGGCGGGATCGTGATCGATTCGGGGGTGACGCGGACGCCGCCGACGTCGCCGACGAACGCGGTCTGATCGTGGCGGTAGCAGACGTGGTGCGAGGCGTGGCCGGGCGTATAGGCGACCTCGAAGCGCCCGGAATGGATCGTCTCGCCGCCGGACAGAACCCGAAGATTGGCTTCGGGCACGGGCACCATCTCGCCCCACAGGCGCTCCATCTGGTCCCCGTACAGCCGGCGAGCGCTGTCGTACAGCCGCGACGGGTCGATCATGTGCGGCGCCCCGCGCTCGTGGACGTAGACGCGCAGCGCCGGCCAGCGGGCGACCAGCGCGCCGCTGGCGCCGGCGTGGTCGAAATGGATGTGGGTCAACAGCAGCGCGGCCGGCGGCGGCCCATCACCGAGGGCCGCCAGCAGCGTCTCGATGCACGATCCCGGGCCGGGGTCGATCAGCACGTCGCCGACCTGCCAGCAGCCGATCACGCGGGCGCGGCCGAGATGCATCAGATCGATCACTCGCATGGCGGCCAGGAAGGGTAGCTCGGCGGGTGCGCCGCGTTCGGGCCGGAGCCGGCCGCCGGGCGGGTTGTGCGCAGGGCCCGCCCATACAATGGCGCCCATGGCCGACCGAGAGCCCGTGCGCCTGCCCGAGCGCGATCGGCCATGGCTGATGCGCACCTACGCCGGCCACTCAGACGCGCGGCGCTCCAACGAGCTCTACCGGCGCAACCTCGACAAGGGCCAGACCGGGCTGTCGGTCGCCTTCGACCTGCCGACGCAGACCGGTTATGACCCTGACCACGAGCTGGCTCGGGGTGAGGTCGGCAAGGTGGGCGTCTCGATCGCCCACCTCGGCGACATGCGGGCGCTGATGAACGGGATCCCGCTTGACCAGATGAACACCTCGATGACGATCAACGCCACCGCGGCCTGGCTGCTGGCGCTGTACGTCGTCGCCGCTGAGGAGCAGGGTGTGCAGGCGACCTCGCTCCAGGGCACGACCCAGAACGACATCCTCAAGGAGTACCTGAGCCGCGGCACCTACTCGTTCGGACCCGGGCCCAGCATGCGCCTGATCGCCGACACGATCGCCTACGCGGTGGCGCACGTGCCGCGCTGGAACCCGATCAACATCTGCTCCTACCACCTCCAGGAGGCGGGCGCGACGCCGGTCCAGGAGATCGCCTTCTCGCTGGCCAACGCGATCGCGGTGCTCGACGCAGTCCGTGAGCGCATCGAGCCGGAGCTGATGGGCAGCGTCTTCGGGCGGATCTCGTTCTTCGTCAACGCCGGCCTTCGGTTCGTGGAAGAGCACGCCAAGGTGCGCGCGATGGCGCTGCTGTGGGATGAGCTGGGCCGCGTCCGCTACGGCGTCTCCGACGAGCGCCAGCGTCGCTTCCGTTACGGCGTGCAGGTCAACTCGCTCGGGCTGACCGAGGCCCAACCGGAGAACAACGTCTACCGGATCGCGCTCGAGGCGCTTGCCGTCACGCTCGGCCGCGACGTCCGCGCCCGCGCGCTGCAGCTGCCGGCCTGGAACGAGGCGCTGGGCCTGCCGCGTCCGTTCGACCAGCAGTGGTCGTTGCGCCTGCAGCAAATCCTCGCCTACGAGACCGACCTGCTCGAGTACCCGGACATCTTCGAGGGGTCGCACGTGATGGAGGGCCTGGTTTCAGAGCTCGCGCAGGGGGCGCGGGCCGAGATGGAGCACGTCGCGGCGCTGGGCGGAGCCGTGCAGGCGGTCGACTACATGAAGGCGGCCCTGGTGCAGTCCCACCGCGAGCGCTGGCGGCGGATCGAGTCCGGGGAGCTGACCGTGGTGGGGATGAACCGCTTCCGCTCGACCGAGCCGTCGCCGCTGACGGCCGCCGCCGACGGCGGGATCCTGGCCGTCGACCCCGCGGTCGAGTCCGAGCAGCGCGCCGCGGTGGAGCAGTGGCGCCTCAAGCGCGACGCCGATGCCGTCCGCAGTGCGCTGGCGGAGCTGACGCGGGTGGCGCGCGAGGAGTCTGAGAGCGTGATGGAGGCCACCATCGCCGCCGCGCGCGCGGGGGTCACGACCGGCGAGTGGGCGCAGGCGCTGCGCGAGGTGTTCGGCTCCTACCGGGCCCCAACCGGCGTCGGCGAGACCGCGGCGCCGCCCAGCGAGGACGTGTCCGCGCTGCGCGACGACGTCGAGCGTCTGTCGGAGGCGCTCGGCCGCCGCCTGAAGCTGCTGATCGGCAAGCCCGGACTCGATGGGCACTCCAACGGCGCCGAGCAGATCGCCGTGCGCGCCCGCGACGCCGGCATGGACGTGGTCTACGAGGGCATCCGGCTGACGCCGGCGCAGATCGCGAGCTCCGCCGCCCAGGAGGGCGTGCACGTGATCGGCCTCTCGATCCTGTCCGGATCGCACGCGGAGCTGATCCCAGCCGTCCTGCAGGCGCTGTCCGATGCGGGCGTCGGCGACGTGCCGGTGGTCGTAGGCGGGATCATCCCCGAGGCCGACGCGGAGGCGCTGCGCGCGGCCGGGGTCGCCGCCGTCTACACCCCCAAGGACTGGGACCTGAACGCGATGATGCGCGACATCGTGGCGCTCATCTGGAAGCACGCGGCCGCCGCCGACGTGGCCACCCCCGCTTGAGCGACCGCGCGACCGCCGACGGCCGCGAGCTGGGCGCGCGACTGCGCGCCCGCGACCTGTCCGCCGCACCCGCCGCGCTGAACCTGGTCGAGAGCCGCGGCGTCCAGGCCCGTGAGCAGGCCGAGCTGCTGCTGTCAGAGCTCTCCCCCGCCGCGCTGGGCCGCGAGGCCCCGGGGCGGATCTTCGGGCTGACCGGGCCTCCCGGCGTGGGCAAGTCCTCGCTGCTGGGCAGGCTGGCCGCGGGCTGGCGCGCGCGCGGACGGAGCGTGGCGATCCTGGCGATCGATCCCTCCAGCCGCCGCTCGGGCGGCGCGCTGCTCGGCGATCGAGCACGGATCGAGCGCGACCCGGCAGACCGCGGCCTGTTCATCCGCTCGACCGCCGCTGCGGGACGGCTCGGCGGCCTCGCCCCCGCGACCCGCGCGGCCGCGACCGCGCTGGCGGCCGCGTTCGACGTGGTGGTGATCGAGACCGTCGGCGTGGGCCAGTCTGAGACCGAGGTCGCGCAGCTCGCCGACGCGGTAGCCGTCGTGGTCCAGCCCGGCTCGGGCGACGTGCTCCAGTTCCTCAAGTCGGGGATCATGGAGATCCCGGACGTGCTGGTCGTCAACAAGTCAGATCTGGGGCAGGTGGCGACCCGGACGCTGGCCGACCTGCGCGCGGCGCTGCGCTCGCTGGGTTCCACCGGCACGGTCGTCATCGCCGTGTCCTCGATCGACCCGCCGTCCGGAATCGATCACCTGATCGCCGCGCTCGACGCCCATCACGACGGACTTGACCTGCCCGCGCGTCGCGCCGACGCGCGCCGCATGCAGGCGCTGTCGGACTACGCGGCCGAGCACGGCGAGGCGGGGTTGCGCGTACTCGGGGGTCGGCGCGAGGTCGAGCGCCTGCTCCGCGGCCTCGATGCCGGGCAGTCCGTGGCCACGCTGCGGCGTGAGCTCGAGCGCCGGGCCTCGCAGGCGGGCAACACCGACCGCTAAGGGGTTCGTCACGGGCCCTTAACACGGAGCCGGTGATCCGAGGCTCGGGCCGGCCCGTATCGGTAGCAAGGAGATTTTGGGCGGCGCAGGTGGGGTTGGGCGCCGCAACTACGAAAGGAACGCACATGTCCGATCACGGTCACGATTCCGTCTGGAAGAGCGGCGAAGACGTTCAGCTGGTCGAGAACGTCCTCAACGACAGCAAGGTTGAGCCCGCGACCCGGCGCCTGCTGCTGCGCAAGGCGTCGGCCGGGCTGCTCGGCGCCGGCGGTCTGGGTGTCCTGCTCGCGGCCTGTGGCTCAAGCTCCAGCTCGAGCTCGTCGGCGGCCACCACCTCCGCCCCGGCGAGTTCGGCGACCTCGTCCTCGACGGCCGCCGCCACGACCTCCTCAGGGACGGGGACGTCCAGCGCCGCCAACGACATCCCGACGATCATCAACACCGCGGTCACGGCCGAGGCGCTGGCGGTCACCTACCTGACCGCCGTGGTCACCAGCAAGGGCGTGGAGAAGACGCCGGTCGGCAAGTTCCTGCCGGTGCTCAAGGCCGCCAACGCCGAGGAGTACGACCACTACAAGGTGCTGCTCGGGCTCGGGGCCAAGCCGATCGCGACCAAGTTCTGGGTCCCCAACGCGTTCCTCGGCCACAACCTGTCAGGCGTGTTCCCGACCCTGCAGGTGGCCGAGACGCTGTTCGTCAACGCATATCTGATCGGGATCACGGCGTTCGCCCAGGCCGGCAAGGGCTCGCTCGCGCGCTACGCGAGCGAGATCGCCGGCACCGAGGCCCAGCACCTGGTGCTCGCCAACTACGCGGCGGGGAAGATGCCGCCCAACGACCTGGGCTTCATGGATTACTCGATCACCTCGATCGGGGGCATCGTCGCCGCCCTGGAGAAGGTCGGCGTGGGCTTCGGCAAGCAGGGCTCAGCGCCCGGCAGCTTCGCCAGCTTCTCGCCGCCGCCGGCGAACGCGGTCGTCAAGGTCCTCGACAACAAGCCCAGCTGACGCGGCGGCCCGCGCCCGCACCCGGATACAGGAAAAAGGAGCCCCTGAAATGAGCAATCCTCAACACCTCGCGCAGATCGGCGCCGACGACGTCCAGGCGCTTGACAACGTGCTCGCCGACACGCCGACCAGCCACCTGACCCGGCGGGCGCTGATCGGCCGCGCCGCCGCGACCGCGGCGATCGTCTCGGCGGCGACGCCCGGCATCGCCTCGGCGATGAGCTCGTCCAGCCCCGTCGCGACCCTGATCGACACGGCCGTCACGGCCGAGGCGCTGGCCGTGACCTACCTAACCGGCCTGATCGAGAACGCCTCCAAGACCGGCGTCACGAAGTTCGTCCCGATCCTGAAGGCCGTCAACGCCGCCGAGTACGACCATTACAAGGCGCTGACCAGCCTCGGGGCCAAGCCGGTCACGACCAAGTTCTGGGCGCCCGACGCGATCTTCAAGCCCGGGCACGTGTTCCCGACGATCGAGGCGTTCGAGATGCTGTTCATCGACGCCTACCTGATCGGCGTGACCGAGTTCGTCAAGGCCGGCAAGGCCGACTACGCGCGCTACGCGGGTGAGATCGGCGGGGTCGAGGCCCAGCACCTGGCGCTGGCCCGGTTCGCCGACAACAAGCTGCCCAACGACCGCTCCTTCCAGGCGCAGCCGATCAGCTCGATCGCCGGGGTCGTGGCGGCGATCGAGAAGGCCGGAATCGGCCTCGGCAAGCCCGGAGCCAAGCCGGGCAAGTTCTACTCGTTCGCGCCGCCGCCGGCCAGCGCGGTGACGTCGATCAAGAACAACTCCCCGATGTGAGCGGCGCAGGGGTTGGGGGTTACGGGGCCCACGCGCTCCATATCCGCCCAACCCCTCGCGCGCAGCGTTAATCGCGTCGCAACCTGAAGTCGCGATCATCGACGCGCGATGGTGCTGCTGCTTGTCTTCTCCCTGATCGCCGGCGCCGGCACGGCGATTACGCCGTGCGTACTGCCGGCGCTGCCGGCGCTGCTGTCGGCCGGCGCGGTCGGGGGCCGGCGGCGACCGCTGGGGATCGTGCTCGGCCTCGTGGTCACGTTCACGGTCGCGATCGTCGCCCTGGCTCAGCTGGTGAACGGCGTTGGACCGGCCGCCGGGGCTGCCCGGACGACCGCGATCGTCGTTTTGCTGGCCTTTGGCGTCGTGCTCCTGATCCCCGAGCTCGCCGAAAGGGTGCAGGCGCCGCTGTCGCGGCTGGCACGGTTCGGCCCCCGGACCCGCGGCGACGGGTTCTGGTCCGGGATCGCGGTCGGCGGGGCGCTGGGCTTCGTGTGCGCGCCGTGCGCGGGCCCGATCCTGGCGGCGGTCATCTCGGTCAGCGCGTCGAGCGGCACGTCCGCCCGGATCGTGGCTGTCGCCCTGGCCTACGCGCT
>JBOGYE010000150.1:0-2185 GCA_050696635.1 Solirubrobacteraceae bacterium | reverse complement strand
GGTTTGCTGCCACCCCCTACAGAGCGACAGCGGAGGGCCAAACCTCCATGACCTGCACAGCACCAACATTCCAGAAACTGTCTACATCAGCCTCTCTTCCGTTGTTCGTGATCACACCCGCACGCGGCTCCTGGCCGCATCCGACGTGCGCAGCCGCTTCGAGCTGCCGCTGACCTCCCCGGCGCGCACCCTGCTGGACATCGCGCCGACCGTCACCGACCGACAGCTGGAGTTGGCCTGCGATCGCGGCCTCGTCAGCCGGATCGTCAGACCGGCGCAAGTGATCGAGCTGCTTCACCGTGCCGGTGGCCACCCCGGACGCGGTCGGCTGGCCGCGATCGTCGGCGCCGACGCGGGCACGAGCATCACCCGCTCGGAGGCCGAGGAGTGCGTGCTCGAGCTGATCCGCGACGCCCAGCTTCCGCGCCCGCAGGTCAACGCCCGGCTGCATGGCTTCGAGGTCGACTTCTGGTGGCCCGCGCAGCGGCTGGTATTGGAGGTCGACGGCTACAGGTTCCACTCCACCCGGCGCGCGTTCGAGCACGACCGGCGCAAGGACTCGACGCTGCAGACCCACGGGATCGCGACGATCCGCGTCACCTGGCGCCAGCTGCGCTCAGAGCCGCTGGCGGTGGTGGCCAGGATCGCCCAGGCCCTCGCCTGGTTGGCGAGCCGTGCCGCGGCGTGATCCCGGGTGACGGGACCCCTTAGCCCGCCACGACCAGTCGCCCGCCCTGCACCCGGGCGAACACGAACGGCGCCAGCGACGTGTCGCCGCCGTGCAGGGAGTAGGTGCCGAGCACGGACTGGCGATCCTTGAGGGCGAGGAAGTCCTTGACGACCACGGCGCGATCGTTGGCGTGCGACCCGGCCTCGCGCAGAACTGCGAGCACGGCCGCCATCGCCTCGTAGCCGAAGATCGCCTCCGGCGCCGGGTCGTGACCATAGGTCGAGTCAAACGAGCTCTCAAACCGCTTCGCGGCCGCATTGCGCTTCCCCGCCGTGAAACCGGGCGACGACACATACAGGTTCGCCTGCGCAGCGGCGCTCAACCCGGCCACGAACGCGTCGGAATACAGGGCCGACGGCGCGAACAGCTTCGCGGTCGGGCTTGCCGCGGCGGCACGGTCCAAGGCCCGTGTTGCGGCGGACGCCGAGTTGCCGGCGTACAGCACCGCACCAGCGCCCGCGGCCGCGGGCGCCAAGGTCACCCCCTTCGCGGGTGCGTCCGCCCGGATCGCGGCGGTCAGCGAGGCGCCGTAGGGCTGGCCGTCAGACAGCAGGTGAAGCTTTGAGACGTTGAGCGCCTGCAGCTTGGCCACGATCGCCGCCGCCTCCTGCTTGGTCGTCGGGACGACCCGAGCGAAGGTCTGGTGGTAGGACGAGCCGGACGGGTACCAGCGCCCCGGGGCACCGCCGACGGCCGACGTGGGCTGCGTCAGGTAGACGGCGGTGTCGGTCGGACTGACCTGGAGCAGGTCTAGCTGGTTGGTGATCTGCACCGACACCTGCGAGGTCCCGGGCTCGATCTCGCCCAGGTATGCGATCGCCGTCTTGTCCTCGATCGCGGCGCGCGCGTCGTCTGACACCGTCGGCTTGTCCAGCACCTTCACGCCGAGCGTGAACGTCGCGATCTTGGCGCCGCCCGCCTGCGCGAACGCCAGGCGCTCGGCGTGGACCACATCCGCTGCCGCCTGGCCACCGCCGGCCTGGCTTGAGATGTAGACCATCAGCCGGTGGCCGGAGACGTTGACCGCGCTCCCGGTGGCCTGGCCGCAGCCGGCCACCGCGATCGCCACCGCCGTCGCGATCGCGCAGACGAGGGCCGCACGTGGTCGTCCGCGCGCCGCGCGCCGCATCACAGCCGCGGACTAGATGGAACCATCTAGTCCCGCCGGCCGGGCAGGTACGGGAGCAGGTTGCGCACGCCGATCGCGATCAGCACCATCGCGATCGCGATGAAGATCGCGTCCAGGCCGCTGACGTTCAGCGACCAGATCACGATCCAGATGCAGAGACCCGCGGTGGCGGTGAGAACCAGGCCCATCGGACCGCAGATCCTAACCGAGCGCCGCCGACGACAGCGCTGCGGCGAACGCGCCCACCAGCGCGCCGGCGGCTCCCGCCGGGTCCGAACCCTCGCCCGCGGCACGCACCAGTCGGCTGCCGACGATCACCCCGTCGG
>JBOGYE010000149.1:0-2753 GCA_050696635.1 Solirubrobacteraceae bacterium | reverse complement strand
CCGCGGCGGTGGTGATCTCCGACCGGCCGCTGACCGAGATCCTTCCGCTGCAGATCGCCGACGCGGGCGCCGACGAGAACGGCGAGCGGGTGTTCAGGACCGTGACCCAGTTCTCGATGAAGCCGGTCGAGCAGCTGGGCCTTTTGAAGATGGACTTCCTCGGGCTGCGCAATCTCGACGTGATCGAGGACGCGCTGGACATCATCGAGCGCTCGACCGGCGAGCGGCCTGACATGGACAGCCTCCCGCTCGACGACTCCAAGACCTACGAGATGATGGCGCGCGGGGACTCGATCGGGGTGTTCCAGTTCGAGTCCGAGGGGATGCGCGAGACGCTCAAGAAGGTGCGGCCCACCGAGCTCGAGCATCTGATCGCGCTCAACGCCCTGTACCGGCCCGGCCCGATGGAGCAGATCCCCGCCTACACCCGCGGTAAGCACAATCCGGAGACCGTCACATATCCGGATGACCGGTTGCGACACCTCCTGGAGCCGACCAACGGCTGTGTCGTCTACCAGGAACAGGCGATGCAGATCTCCAAGGAGATCGCCGGCTTCTCAGGCGCCAAGGCCGATGACCTGCGCAAGGCGATCGGCAAGAAGAACCGCGAGGCGATGGCCAGGCTAAAGCCCGAGTTCTTCGATGGCTGTCGTGCCTCCGGCACCGGAGAGTCGGTGACCGAGTGGCTGTGGACGACCAACGAGCGCTCGGCCGACTACTCCTTCAACAAGTCGCACTCCGCCTGCTACGCGCTGATCGCCTACCGGACCGCCTGGCTGAAGGCCAACCACCCGGCCGAGTTCATGGCGGCGCTGATCTCCTCGGTGATGGACACCAAGGACCGGGTGCCGTTCTTCGTCGCCCAGGCCGAACAGATGGGGATCGCGATCCTGCCGCCCGACGTAAATCTCTCAGACCACGAGTTCGTGGTCGTCGACGGCAACATCCGCTTCGGACTGGACGCGGTGAAGGGGGTCGGCTACGCCGCGGTCGAGGCGATCAAGCGCGCCCGGGAATCGGACCCCGCCCACCCGGAGTTGCGACCGTTCACCAGCCTGTTCGACTTCTGCGAGCGTGTCGACAACCGCGCCGTCAACAAGAAGGCGATCGAGGCGCTGATCAAGTGCGGCGCCTTCGGCTCGACCGGTGCGACCCGCAAGGGGATGCTGATGGTGCTCGAGCAGGCTCAAGCGGCCGGTCAAAAGGCCCAGCAGGATGCGCTGATCGGGCAGGCGTCGATCTTCGACATCGCGCCCACGGGGGCCGGCGACGGCGGCGCAGGCGCCCCGCGTGGGCTCACGGGGATCAGCCACGCGCCGATCCCCGGCGACGAGTTCGACGGCACTGCGCTGCTGGCGGCCGAGAAGGAGTCGCTGGGGCTGTTCATCTCGGCGCATCCGCTCAGGGAGATCGGTCCGGCGCTGCGCGCCAAATGCGACAGCGGCCTGGCCGAGCTACCCGAGCGTCGTGACGGCGATTGGGTGACGATCGGCGGGATCGTGACCAACTGCCGGCAGATCAAGACCAAGAAGGGCGACCCGATGGCCTTCGTGACCTTGTACGACCTCGAGGAGTCGGTCGAGCTGGTCGTGTTCGGCAGCGTGCTGGCGGTCTGCCGGGAGGCCCTCGTGCCGGACTCGATCGTGCTGGTACGAGGCCGCGTGGACCACAAGGACCGTGACACGACCTGCGTGATCGCACAGCAGGTGCAGTGTTTCCAACCGAGCGAAGAGGAGGTCGCGGCGGCGCGAGCCGCGGCGCAGGCGCCGCCGCCGCCGATCCCCGCGCTGCGCCTGCGGCTCGATGCCAAGGCGCTGCCCGCATCCACGCTCGGTGAGCTGAAGGAGCTGCTGACCGGCTTCCCCGGCGAGTCCGAGGTCGTGATCGAGCTGCACACGAGCGTCGGCGAGCGTCGCCTCAAGCTCGGGCCGAGTTGGCGCGTCGCGCACGGCGCCGGCCTGCACGCGGAACTTGCCCAGCTGCTCGGCTCGGCGCTGCTGCCGCCGGCGCAGCGCCTGGAGGGCGAGGCCGCGAGCGTGGCCTAGAGCAGACGCCCGGACGCCCGGACGTCCGGAGGTCCGGAGGTCAGCCGGGCAGCCAGGGGGAGTGCCAGCCGCCGTGCCGATCGGGCAGCCGGTCGGCCTGCTTGGGCCCCCATGACCCTTGCGCGTACGGGATCGCCTTGGGGGGCGAGTCCAGCAGCGGCTGCACCACGCGCCAGCACTCCTCGATGCTGTCCTGACGCGTGAAGTGGCCGGCGTCTCCGACCAGCGCGGCGTGCAGCAGCACCTCATAGGGGGTTGCGGCCTCGCCGCCCTCGTTCGAGAACGCCATATCCAGCTCGATCTCACTGGCGCCCGGCCGGTCGGCGCGCTCGGCATCGAGCACGATCCTGATCCCGGTGGTCGGATCGATTCTGACCACGATCTGGCTCGGGGCGGGGCCACGGCGGGGGCTGCGGATGAACGGTAGACGCGGTGCGCTCTTGAACACCAGCCGCGCCTCGGTCTGGCTGACCGGCAGCCGCTTGCCCGTGCGGATGAAGAACGGAACGCCCGACCAGCGCCAGTTGTCGATCGCCAGGCGCAGCGCCACATAGGTTTCGGTGCCGGACCGGGCGCGCACTCCGTCGATCTTGCGGTAGCCGTCGTACTGGCCGCGCACGCAGTGCTGGGGGTCGGCGGCTGACATCGCCGCGAACACCGCGTACTTGGCGTCCTTGTAGCTGCGGGCATCGCCGCTGGCCGGCGGGT
>JBOGYE010000148.1:0-21844 GCA_050696635.1 Solirubrobacteraceae bacterium | reverse complement strand
GCTCAAGCACCTCTGATTCTAGTGGCGCGCTCAGAGCCGGCTGAGCCGCTGCACGGCCTCCAGCAGCCGCTCCTCCGGGCACGTCAGCGAGATCCGGAAGAAGCCCTCGCCGTTGGGCCCGTAAGCGCTGCCGGGCGAGATCACGACCGCGGCCCGCTCGAGCACGTGCGCGCAGTATGCTGCCGCGTCGGGGAAGCCGGCGGGCACCGGCGCCCACACGTAGATCGTGCCGCGCGGCGGTGTCACGTCCACCCCGGCGCGCACGAGCGCGTCGCAGACGAGGTCGCGGCGCCTGGCATAGACGGCGTTCATCGCCGCCACCTCGGCGTCGAGCTCGGGCGCAAGCGCTGCCGCGCCGGCCAGCTGGACGGCCTCGAAGTTGCCCGAGTCGACGTTTGACTTCAGCCGCCAGTACTGCTCGATCGCGCCCGCGTTGCCGACGATCGCCGCGCAGCGCCAGCCGGTCATGTTGTACCCCTTGGACAGCGAGAACACCTCGAGGCCGACCTTCCGCGCCCCGGGCGTGGCCAAAAATGACGGTGCCACGTAGCCGTCGAACGTCGTCTCCGAGTACGCGTTGTCGTGCACGACGAGCAGGTCGTTGGCACGGGCGAGCTCGATCACCGCCTCGAACAGGCCGTCGGGGAGCACCGCGCCGGTCGGGTTGTTCGGGTAGTTGATGAACAGCAGCCGCGCCCTGCGCAGGTGCTCGGGGTCGATTGCCCCCAGGTCGGGCGCGAAGCCAAGCTCGGGCAGCAGCGCGATCCGGATCGCCTCCGCGCCCGCCATCAGCGGGCCGGCGGCGTACACCGGATAGCCGGGATCGGACGCCAGCGCTACGTCGCCCGGATCGAGGAAGGCGAGGCTCAGGTGAAAGATGCACTCCTTGGCGCCGATCGCCGCCATGACCTCGGTCTGCGGATCGAGCGCTACTGCGAAGCGCCGCTCGTAGAAGCCGGCGACCGCGCGCAGGAACTCGGGCCGCCCGCGGTTGGTCGGGTAGGTGTGGGTGCTGGGGTCGGAGACCGCGCGCTGCGCGGCGGCCACGATCCGGGGGTAGGTGGGCGTGTCCGGGTCTCCGATCCCGAGGCTGATCACGTAGATCCCGGCGGCTCGCTTGGCGGCGATTCTGCGCTCCAGCTGGGCGAACATGTAGGGCGGGATCTGGTCCAGGCGGCTACTCGGTCTCATGCAGCTCCCGGACCAGCTCGTGCGACAGCGTCCCGGCGAACACCGGCACCGCCCAGCCTGACAGCGTCACATCGAGCTCCGGCGACACCTCGACCTCCAGATCGCCGCCGTCGAGCGCCACGGTGACCGGTGAGACGCCGCCGTCGAGCACGTGGGCGACCGCCGCCCCGACCGCGCCCGTGCCGCTGGCCGACGTCTCGCCCACGCCGCGCTCGAAGATCCGCGCCCGGATCCGGTCCTCGCCCAGCGCCGCATACCAGGAGACATTGGTGCGGTTGGGGAACAGCTCGTGGCGCTCGATGCCAGGCCCGAGGGCGTCGAGGTCTAGCTCCTGGAGGGCGTGGACGTCGTGCATCCGGATCGTGCACTGCGGGTTGCCGACCTGAAGATGTCGATAGCTCCACTCGCGCCCGTCCGCGTGCAGGATCCCGGTCCCGTCCTCTGAGCCCGACGGATGGTCCTCGGAGCGCACGAGCGCCCGGCCCAGCAGCATCCGCGCGGTCGTGGCCGAGGTGATCGTCGGATGGATCGCCCCGGCGGCGGTCTCGATCGCGAACGTGTCGCTGCTCGCGCGCCCGCGGCGGTGCAGGTACAGCGCCGCCTCGCGCGCCCCGTTGCCGGACAGCGCCGCCTCCGAGCCGTCGGGGTTGAAGATCCGCAGCCTCGCCACGCAGTCGGGCACGGTCGCCGCCGACAGCAGCAGCACCCCGTCCGCGAACACGCCCGTGTGGGCGGCGCACAGCGCCCGCACGCGAGCGGGAGTGAGCTCGAATCCGACCGCGCCCGTCTCGACTATCAGGTAGTCGTTGCCCAGCGCCTGCCACTTCTCGAAGTACACGCGGCGGCAGTCTACGTGTACCGCTACCGTGGCGCGGGCCATGGTCACGGTAGGCGATCGGGATGCCGACGCCGCGCGCCCCAAGGGGTCGCGGGCGCGGGCCCGCGCGCGGCGGCTCGCGTCCAGCGGGCGGGCGCCGCTGCTGGCGCTCGCGCTGGTCTCGCTGCTGTCGCTCGGCGCGCGGTCGCTGCTGCTCGACGAGCCGTGCGCGTCGCCGTGCACCCGTGCCGGCGAGCACACGCTGATCTTCGACGAGGCCTACTACGTCAATGCGGCGCGCGTGATCGCCGGGATCCGCCCGCCGACCGGAGCCCACTACGCGCAGGCGCCGCTCGGCGTAGATCCCAACGCGGAGCACCCGCAGGGCGCGAAGCTGATCATGGCGGCCGCGATCGAGTTGTTCGGCGACGGGCCGTTCGCGTGGAGGATCGGCAGCCTGCTGATGGGCTCAATCGCGATCCTGGGGATGTTCGCGCTCGTGCGCAGCGCAGGCGGTGGCCCCTGGGCGGCGGTGGGCGCGGCCACGCTGATGGCCTGCGACAACCTGCTGCTCGTCCACGGGCGGATCGGAACGCTCGATATCTACGCGGTCGCGATGATGGTCTGGGGGGTCGCCTTATACGTGCGCGGGCGCCCGGTGCTGGCGGGCGTCGCGCTCGCCGTCGGGACCGCCTTCAAGGAGGTCTCGCCGTACGCGCTGCTGGTCATCTGCCTGATCGAGTGCTTCCGGGTGCTGGCCGCACGCCGCGATCCGCTGGCGCCCGGAGATTGGAAGCTCGGCCTCGCGTTTGGGCGCGCGGCGGCGACGATCTTCGTCACCTCCGGCGTGTTCGTCGGGTTGCTGGCGCTGATGGGGCTGATCGCGGCCCCCTACGCCGACGCCCAAGGCCAGCTGATCACCGGCGGGCCGTTCAACGAGATCGCGCACATCATCGACTACGCGGCGGCTCTGACCAGCCCGCACGGGCCCCAGGGGATCGCCTCCTACCCGTGGCAGTGGCTGATCGACCTGAAGCCGATCGTGTATCTGCGGGTCGACCCGTCACTGCCCGGTCACGCGGCCGGCGCGATCGGACCGGTCTGCTCGTTCATCGGGATGGTCAGCCCGCCGATCATGGTGTTCGGAGTGCCCGGCCTGGCGATCGCCGCCTACCGGCTGGTTCGGGGTCGCGGTGGCGGCTCTCCGCCCGCGGGACCGACCGTCTCAGCCGTCGGTCTGGCCGGCGGTTCGCCGCCCGCGGCACCGACCGCCTCAGCTGGCGGTCTCGCCGGCGACCGCCAGCTGATGATCGTCGGCCTGGGCTGGTTTCTGGGTACCTGGACCCCGTTCGCATTGCAGGCGCTGATCGACCAGCGAACCAGTTATCTGTACTACATGGTGGTGGTGATGCCGGGGATCTACATCGCCGCGACCCACCTGGCCGCGCTGCTGTGGCGCAAGCGTCGGCGCGCGGCGTCGGCGCTGGTCGGCGCCTGGGCGCTGTCGGTCCTGGTCGCGGTGGTGCTGATGTACCCGTTCGTGGCGCTGTTCTGAGCTCAGCGCCGTGCCGCGAGCGACAGCGCCAGCACCTCGTCGGCGACCTGGTCGGCCTCGCGGGCGGTGCGGTCGATCACATGCACGCAGGCCAGCTTGCGCATCCAGGTCAGCTGCCGGCGGGCATAGTTGCGCGTGCGCCGCTTCATTCCCTCGATGTCGCCGCACAGCAGCTCGTCGAAGCCGAGCGCACCGCGCGCGGTCGCCGATGCTCCTGCCGCTCGTGCCGCGCGGACCTCGGCCTCCGCGCCGCCCGCGAGCATCGCATCCACTCGCGCGTCGATCGCCCGGTACAGCGCGCGGCGGTCCATCACCAGGCCGATCAGCAGCGTCGGTCGGCGCATGTCGCTTGTCCACAGCTGTGACTCCCCATCGGGCGGCTCAAGCTCGCCGCTGTCGAGCAACTCCAGGCAGCGCACGATCCGCTGGCGGTCGGTTGGCGCCACCCCCTCCGCGGCCCACGGCGCGCGTCGCGCCAGGGTGGCGTGCAGCGCCTCGGGTCCACGCTCGGCGAGCTCCGCCAGCCAGCGCTCCCGCACGCCCTCGGCCGGCGGTGGCCGCAGTCGCAGCTCGGTCAGCGCGGCACGCAGGTAAAGGCCCGTCCCGCCGACCACGACCGGGCGCCGCCCAGCGCTCAGCAGTTCGTCGATCTCGGCGTGCGCGAGCGCCGCGTACTGCCCGGCGCTGAAGGTCGCATCGACCGGCAGAAACGAGAGCAGCCGGTGCTCGAGCTGGGTCCGCGCGGAGGGGTCCGCCGCCCCGGTCAGCGTCTCCAGCCCCAGGTAGACCTGGAGCGCGTCAGCCGAGACGGCGACCGGCGATTCACCCAGCGCGCGCAACCGGTGCGCGAGCGCGATCGCCACGTCGGTCTTGCCGACCCCCGTGGGGCCGAACAGCGCGATCACCTCGGAGCCGGACACGGCGGCCAGTATGGTGCAGCGATGGTCGCCCTGGTCAGCGCCGACCGGTGAGGATCGCCACCGGCATCTCCACCGAGCGCCACCCCGGCGCCGCCGCGCACGAGGCCGCCGGCGCCGCTGCGCGCGGGCTCGGCGGCGAGCGCGCGGAGCTGGCGGTCATGTTCGCCAGCGGCGATCACCTGGCCGATCCAGAGCCGCTGCTCGCCGCGGTTCACGCCGAGCTGGAACCGGAGGCCGTACTGGGCTGCGGGGCGGGCGGCGTGCTGGCCGATCGCCGCGAGCTGGAGTCGGGGACCGCGCTCGCGATCTGGGCCGCGGCGCTAGAAGGCGGCTCGGCGCGCCCGTTCCATGCCGCCGCCGGCGAGCCGGATGCGGGCGCGCCGGCGGGCCTGCCGGACCTGCCCGCGAACTCGGCGCTGATCATGCTCTGCGACCCCTACTCCTTCGCGGCCGACGCGGCGCTTGAGTGGCTCGCCGGTCACGCACCGGGAGTCCCGGTGCTGGGCGGTCTGGCCAGCGCCAGCGGAACCGGCGGCGAGGCGGTTCTGTTCGCCGGCGACGCTGTCCTTCCCGGCGGCGCCGTCGGCGTCTGCCTGGAGGGCGTCGAACTGCTGCCGTGCGTCTCTCAGGGAGCTGCGCCGATGGGTCCGGAGATGACGATCACCGCCTCGGAGGGCAACGTGATCCACCAGCTTGCGGGGCGTCCGGCGCTCGATGCGATCGAGCGCGCCGTCTCGGCGCTGGCCCCCGCGCAGCGCGCGCTGGTCGCATCCGGGCTGCTGATCGGAATCGTGATCGACGGCGGCAAGCCCGAGTACGAGCAGGGTGACTTCCTGGTGCGGGGCGTGCTCGGCGCCGACCGAGACAGCGGCGCGGTGGCGGTCGGCACCAGCGTGGTGCCGGGCCAGGTGGTCCGGCTGCACGCGCGCGACGCGCGCTCCGCTGACGAGGATCTGCGCCGCGCTCTGGCGCTTCGCGCGCGGGCGATCGGCGGTCAGCCGGCCGCCGGCGCGCTGGTGTTCTCCTGCAACGGTCGCGGTGCGACGATGTTCGGCGAGCGAGACCACGACGCCATGGCGGTCGCCGACGAACTGCATGGCGCTCCCGCCGCGGGCTTCTTCGCGGCCGGCGAGATCGGGCCGGTCGGCGGACGCAGCTTCCTGCACGGGTTCACCGCCACGGTGGCCGTGTTCCCGCGCTGAGCGGAGTCCCGCAGCGCGACGGATCCGTCGCGCCGAGTGCGAGCCGCACCCTCACACCTAGACTCGGCGCCGTGGGACGGATCGAGCTCGCCGGCGCAACCACGCTCCTGACCGGGGCGACCGGTGGCATCGGACGCGCGATCGCCGCCGCGATGACGGCGCGTGACGTGCGGCTGCTGCTCTCGGGCCGGCGCCGCGAGGAGCTGGCCACGCTCGCCGCGCAGCTGCCCGCAGCCGGGACGATCACCGCCGACCTGGCGCTCGCCGACGATGTCGCGCGGCTGTGCGACGAGGCGGTCGCCGCCGGCACCCAGATCCTGATCGCCAACGCCGCGCTGCCGGCCACCGGGGAGCTGGTCGACCTGGACCAGGCGGAGATCGACCGCATGCTGGACGTCAACCTGCGCGCGCCGATCGCGCTGGCGCGCGCGCTGGCGCCGTCGATGGTCGCTCGTGGCGGTGGGCAGATGGTGTTCATCGCCTCGCTGGCCGGCAAGGCAGCATCGCCGGCCTCGTCGATCTACTCGGCGACCAAGTTCGGGCTGCGCGGGTTCGCGCTCGGCCTGCGGGCGGACCTGCGCGCCCACGGCGTCGGCGTGTCGCTCGTCACGCCGGGTTTTATTAGCGACGCGGGCATCTTCGCCCGTGCTGGAGTGCGCCTGCCGCGCGGGGTCGCGACGCGCCCGCCGAGCGCGGTGACCGAGGCGGTGATCCGTGCGATCGAGCGGGATCGCGCCGAGCTGGCGGTGGCCCCTGCGAGCCTGCGCCTGGGCGCCGCGATCGCGTCGGTCGCCCCCGAGCTTGCCGCGCGCGGCGCGCGCCTGCTGGGCTCGGATCGGATCGCGTCGCAATTCGCGGAGCGCCAGCGTCACGAGCGCAGCTGACTCCGGCAAGCCGCCTCAGGACCGGTCGCGCCTTCGGACCGGCCGATCGTCCTCGTCGCCATCCCGATGTCCGCCGGCGTTGGACGCGGCACCGTTGGCCTCGTGCTCGCCGGTGACCGAGGACAGCGCGAGCATGATCTCGTCGGCCAGCTTGGCTCCGTCGTGACTGCGCTCGGGCGCGGCCTGTACGCGCACCACGACGTCTGAGCCGTCGACCTCCTCCAGCAGCACCGAGGTGCCGTTGCGCGTCGGCGTCGCCACCTCCTGGTCCAGGATCGCCTGCACCTGGCTGGGCCGCACGCCCGAGGTCAGACGCACCTTGACATCGACGGACTCGGGCTCCTTGACCGGGACCACGACGGCCGCCAGCACCACGTTGTTGGGCACCATGATCCGGTCGGCGCCACGCGCGAGCGTCGTGTACAGCAGGCCCAGCGAGCTGACGATCCCCTCCACGCGGCCGCCCAGCGCGCCTGCCTGCAGCTGGACGCGCTCGCCGACGCGAAACGGCCGTGCGCTCAGCAGCACCATCCCGGCGATCATGTTGCCTAGCGTCTGCTGCGCGGCGAGACCGACGACGACCGCCGTGAACGCGCCGCCGACGGCGACAGTCTGGAGGTCCACCCGGCCGACGTTGAGCGCCAGCAGCAGCGCCGCCAGCATCGTCACCAGCCGCAGCAGGAAGCCGAATGTGCCGGCGGTGCCCGGGTCCATCCGGCGCATGAACGTCGGGCCCACGAAGCGCCCGATCGCGCGCGCCAGCGCCCAGCCGAGCGCCAGCGCGAGGATCGCCCCCGCGACCTTGATCTCGATCTGGAAGCTGCCCAGCCCCCACCGCTCGATGTCACTGCGATGCCGCGGCGGATGGCTGTAGGCGATGTTGAAGAACACGTCGAGCGCGATCAGCAGCGGCAGCAGCACGAGCGCCTGGCGCTGGGCTCGTTTGACGGCACGCCGGTTGACCTCGAAGGACAGCCCGACCGCCTCCCACGCGTCGCTGCGCGTCTCGAACATTCGGTCCAGGTTGAGGTCCCTCCTGGGTCTGAACTGTCTCGGCATCGCCCCTATGTATAGCCGCGCGGCACGACGCCGCAAGCGCGCCGGCACCGTGCTCCGCCGCGAGGATGAGGAGTGGGTCGGCGCCTCGGGGGAGGCGTGAGGCCACTCGCCGCCCTACGCTGAGCGCGTGGCGACCGATTCACAGCGCCCGCTGACGATCGCGCTCGGGTGGCGCCTGCCGAGATGGCTGCTCGACATCGGCCCCGTGGCCGTGATCTTGCTGATCGGTGGCGCCGCGCTCGCCAGGGGCCCGGGGCGCAGCGCGCCCGACGCGTCGCTGCTGGTGGCGGGCCTGCTCGTCAGCGGGGCGGCACTGCTCCTGCGCCATCGGGCGCCGCTGGGCGTGCTGGCGGTCGTGCTGGTCGTCGGGCTCAGCCTCGGCTACGGACCCATTGTCGTGCTGCCGGTGATGCTGGCCGTATTCACCGTCGCCGAATACACCGAGCGGTCCCGCGTGATCGCGGCCGTGGTGGCGGCGTCTGCGGTCGTCGTCCTGGCCGAAGCGGTCCACGGACCCGCGCTGACGCTCGCCACCGTCCTCTCGCGACTCGTCGCGGTCGGGTTGGCGGTTGCCGTCGGGCTCTATCTCCGCGCCCGAGCCGACTACATCGTCGGCCTGCGCGAGCGCGCCGAGCGGCTGCAACGAGAGCGCGAGCTACTCGCCCAGCAGGCGGTCGGTGAGGAGCGGGTGCGGATCGCTCGGGAGCTTCACGACGTGGTCGCGCACAACGTCTCGCTGATGGTCGTCCAGGCACAGGCAGTTGCCGCGACCAGCGCCGAGGAGCCGGAGCGGGAGGCCCTGGCCCGGGTCGCCGACCTCGGGCGCGACGCGCTCAGCGAGATGCACCGGATGCTCGGCGTGCTGCGGCTGCAGAACGGCGGCGCCCCCGATCGCGAGCCGCAGCCCGGCGTGCGTGATCTGGACGGCCTCGTGGCGCGGACGCGGGAGGCCGGCTTGCAGGTGCGCCTGCTGGTGCGGGGCCAGGCAGTGCCGCTGCCGGCGGCCGTCGATCTGTCGGTCTACCGGATCGTGCAGGAGGCGTTGACCAACGTGATCCGGCACGCTTGCGCGCGCGAGGCGCTAGTCGCGCTCACCTACGACACTGGGTCGCTGGCGGTGACGGTGATCGACGATGGACGCGGTCCGGGCCCCGATCGCATGACGGGCGGTCATGGGCTGGTCGGGATGCACGAGCGGGTGGCGCTGTTCGGTGGCGATCTTCGGACCGGTGGACGCGCGGACGGCGACGGCTACCGCGTCCACGCGATCCTGCCCGTTGGCTGACGCGATGGCCAAGCTGCGCCTGCTGATCGCCGACGACCAGCCCCTGATGCGAGCCGGCTTCCGGGCGGTGCTCGAGGCCACCGGTGAGATGGAGGTCGTGGCCGAGGCCGCCGACGGCCTGGAGGCGGTCGCCGCGGCCCGCGCCACCCGCCCCGACGTCATCCTGATGGACATCCGGATGCCGAACCTCGACGGGCTCGAGGCGATCCGCCGGCTCCCCAACCACCGCGTGCTGGTGCTGACCACGTTCGGCCTCGACGAGTACATCGTCGAGGCGCTGCGCGCTGGCGCCAGTGGGTTCGTGACCAAGGACGTCCCGGCGGAGGAACTGGTCCGCGCGGTGCGGGTGGTCGCGGCCGGCGATGCGCTGCTGACGCCGGCGGTCACCCGGCAGCTGCTGGACCGCGTCGCCCGGCGGCTGCCCGCACCGGTCGGCCATGGCCCGGAGGCGCTGGCGGAGCTGACCGACCGCGAGCGCGAGGTGCTCGAGCTGCTCGCGCGCGGGATGTCGAACGCCGAGATCGCCCAGGCGCTTGTGGTCGGCGATGCGACCGTCAAGACGCACGTCTCCAACGTGCTGATGAAGCTCGGGCTGCGCGATCGCGTGCAGGCGGTCGTGCTGGCCTACGAGGTCGGACTCGTCCGGCCAGGCTCGCCGCCTCCGTCCTGAGGCCGAGCGGCCGTCGCGCCGCGGGCTCGAGCTCAGCCCGCGCGGGCCACGAGCGACGCCTCCCCGCTGAGCGTCTGGCTGGTCGCGGAGGCGATCTGCACCTGCACGAGGTCGCCCGGGTCGCCGAGGCCGTCGAAGTTGACGACCTTGTTGTGACGCGAACGACCCCGCAGCCGCGCCGGATCAGTTCGCGACGGGCCCTCGATCAGCACCTCCAGCGTACGCCCGACAAACCGCTGGGCACGCTCCCGCGCTCGGCGCTGGATCAGCTCCACCAGAAGCTCCATCCGTGCGACCTTGACCTCGTGCTCGATCTGACCGTCCATCGTCGCCGCCTCGGTCCCTCGCCGCGGCGAGTAGATGAACGTGAACGCCCCGTCGAAGCCGACCTGCTCGGCGACCTCGAGCGTCTGCTCGAAGTCCGCCTCGGTCTCGCCTGGGAACCCGACGATGATGTCGGTCGTCAGCGCGCAGTCGGGCACGTGCTCTCGGATCAGGGCGACCCGGTCGAGGTAGCGCTCGCGGCCGTAGGTGCGCCGCATCCGTTTGAGCACGGCGCTCGAGCCCGACTGGAGGGGCAGGTGGATGTGCTCGCACAGCGCCGGCAGCTCCCCGTGGGCGCAGATCACATCCTCGCGCATGTCCTTGGGGTGCGGGCTGGTGTAGCGGATTCTCTCGATCCCCGGCACGGCATCGACCATCGCCAGCAGCTGCGCGAACGTGAGCCGCTGCTCGCGCGGCAGGTCACGCCCGTAGGAGTTGACGTTCTGGCCCAGCAAGGTCACCTCGCGCACGCCGTCGGCCGCGAGCGTCTCGATCTCGGCGATCAGCTCGTGGGGTCCGCGGCTGACCTCACGGCCGCGCGTGGACGGGACGATGCAGTAGGAGCAGACCGAGTTGCAGCCGACGGAGATCTGCACCCAGCCCTGATACGGGCGCGCACGCTTGGCCGGCAGGTGCCCGGTGAAGCCCTCGAACTCGAAGAACCCCTGCGCGGTCAGCGAGTCGCTGGTCAAGAACTCCGCCAGCTTGTGCACCTGACCGGGGCCGAACGCCACGTCGACGAACGGAAACCGCGCGAATACCTCGTCCTTGACCGACTGCGCCCAGCAACCGCCGACGCCGATCACGCGCTCCGGGTGCTCGCGCTTGAGCCGTTTGGCCTCGCCCAGATGCGCGACGAAGCGGCTGTCGGCCGCCTCGCGGATCGAGCAGGTGTTGAACAGGATCAGGTCCGCGTCGGCTCGCGTGTCCGATTCGGCGTAGCCGAGCGACTCGAGCATCCCCTTGATCCGCTCGGAGTCGTGCTCGTTCATCTGACAGCCGAACGTCGTCACGTGGTAGCGCTTCACGGCGCCAAGCGTAGTACCCCGCCCCAGGCGCCGGATGGTCGCCGCGGCTCAGCGCGCGTACTGCACCGCGCGGGACTCCCTGATCACGGTCACCTTGATCTGCCCCGGGTATTCGAGTTCCTGCTCGATCTCGCGAGCGATCGCGTGCGACAGCAGCGTCGCCGCGTCGTCATCGACCGCGCCGGGCTGAACGATCACCCGGATCTCGCGCCCCGCCTGCATCGCGTAGACCTTGTCGACGCCCTTGTGACGACTCGCGATCTGCTCCAGATCGCGCAGCCGGGAGACGTACTGCTCCAGCGACTCGCCGCGCGCGCCGGGACGGGCCCCGGACAGCGCGTCGGCGGCCTGCACGATCACCGCCTCGATCGTCTGCGGCTCGACCTCGTTGTGATGCGCCTCCATCGCATGAGCGACCGCCTGCGGCTCGCCGTACTTGCGCGCCAGCTCGCCGCCGACGAGCGCATGCGGCCCTTCGATCTCGTGCGTCACGGACTTGCCGATGTCGTGCAGGAGCGCGGCTCGCCGCGCGGTCTTGGCTCCGGCACCAAGCTCATGGGCCATCATCGCCGCCAGCTGCGCGACCTCGATCGAGTGCGCCAGCACGTTCTGCCCGTAGCTGGTGCGGAAGCGCAGACGGCCCAGCAGCCTGATCAGCTCCGGGTGCAGGCCCTGCACGCCGGCATCGAACGCCCCCTGCTCGCCCAGGGTCACGAGGTGCGCCTCCAGCTCAGACTTGGTCTGGTAGTAGGTCTCCTCGATCCGCGCCGGATGGATGCGCCCGTCCTGGAGCAGCTTCTCCAGGGTCAGGCGCGCGATCTCGCGCCGCACGCCATCGAACCCGGACAGGACGACGGCGCCGGGCGTGTCGTCGATGATGAAGTCGATGCCGGTGAGGTTCTCCAGCGCACGTATGTTGCGCCCCTCGCGGCCGATGATCCGGCCTTTCATGTCGTCGGATGCGAGCTGGATCACCGACACCGTGGTCTCCGTCGCGTGCCCGGCGGCGAGGCGCTGCATGCAGACTGAGAGGATGTTGCGCACCCGGCGCTCGGCGTCGCGCTTGGTCGCCTCCTCGATCTCACGGATCCGCCGTGCCGAGTCGTGCTTGGCTCGGTCCTCGACCTCCGCCAGCAGCAGCTCCTTGGCCCGTGCGGCCGACATTCCGGAGAGACGCTCGAGCGTGCGCGCGACCTCCGTGCGCTGGCCTTCCAGCTCTTCCCGCGCGACCGCCAGCTCGGCCTCCCGGCGCTCCAGCGCCTCCTCGCGATGCTGCAACGCGGTACCGCGCTCGCCCAGCGCCGCCTGCAGCGCGGCGACCGCGCCGGCATCCGCCGTCGCGCCGCCCGCGGCGCCGTGCGCGCGGGCGTACAACGCTGCGGCGACCACGATCCCAATCGCTATGAGCGCGCCGGCGCCGATGATCTCCATGGTCGTTCCTCTCATCCCAGCCGGTGCGCCCGGCTGGGTTCCCCTCTGGTTTCGGTTTGGGAGCGACCGAGCGAGCCGTGCTCACGGCACGGTGACGCCAGCCTGCGACGACAGCGATCAGCGGGTCGGCGAGGCGGCTGGTCCGATCAGCCTCCGGCCGGCGAGCGCCGGCCGGGGAGGTTTGGGTGGATGGGCGTCGACACTGACGATTCTTTCGCGTTTTGCTGGCATTTTCGGCGGTCACGCGGACCGTTCGGTAGCTCGCTCAATCGTAGTACCGCAGCCAAGCCGGCGCAACGTGCGCCGGCGGCGCTGCCGCCGATCAGGATCCGGTCGCGCATCAGGACGCTCGGCAGATCAGCGACGCGGCCAGGAACTCGGGACGAGGATCTCGACCCGCGCCTGCTGGGATGGGAGATCCACGGCGCCTCAGCGATCACTCGCCTCGCCGGTGCGCAGCCATGGCGTCGAGCGCCAGCTCTGAGTCATACCCCTTGCGCAGCAGGACCCCGAGAGCGCGCTCACGCTCGCGACGGTCGTGCGGTGCCGTCGGGAAGCGGCGTCGCAGCAGTTCGAGTGCCCGCTCGAGCTCGGACTGCGGCTCCTGCCCCCAGGCTGGGACCGGCTGCTCGAGCGCCGCCGCCGCCAGTTCGGGCGCGATGCCGCGCGCGAGCAGCCCGCGGCGGATCCGGTCGCTCCCCCATTGCCCGAGCTCGCGCTTGTCGGACACGAACGCCCTTGCGAAGCGCTCGTCGTCGAGCAGGTTCGCCGCGACCAGCGATTCGATCGCCGCCTGAACCACGTCCTCCGCGACGCCGTTGCGCGCCAACCGCAGCGCGACCTCGGAAACGGTGTGGCTACGGCGGTTGAGATCCGCGCACGCGAGCCCCAGCGCGTGCTCGAGCCGGAGGTCGACCTCACCGGTCGCGCCGGGCGAGACCGCTCGGCGGCCGTCGTCGTCAAGCATCGCCTGTCAGGCGCGCGCCCTACGCGGCCGGCGCGACCGCGGCCAGCGGCGCCTCCTCGTGCTCGATCGGCTTGACCAAGTCTCGCCCGATCCCCAGCGCGGCATAGACCTTGGCCTCGATCTCACGCGCCGTCTCGGGGTGCTCGTCCAGGAACGCCTTCGCGTTGCCGCGCCCCTGTCCCAGCCGCTCGTCACGGTAGGAGAAGAACGAGCCAGACTTGGCCACGATGTTGTGCTCGATCCCGTAGTCCAGCAGGCAGCCGGAGGTCGAGATCCCCTTGCCGAACTCGATGTCGAACTCGGCCTGCTTGAACGGCGCCGCGACCTTGTTCTTGACCACCTTGACCTTGACGCGCGTGCCGACCGCCTCGGCCCCGTCCTTGAGCGTCTCGATCCGTCGGATGTCGAGTCGCTGGGAGGAGTAGAACTTCAGCGCCCGCCCACCGGGCTGGGTCTCCGGGGAGCCGAACATCACGCCGACCTTCTCGCGGATCTGGTTGGTGAACAGGCACAGCGTCTGCGCGCGGTTGAGGTTGCCCGCCAGCTTGCGCATCGCCTGCGACATCATCCGCGCCTGCGCGCCGACCGTCTGGTCGCCCATCTGCCCCTCCAGTTCGACGCGCGGCGTCAGCGCCGCGACCGAGTCCACGGCGACCACGTCGACGGCGCCGGACCGGATCAGCATGTCGACGATCTCCAGCGCCTGCTCGCCGTAATCGGGCTGCGAGACGAGCATCTCGTCGATGTCGACCCCGATCTGCTGGGCGTAGAGCGGATCCATCGCGTGCTCGGCGTCGACGAACGCGCACACGCCGCCGAGCTTCTGCGCCTCGGCGATGATGTGGTAGACGAGCGTCGTCTTGCCCGACGACTCCGGGCCGAAGATCTCCACGATCCGCCCGCGGGGCACGCCGCCGATGCCGAGCGCGATGTCAAGCGACAGCGCCCCGGTCGGGATCGCGTCGACGTTCACGCGCGCGCCCGGATCGCCCATCCGCATCACGGTGCCCTTGCCGAACTGCCGCTCGATCTGCGCCAGCGCCCCCTGCAGGGCGGCCTGCCGCTTGACGTCGGCCTTGGGATCGGACGCGCCGACGGTTGCGCCTCTCTGGTTCTCGCTCATGGTCGTTGCGGCTCCTTGTCTTGCGCGATGAAAGGCCACGGTACGGCGGCCGGCGGACGGAACGACACCGTAGACCGAGGCCCTGCAACAGAACAAGACGCATTCGTCACGAGTCCGTGCCAACTGTGTGCCAAATGGGACGCGCCGGACGAACCGCCGCCGCTGCTGCCAGAATGGCCGTTCACCAGCAACGAAGATGGAGAGCCACGTGTCCCCTCTCGCCGAAGCTCTGAAGAACGAGCACACCAAGCGGATCCTGTATGTGACCGGCGTCCGGCGCCCGTCGCTGACCCAGCGCGAGACCCCCCACTACCGGATGCCGAAGCTGCAGGCCAACGGTGGCTACCTGCGCCTGAACAAGTACGACGGTCCGGAGATCCCGCGTGAGGAGTACGAGAGCCTCGCCTACACGACCTACTCCTCCGACGACCGCACCACGTTCGCGCCGATCACGTCGTGCACCGGCGCGTTAGAGCTCAAGGGCTTCGAGTCCTACGGCAAGCCTGACCTGGACGGCGTCTGGACCGAGAACGCCAAGAAGTGCCCGACGATCGTCTCCTACGTCGAGTCGATCGGGGCCCGCTTCGGCCGCGTTCAGCTGCTGAAGATGCAGCCCAACACGATGCGCGAATGCCGCTGGGGTCTGCACCTGGACAACAACAACGCCGCCAACAAGGCCGAGGAGAACGGCTGGGTGGTGCGCCTATGGCTGGAGCTGACAGACGACGACTCGAGTGCCCTGGTCGTGCGGCGAGATCAGTTCAGCAGGGCCAGCGAGGTCAAGATCGCTCTGCCGCGCTACCAGCAGGCGGCAGTGGACTCCGAGTTCCTCTACCACGGCGGCTACCACCACGGTCCCGGGATCCGCTACGCGCTGATCACCAGCTGCGAGAGCGGACCGGTGCTGGAGAAGTGGATCGAGGCCCAGCTGGCCTGAGAGTCTTCCCTGTATTTGGGCTTCGTGCGCTTTGGCGGGCGGCCCGCGGCCGGCTCCGCGCGCGGTTTGAGGTCAGCCAGCGTGAGCGGCGGTGCGCAGATAGGACAGCAGCCGCCGTGTCATGGAGTTGTGGACGCTGTGCGCGCCCGAACCGTAGCGCTCCTCCAGGGCCAGGTACATGCCGCGGTCCGGGTCAGGCAGTGGATCCGCCGGCAAGGCAACGCCGACCTGCGCCAGTCGGCCGTAGAAGCGTGACAGCAGGAACGCTTCGGGACTTCTGGACCCGGCGCGCAGGTCCGCGAGCCCCTGCTCGATGAGTTCGCCGCCGGGCAGTCCGTCTGGGGCGACCATGGCATTCACCCTACTCAGGGACCGGCTCACCCGCTGGGTTGGGCTCGTCGCCCGGCTGCGTGTACGCGGCGACGTTGCGAGCGAACAGGTCCTCGTCGACCGCCGGGAAGCGGAACAGCCGGGGGCGAATCAGCTCGAACGCTGCGGCGATCTCTTCTCCGGACACCAGGCCGTGGGCGATCATCTGAGCGACGTCGGCAAGATCCTGTGTGGATCCGCGCTCCAGCTTCGCCAGGGCCTGCAACCGGAAGTCCATATGGCGCACCTCGATCGCGCCGACGGTGTTGACGTAGCGGGAGCGGTCTCGCCAGCCGGGGAGCTCCGGTATGAACTCGAGCGGGCTGGCCGTCTCGACGTTGACATCCAGGCTGCGTTTGAGCTCTGAAACGGCGCGAAGCAGCTCATCGGAGTCCGGCTCGGGCCGCAGGTCGATGTCGATCGTGGACGGCCTCCAGCCGATCAGAACGGCGCTCGCCCCGCCCGCCAGGTACACGACGTGCCGGCCGCGAACGCGCCGGCCCAGCGCAGCCAGGAACGTGTTGATGCGCTGACGGTCGGTGTTGGCGCGGAGGCTGCCGCCGCGCAGAGGGGCCGGGTCCTCTCCGCTGTGCCCTGCGCGTCCCATCTGTCAGACGAGAGTAGGGCACGCTGGCGCTGGCTCAGGGATGCGCGCGCAGCGTCAGGACCCGCGTGACCGCCGCCCGCGTGGCGGTCGCGCTGAGCTGACCGCGGGCGATCGCCGAGGCCAGCGAGCGGCGGACGGCGATCCCGGCCGCAGGCGTGTTCGCGTCGGTCGCGCTCGTGCACAGGATCAGGTCCGCCCCCGCCCGCGCGGCCAGCACGGCGCGACGGCCGACGCTCCCGAACGACCTCAGCGCGCCCGCGCCGATCGCGTCGGTGATCGTGACGCCGCGATAGCCCAGCCGGCCGCGCAGCTCACCGCCGATCACGCTCTGCGACAGACCGGCGGGCAGGCGCGGGTCGAGCGCCGGATAGACCGCCCAGGAGCTCATCACCAGCTTCACGCCGGCGACGATCGCGCTCGCGTACGGAGCCTCGTCGGTGGCTCGCAACCTCGCCAGTGAGACGCGCAGGGTGACCGGCAGCAGGTCGGTGTCCTGGCCCACCGCGGCGCTGCCCAGGCCTGGGAAGTGCTTCGCGGTCGCCGCCACGCCCGTGCGCTGCTGGGCGGCGACGAATGCCGACCCGAGCGTGCCCACCGCCAGGGCGCTGCGTGAGTAGGAGCGCTGGTAGCGGTCGATGAAGTCGCCGGCGCTGCGGTACACGTCGAGCACCGGTGTAAGGTTGACGTTGATCCCGACGCCGCGCAGGTTGCGCCCAGCCGCCGCCCCCGCCGCGCTCGCCAGCGCCGCCGCATGTCGGCTGCGCCCGATCTGGCGCTCGGACAGGGTCGGCGCCCCCGGCAGCCGCCGCACCTCTCCGCCCTCCTGGTCGATCATCACCAGCAGCCGGTCGTGGATCGGCGAGGCCAAGCTGAGGTGCTGCAGGTGGCCGATCACCGAGCGGATCTGCTCCCTCGATGAGATGTTGTCGCCGAACAGGATCACGCCGCCGGCCTCGCCGGCGCGGATCGCGGACAGCAGCGAGGCCGGCGGGCGCGAGCCGCTGTAGGCGTAGATCACGCGCTGCCCGGCGAGCTGCTGGATCGACAGCCGGGCCGCCACCGTCGCGGATGCAGTCGCCCGCGCACGGTCGGTCGCCCCTGCGTGGCCGGCCGCCCTCGCAGTGGAGGCGGACGCACGCGCCCTGCCCGCGGGCGTGGCCACCACCACACCGGCCGGCGACACCCCGAGCATCGCCGCCGCCGTGAGCACAAGCGAAGCGCCGCGCCGAATCGATGCCGCGCTCACTCCCCGCCCCCCAGCGCCACGCTCGCCAGCGTCTCATACCGCGCTGGACCGGCGTCGAGATGTGAGCGCAGCAGGTTCACGACGTCGGCCTGGAAGCGTAGGGGCTCGATCGCGGGCAATGCCGCCGGCGCCGCCGGCCCTGTCGGCGCGGTCCCTCTCAGGCTCGATCGCACTCGCGCGACGGTCACGTGGCCGATGAACGGCCGCGCCTCCCTCACCCACAGGCCAGCGCGGACAAGCTCGTCGCCGACACGGCGCTGCAGCGCGACCAGCGTCCCGTCCGGGTCGCGCACGCCGATCGCCAGCGCGCGCGGCCGCCGGCGCGGCAGCCACATGGGCGCTCCGAGCGACAGCTCGACGATCGGCGCCGGCGCCGCGCCTTGCGCGCACGCGGCCGCAATCCGGTCGACCTGCTCGACTGGCCGCTCGTCCAGGAAGCACAGCGTCAGGTGCAGCGACGGCGCGCTGACAGCCGCCAGCGCTCGTTGCGATGCGGCCGCCGTCCTGGCCCACGCCGCCAGCGCGAAGCGCACCTCGGGCGGCAGTTCGAGCGCCACGAACAGCCGCATCAGCTCGCCGTCGACGGGCGCCGCCCGACAGCTTGGGAGTAAGGGCTCACGAACCCTCCAGCGTCAACCCTTTGAAGACTCGTCTGACTCGCCCTCAAGCAGCCGGCGCAGCAGGTGCATCGCGACCGTCACCGAGCGGTCGCGGATGTCGGCACGTGCGCCGGGCAGCTGGGCGCGCCGCGTCAGGCTGCGCGCCACGCCGCCGCCCGCGGGCGCGGCCCAGACCGAGAAGCACACCAGCCCGATCGGCTTGGCCTCGGTCCCCCCACCGGGGCCGGCGACGCCCGTGATCCCGACGCCCAGCGACGCTCCGAAGCGCTGGGCGATCCCCTGCCCGAGCGCGGCCGCAACCTCGGTCGAGACGGCCCCGAAGCGCTCGATCACCGCCGGATCGACGCTGGCCAGATCGACCTTGGCGGCGTCCGAGTAGACGACCGCGCCGCCGAGGAAGTAGGCCGATGCGCCCGCGCGGTCGGTCAGGCGGCTCGCCAGCCCGCCCCCGGTGCAGGACTCCGCCACCGCCAGCGTATGGCCTTCGGCGAGCAGGCCCGCGAGCTGCTCGTCGATCGTGGCGCCGTCCTGAGAGAACAGCGTGTCCGCGTGCCGCTCGCGCAGGAATGCCAGCAGCGCCTGATAGTCGCCGAGCGCGCCCGGCTCAAAACGCGTCGCGACCTCGATCTCGCCCCGCCGCAGGCAGGTCGTGATCTCCAGCCGGTCAAGCGCGAGCCCATCGCGCTGCGCGGCGCGCAGCGTCCCCGCGATCTCTGACTCGGGGATCCCGAACAGGCGCACGATCTCGCTGCGGTATCCGACCGCCCCGGCGATCGCCGCCGTGAACGACTCCGTCGCGCGCGCGGCCTCCCACATCGGTCGCAGCTCCCCCGGCGGTCCCGGCAGCACGACCACCGTCGGCTCGGTGCCGGCACGCGGTGTGACCACCAGTCCCGGGGCCGTGCCGACCGGATCGAGCACGGTGGCGCCGGCCGGGATCACAGCCTGCTTGCGGTTCGAGAGCGCCAGCGCGTCGCGGTCGAGGTCGGGCCAGCGCGCGGTCAAGCGCTCCAGGATCTCTGCGATCCTCGCCTCCAGCCGCTCGTCCAGCACCATCTCGCGGTCGCTGAAGCGCGCGACGACCTCCGCCGTGAGATCGTCGGCGGTCGGGCCCAGGCCGCCGCTGGTGACGACCAGCGCATAGCCGGCGTCGCGCATCGCTTCAAGGGCGGCCATCAGGTCGTCGGGGCGGTCGCCGATGATCTGGATCGTCGCCGCATCAACGCCGAGCTCGTACAGGCGCTCTGACAGCCAGGGTCCGTTGCTGTCCTGGATGATCCCGGTCAGCACCTCGGTGCCGGTGATCAGGATCCCGGCTCGCGGCGCGGGGCCGGTCACCCGCACTGGGGCTGCCTGGCGGCCGGCAGCAGGGTCTGAGAGGTCGGCGTCAGCTCGTAGCCAACGGGCCTGCCGGTGGACGGGACGTTCACTCGGGCGCCGTTGACCTTCATCGAAACAGATGCGTTGCCGAGCGTCAGCAGCAGCTTCGAGGCCGTCTTTGTGGGGATCGTCTGCCCGACGTTGTAGATCACGCCGGAGATCAGCTGCTTGCCGCTCGCGTTGACCAGGCACACGTAAACGGGTCCTGGCCCCGTCGGCGCGAGCTGAAGCTTGACGGTCGTCGCGGTGGCGCCGCCGCCCGTCGAAGGGCCAGCGCTGTGGTGGCGGGCGCCTCCGCGGCGGCTGGGTTTGGTGGCCTTCGCCGAGGTCGTCGTGGAGCTGGTGCGCGACGTCGAGGGGGGCGTCGATCCGCCCTTGCCGTTGTTGTTGAGGCCGATCAGGACCAGGGCCACCACGACCGCCACCAGCACCACGGCGATCGCCGCGCCCGGCGGGACGGGCGGCCCTCCCCCCCCGCGCCGTCCGCGCCGGCGAGCGTCACGATCGCGCTCGGCCCCCAGCGGCGCGATCGGGCGCAGCTCCACGTCTGACGGACGTTCGTAGCGGCGCTTGTAGTCGTCGATCAGCTGGCGGCTGTCGAGCCCCAGAAACTCGCAGTAGGTGCGCAGGAAGCTCTTGACGTAAACGTCGCCCGGCAGCAGCCCCCACTCCTCATTCTCCATCGCACGCAGGTACTTGGCGCGGATCTTTGTGCGCAGCTCGACCTCATTGATGTCGATCCTGGCGCGCATCCGCGCCTCCCGCAAGCGGGCGCCGATTTCATCCATCGGCGCTCAAGGCTACATCCGCGCCACGGAGACTCAGTCGCCGCCGTGCTCGTTGACCTCGAAGGCATCGTCTGCGAGCGCCGGCGCCGCGCCGGTCAGCGACGCCGGCTGGGCGTCGGCGGCCGGAGCCGCGGCGTCCGAGCCCGTGGCGGCGCCGGTGGCGCCGGCCTCTGCAAAGTGCGCCAGGATCCGCGGAACGTCGGCCTCTGAGACCAGCACCTGCCGCGGCTTGGAGCCCTCGTAGCCGGAGATGATCCCGCGCCGCTCGAGCATGTCGATCAGCCGTCCGGCGCGCGTGTAGCCGAGCCGCAGGCGCCGCTGGAGCATCGAAGTCGAGGCGGTGCCCATCGACGCGACCAGGTAGATCGCCTCCTCCAGCAGCGGGTCCTCGTCGGCGTTGCGCGCGCCCTCGTCTTCGTCGGAAGCCCCGCCTTCGGTCGCCACCTCCTCCAGCAGCTGCTCCTGGAACTCAGGCTCGCCCTGGCGCCGCCACGCCTCGGTCAGCTCCAGGATCTGCTGCTCGTCGATGTAGGCGCCCTGGATGCGCTGCAGCTTGGAGGAGCCGACCGGTGAGAACAGCATGTCGCCCTGGCCGAGCAGCGACTCCGCTCCGTTCTGGTCGAGGATCACCCGCGAGTCGGTCTGGCTGGAGACCGCGAACGCGATCCGCGACGGGACGTTGGCCTTGATCATCCCGGTGATCACGTCCACGCGCGGGGACTGCGTCGCGAGCACCAGGTGGATGCCGACCGCCCGCGCCTTCTGCGCCAGGCGGATGATCGAATCCTCCACGTCGGCCGGGGCGACCATCATCAGGTCGGCCAACTCGTCGATCACGCACAGGATGTATGGCAGGTCTGGCTCGCCGCGCTTGGCGCGCGCGTGATTGAGTTCGGGCAGCGAGCGCGTCCGCGCCAGCGACATGATCGAGTAGCGCTGCTCCATCTCCTTGACGAGGTTCTGCAGCGCGTTGGCGGCCATCCGCGGCGAGGTGATCACCGGAGTCAGCAGGTGCGGCACCGACTCGTAGTGGTTGAGCTCGACCTGCTTGGGGTCCACCAGCACGATCCTCACCTGGTGCGGGGTGGCGCGCAGCAGGATCGAGGAGAGCATGGCGTTCACGCACGCGGACTTGCCGGCGCCGGTCGTGCCGGCGACCAGGAGGTGCGGCATCTTCGCCAGGTCGGCGCCGATCGCGCGCCCTGCGATGTCCTTGCCCAGCCATACCGTGAGCGGCGACCAGTCGGCTGGCGGATCCTGGTAGACGTCGCCGAGGTGCACTATCCGGCGGTTGGCGTTGGGCACTTCGACGCCGACGGCCTGCTTGCCAGGGATCGGGGCGAGGATCCTGATGTCGGTGGCGGCCAGCGCGTAGGCGAGGTCGTCCTTGAGCTGGGCAACCTTGGCCACCTTGATCCCGGGCGCCAGGCGCAGCTCGTAG
>JBOGYE010000147.1:0-20888 GCA_050696635.1 Solirubrobacteraceae bacterium | reverse complement strand
GACGATGATCTGGCGCACGGCGCGCTGCTGATTGAGCGAGACCACGCGGTGCTCGAGGTTGTGCTTGACCTTGTTTTCGTGGCCGGAGTAGGTGTTGACGACGTACCAGCGGAACATGTTCGTGTGTAGTGGGCTCTCAGGAAAGAAGGAAGTGGACGATCTTGGTGGCGACCCAGTCGGCCGCGCCGAGAAACGCGCCGGCGACGATCACGAACCCGATCACGACCCCCGTGGCCTGCATCACCTGCGGACGATCCGGCCACTGTACTCGTTGTAGCTCGCGCCAGCTTCCCTGAAGGAATCCGATCAGTCGTGAACCGGGGTGCGCCATCGGTGCGAGCGACTGTCCCGGCGCTCCTCCGCCGCCGCGGCCCTCGTCCGCGTCGCCGCCGGATCGACCGCCGGATCGACCGCCCGATCCGCCGCCCCCTGAACCGTCCGCGCCGCCCGCGTCATCGTCGAGCGCATCGACGTCGAGCGGGTCATCGCCGTAGCCGGGACCGGGCTCGGGGTCGCCCGCCGCGGCACGGCGCGCGGAACCCTCCGCACCCTGCGACCGCCGCGCGGTGGCGACCGGCGGCTGCAGCGGGGCGCGGTCCTCGCGCCCGTAGGGCAGGCGCTCGCTGTGGCGTTTGCGGTTGCGAGCCACGCGACCCTCCCGCGGCTAGCGCGTCTCGCGGTGCGCGGTGTGACGCCGGCACCAGCGGCAGTACTTGCGTAGCTGCAGTCGCTCCGGGTTGTTGCGCTTGCTCTTGTTCGTCTGGTAGTTGCGGCGCTTGCACTCCTCGCAGGCGAGGGTCGCAGCGATCCGGACGTCTCCACGGGCCATTGCGTGCTTTCCGGGTAGGAATCGATCGCACCGCGGGCGCAAGGAAATGCCACCACGCCGGCGCTGGCAGGCCAGTGTAGCGCCCGCCTCTGAGCCCTGGCATCGGTGCACGCCGCCGGGAGGCGACAATTCCCCACGATGCTCCAGGGAAGCGACGCCAGCAGATGATCCGTCTGATCGGCCTCGTGATCTCGTTCGGGATCGCGGACTCGCTGAACCCCACGACGATCGCGCCGGCGCTGTACCTCGCCGCCGGCGAGCAGCCCCGGCGCCAGGTGGCCGAGTTCACCCTGGCGGTATTCGGCGTCTACCTGGTCGGCGGACTGGCGATCGCGCTCGGCCCGGGTGAGCTGGTGCTGGCGCTGGTGCCGCAGCCCGGACGCCACCTCTCCTACGTGCTGGAGATCATCGCCGGCGTGGCGATACTGGTGCTCGGCTCGGTCCTTTGGGTCCGGCGCGCGAGGCTGGCGCAGAAGGCCACCCCGAAGGCGCTGCGGCCGAGCGGGCGCTCGGGTGCCTGGCTGGGCGCCACGATCACGGCGGTCGAGCTGCCGACCGCGTTCCCGTACTTCGCGGCGATCACGGCGGTCGTGGGCTCGGACGTCGGCATTCTTCGCACCGTGATCCTGCTGGTGCTGTTCAACCTCTGCTTCGTGCTGCCGCTGACGGGGATCCTGGCGACGCTGACCTTCTCGGGAGCGAACGCCCAGCGGCGGCTCGGGGCTGGACGCGAATGGCTCGAGGCGCGCTGGCCGATGGTGCTCGCGGTGCTGGCCGTGGTGGCGGGCCTGGGGGTGACGATGCTCGGTGTCACCGGCCTCGCGGCCGCGCACCACAACGACTTCGGCACGTTCTCGCGTGGTTTGAGAAAAGTCCTGCACCTGCACCCCTGAGCCCGGGATCGGCCTTATGCTTACCGGTGATGGCGGGAGGCCACGATCTCGACCTCGCACGTCTGCAGGAGCTGCCCGGGGCGCTTGGCTCGACGCTGCCCGAGATCGTCTCGGTGCTGGTCTCGGAGCTGAGCCGAGCGCTGAGCGATATCGACGACGCGATCGCCGGCGAGGACCTGGCGGCGGCGGCGCATGCCGCCCACGCGGCGCGCAACAGCGCGCTGATGGTCGATGCCCGGCCGCTGCTGGATCGCCTGGCGGAGCTCGAGCGGTATGCCCGCCGCGGCGAGCTGCCCGCCGCGGTCACCGCTCACCGCGCGCTCGGGCAGGCATGGACGCCGCTGCGTGCCGGACTCGAGCGCGCCGCCCGTGATGGGCGGGAAACTACCGAGCGCCGGTAGGTAGCGACCCCGGAGCCTCCAGCGAACCTCCATCGCCGGTCACCGGGCTCCGTGAGGCTGCTCTGATGCCACTCGGATATGCACCACGGATCACGCGCACCACTGGCGGGCGCAGCTGCGTTGGCGATCGCCGCGACGGTCGGCCTCGCCGACCGCAACCGCCGTCTGGGGCGCGCCAACGGAAGCCTGACTGAGCGCAACCGCCGGCTGCAGGAGACGCTGGACGCGCGCACCCGGTTCGTCTCGCACCTGTCGCACGAGCTGCGCACGCCGTTGCATGCGCTGCTCGGTCACGCCCAGCTGTTGCAGGACGGCGACGGCGAAGGCGGCAGTGGCAGCGACGCCGGGGGCGCACTGTCGGCTCCCGTGCGCGAGCAGCTGGCCGCGATCGACTCCAGCGGCCGGCACATGCTGTCGCTGGTCGAGCAGTTGCGGGATCTGGCGGGTATCGACGCCGGGCGCCCGCGCCTGAGCCCGCGGGCGATCGATGCAAGCGCGGTGGCTCGCGAATGCCTGCGATCGGTCACGGCACAGGCGGCGGCGCGCGGCGTGCAGCTTGCACTCGAGGCGTCCGCCGAGCCGGTCGCGCTGACGCTCGACCCGGTGCGCCTGCGCCAGGTGATGCTCAACTACCTGACCAACGCGATCCGCTTCACGCAAGCGGGGGGCCTGGTGACGCTTTCGCTCGGGCGGGCCGAGGATCGCCTCGAGCTGGCTGTGTCCGACAACGGCGCCGGGATCGCGCCGCGCGATCAGGCGCGCGTGTTCGGGGAGTTCGTCTTCCTGGGCGAGCGGGAACGCCACGGCAGCGGCCTGGGCTTGGCGATCGTCAAGCGGATCGTCGAGGCGCAGGGCGGCGAGGTCGGCGTCTCGAGCACGCCCGGGTTCGGCTCGACGTTCTACGCCCGGTTGCCGTGGCGCCCGATGGTGCTGGTGGTCGACGACCACCAACTCGGGCGCCGGCTGGTGGCGCGCTCGCTCGAGCGGGCTCGGATCGACGTGCTCGAGGCGGGCTCGCTGTCTGAGGCCGAGCTGGTCCTGGAGCGCTGCGCGCCGGCGGCGATCGTGCTCGACCTGCGACTGCCGGACGGCGACGGGCTGGAGCTGGCGACCCGCCTCCGCGCCGATCCGCGGACCGCCGAGTGCGCGATCGTCGCCTGCTCCGCCGCCGACGCGGATGAGGAGCGGGCGCGCGCACGGCGCGCCGGTTGCGACGCGTATGTCGCCAAGCCGATCGACCCCCGCCGGCTGCGAGAACTGGTCGGCTCGCTGCTCTACGGCCGCGCGGCTGCCGCTAGGGGTCCGCTACCAAGCAAGTGATGGGATCGGATGGTCGGCTCGTCGATGCCGGACGACGCACGCGAGCGGAGTCATAGCAGCGCTATGGCGAGCGAGCGGGTGGCGCCTGGCGCCGCGGGACGCCGATACGAGCCGTCAATTGCTTGGTAGCGGGCCCTCAGGCCTGACCGGTACCGGCGCGCCCTTCACGCACGAGCCGGCGCATCCCCGCCAGCCAGCGCTCCGGCTGCGCGCCCTTGAGCGCCATGTACCGGGCGACCTCGCCGTGCGGCAGGATCAGAAAGCGCTCCTCGCGGACTCCCTCGATGACCGCCGCCGCGACGTCCTCCGGCTCGAGCACGCCGCCGGCCAGCAGCGGTCCGGCGCCGACCGGGTCGGTCAGCGCCGCGTCGAGCATCGGCGTGTTGACCGCCTGCGGGCACAGGCACGACACCCTGATACCGGCGTCGCCGTGCGCGATCGCCAGCCACTCGGCGAGCGCCACCGCGGCGTGCTTGGTGATCGAGTAGCCGACGGCCGACACCTGGGTCAGCAGGCCCGCCGCCGACGCCGTGCTGAGCAGATATCCCCGCTCGCGCGCCAGCCACGCGGGCAGCAGCGTCCGCGCCGCCCACAGGTGAGCCATCACGTTGACCCGCCAGGCGAGCTCCAGTTCGGGGTCGGGCGCCTCGGCACCGCCCGGCGGGCCGGGGACGCCGGCGTTGGAGAAGAACAGGTCGATCTCGCCATCCTCACGCGCCGTCTCGATCAGGGCACGAACGCCCGCTTCGCTGCCGACGTCGGCGGGCACCGCACGGGCTCTGAGGTCGTCGGCGACGGCATGCGCCCGCTCCGCGTCGAGGTCTGAGACGACAACCCGCGCGCCCTCGGCGGCGAAGCCGACCGCGCAGGCGCGCCCGATCCCGCTTCCCGCCCCCGTGACCACCACACGCGCGTTTTCCAGCTCCACGGCGCCACCCTACCGGAGGCTTTGGGGCGTTAGTAACACATGGCCACACTAACTCCCCAAGGCCCCCGCTCAGCCGCCGGCGGCGGCCCTGCGCTCAGCCGTCGGTAGCCGCGCTCAGCCGTCGACCGGCGCCGCGTCAGCCGGTGGCGTCGGCGGCGAGCACGCGCGCCCGCTGGCGCTCGGGCGTGATCCGGATCACGTTCCAGGCCAGCCCAACCCGCTCCATCGCCGCGATCAGCATCCCGGAGGGGTCGATCTCCCACCAGCGCAGGCCGTGACGTGCCGAGCGCGGGAAGGCATGGTGGTTGTGATGCCAGGACTCACCCAGCGACAGGACCGCCAGCCAGCCGACGTTGGTCGAGCGGTCCTCCACGTCGAACCGGCGGCGCCCGAAGAAGTGGCAGACGGAGTTGACGGACCAGGTCACGTGGTGCACGAAGAAGATCCGCACCAGTCCGCCCCAGACCAGGCCCCGGAGCGCCCCGGCGGCGCTGAAGTCGTGCAGCGCCCAGCCGGCCAGCGTCGGGATCGCCAGCGACAGTCCGGCCAGCACGGGGAAGCACCGGCCGATCGCGCGCATCGCGGGATCCTCATATAGCTCGGGGGCATAGCGGCGCCAGTCGGCCTGTCCCTGGGTCTCCAGCAGCCAGCCGACGTGCGCGTGCCACAGTCCCGCCAGACCGCTGCCGTGTCCGACATGGGGGCTGTGCGGATCGCCCTCGCGGTCGGCGTGGGCGTGATGCTTGCGGTGGTCTGCGACCCAGTCCAGCACCGAGCCCTGGACCGACAGCGATCCCAGCACCGCGAAGGTCCGCTCCAGCCAGCGGTGGGTGGCAAAGGCGCGGTGGGTCAGCAGCCGGTGAAAGCCGACCGTCACCCCGATCGCGCTCAGCAGGTACATCACCGCCAGCAGCACCAGGTCGGTGAGATCCACGGCGCGGTTCCACAGCAGCAGGATCGCGGCCAGAACGCCGGCGAACGGGAGCACGACTCCGGACAGGTTGGCGATGCGCTCGACGCGGGTCACGCGATCAGCATCTCATACCAACCGATTGGTTTCTTGCGCGCCGCTGAGGCCCGGCGGCGTCAGAAACTGTGCGAAGCGCACGAATCGCCGGTCGCGCCCGCGCCGGTCGCACGCACGCCGGTCGCGCCCGCGCGGGTCGCACGCGCGTACAGCTCGATCCCATCCAGCAGCTCCCAGTAGGCGCGATAGCTGCGCTCGGCGTGGCGCACCAGCGCGAACGGGTCCTGCACCGGCAGCAGGCCGGTGATCGCCGCCTCGATCAGCCCGGCAGGTCCGGCGTCGCCGCGGCAGCGGGCCGAGAACCAGGCCACCGAACGTTCGTCGCGCAGCCCGTAGCGAGCGCGCAGCGCGTCGCGCTGTGGGCGCGCGACCTCTGCGGCCGCGGTCTCCAGGACATAGATCGTGACCAGATGCGCCGCCGCCGTACGCTCGTCGTCGCCGGTCCAGATGCGCGCGCAGACGCTCGTCTGCGGCAGCGGATCGGCGCCGAAGCACCACGCCGCCGAGCCGGGCCAGCCGGCGGCCAGCGCAAACGCGCACCACAGGTCCGCCTCGTCGGCTCGCTCCCGCGCATGCCGGCGCAGCTGCTCACCGAGCAGGCCGTCGGTCAGATCGGCGGCGCGCCGAGCTGCCTGCGCCAGCGAGACCACGACCTGGTGGTGCTCCTCGGCGTACAGTCGCAACTCGGAGCCGGTCAGCGCGCCGGCGGTCCAGCGCTCGATGAACGGGTGGCGCTGCGGTGCCCAGCAGTCGCGGCGGTGACGCACCTCGGCCAGCAGCCAGGATGCCTGCTCCAGGCGCCCCAGCAACACGCCGGGGCCGCCGCTCAAGTCCTGCTCTCCTCGGCCTGCCTGTAGCCGCCGATCGAGCGTGCGGCGACGGACTGCTCGCCGGCGGGACCGGGCGCCTTGCCGCGTTGCCACTCGTACGTAGCGACGAGCTGGTTGAAGGTGAAGTAGTGAAAGCCGACGACTCCGAGCGCGCCCCCGATCTCCCGCGCTAGCGCGTCGTAGAGCCGGTCGGGGGCCGACCGGCGCAGCAGGCCGAGCAGGCTGCGCAGGCCGCTCTGCTTGCGCACGAACGCCATCGACGGCCCGACGCCGATCCGCGCCGACATCTCCAGCAATCGCGTGGCGGCGACCTTGCCCGGCATTCCGACCAGCACCGGCAGCTCGATCCCGCGCTCGCGCTGCTCGCCGATCCACCGCGTGAGGGTGGCCGGGTCGAAGCACAGCTGGGTGGTGAAGTAGTCCGCCATCAGGCTCTTGTCGGCCAGTGCCCGCGCCAGCGTGTCGTCGTCGATCAGCGGGTGGCCCTCGGGGTAACCGGCGATCCCGATCGTCGCCGGCCGGCGCGGATGCTCGGCGATCACCGGCAGCAGGTCGACGGCCGAGCTGAATTCGCCATGCGGCGGGTCGGCGTCGCCGCCGATCAGGAACAGGTCGTCGACACCGGCCGTCGCCATCGCGCCCAGCAGCTCGTCTAGGTGATCGCCGTCACGCACCATCCGCGAGGCGATGTGGACGGTCACGGCGTGGCCGAGAGCCCGCAGGCGCCCGGCGACCTGCACGGAGTGGTCAGGCCCGTGCTTGGGCGAGCAGGTGACGGTCAGTCGGACCGGCTCGGGCAGCTGCGCCGCCTCGGTCTCGCTCTTGCCGAGCGGCAGCACCTCGAAACGCGCGGCCGGATCGACGGCCGGGATCGGTGCAGGTGTCGGTTGCATCGGCATCGATCCAACGATCCCCGATCCGGCGCGGAGATTGCACTCTCGAAGGGCCAGGCTTACCCCGCCCTTCGAGAGGGAGGGCGCGACCGCGGTTGGCGCTCGGCGCTCAGCCCTTAACGCCGAACGATCCGAACCTTGGCCTGCCCGTTGGGCTTCAGACCCAGGTGCACGACCGAGTCGCCGACCACGACGCGCTCGATCCAGACTCGCTCGTTCTCGTTGATCGCGGCCAGCGCCGCCACCTGCGCCATCACCTCTGCGAGCCGCGCGATCTCGTCGCAGCTGCCCTCGATCGACTCCAGGCCACGCTCGGTCGCGAACGTGACCGAGATCCCATCGACCGTTTCCTTCGCATCCAGCAGCTCCAGCGTCATGCTCGCATCATCTCCGAGACCTCCAGTCTCTGTTGCCACCCTGCCGCCAGTCTACCGCTCCGGCGGCGAAATCTCCACCGGCGCCGACTCGCCGGCAATGCGCTCGCCTGAGCCGCTCGCGCCCGCTGCGGCCAGCAGCGCGCCGACGATCGCCGTGACGATGATCAGCGCCGGCGGGAAGCTTCCGAGCGCGACGGTCGCGTGCGTGCCCGCCAGACCGTGCGCGATCAGCAGCCCGACCCCGTATCCCGCGCCCGCGACGAAGCCGCGGTCGGCCGCGCTCCATGCGCCGGCGTGCTCGAACCCTGACAGGAAGGCGCCGATCGCCGCCAGCAACCCGATCGCCGCATAGGCGATGCTGGAGATGCCCAGCAGGACGCCGGCGAGCGCGCCGATCAGTCCCGGGATCACGATCGCGATCAGAACCTGGGCCGCGCGCGAGCGCTGCGCGAACAGGGGTGGCCGATGGCGTTGCGCCGGCGGCACCGCGCGCGCGCCGTCGGTCATGGCTTGAACACCATCAGCACGATGATCGCCAGCACGATCACCAGCGAAGCGTAGTTGGCCGCGCGGGCGGCGCGGTCCTCGAGCAGCTCGCGCAGCTCGACGCTGACCGGCGCACCGTCCTGCGCGGCCAGCGAGGTGGCCAACAGGCGCGCGCGGCGCAGCGGCCGGCCCCCGGCGCCGCCCAGCGCCAGCACGATCACGTACAGGACGATCGCCGCGTCCACCCATCCCGATCCGTAGCCCCAGCCGCCGAGATGCACCAGCCACAGCCCGAACACTCCCAAAAGCGTCCCGCCCCCCGCCACCAGCCCGACCGCGAACCGGCTCAGGCCGAGCAGCAGCGCGACCTCCGCCGCCAGCGGACGCCGCCGTGCCGATTCGAACGCGACCCCGGCGAGCACGACCCCCGCCACGAACAGCAGCACCCCGATCAGGTGCAGGAACATCGCGACGTTCGCCACGATCCCGGGCTCTCAGCCGCGCGCTCGCGGCGCCAGGTCCAGCGAGTCGGACTCGAACGTCACGCCGATCTCCTCCAGCACCACCCGCCGCGGGCCCGGCCGCACCGCCCCGGCGACGCGGGCCGACATCCCCAGCTCGGACGCCAGCGCCACGACCGCCGCGCCGGTGCCCGCGGCGCAGTAGACCGCGAAGCCGGCCCCCATGTTGAAGGTGCGGTATGCGTCGGCCGCCGACAGCTGCGCCTCGCGCGCCAGAAACGACAGGACCTCGGGCACCTCGGGCAGGCGGTCGATCACGTAGCTGCGCTGCGCGCGTGGGCGCATCAGCTTCAGCAGGCCGTGGCCGGTGATGTGGCTGAGGTAGTGCAGCTCGACCTCCTCGGAGCTGAGCAGCGCGCGCACGAGCGGCGCGTAGATCACGCTCGGTGCCAGCAGCGCCGCCCCCAGTCGCTGCCCGCCCGGCAGCGCGGTGTCGTAGCCGTCAGGGAGTCGCGCCGCGATCGTCCGCGCCAGCGAGGCGCCGTTGGCATGCAGGCCGCTGGAGGCGACCAGCACGATCTCGTCCCCGTCGGCCAGCTTGTCGCCGAGGATCGGCTCGCGACCCTCTGGGATCAGGCCGACCGCGCTGCCGGCCAGCTCGATCTCGTCGGCGCCGACCAGCCCGGACAGCGACGGCGACTCGCCGCCGCCCCAGGTCGCCCCCGCGTCTTCGCAGCCGCGTCGCCAGCCGGCCAGCAGCCCCGCCTGCCGTGCCGGGCGCTCGTACCAGCTCGAGGAGCCGGTTGCGAAGTAGGCGTTGACGACCAGTGGCAGAGCGCCGACGCAGCAGAGGTCGTTGACGATCGCCGCGACCGTGTCGTAGGCGACGGCGTCAAACGCCGCGGCGCCGAGCCGGCCCTCGAGCGCTCGTGCGATCACCGACTTGGTGCCCAACCCCTCGAGCACGAACGCGAGCGTCTGCCCGGCGAGCTCGAACACGAATGCCGGCTCGCCGCGGGACTCGTCGACCGCGCGCCCGCCCGGGGCCGCCAGCAGCGCCGGCGAGGTCGCCAAAGCCTCGGTCAGGGCGTTGCGCTTGCCGGCGTCGAGCGCCTCGTAGTCGACGCCGGATGAGGCGTACGCGCTCGCGCCCGCGGGATCCGGCGCCTGCAGGTTGGCGGCTTGAGGCACTGGCCGCCATCCTAGTGTCCGCGCCGCTCTGCCACCCTCGCAGCGGCGCCGCGCGTCGGGAGCTCGCCGCCCGCATCGACCACCGCCGCCTTCAGCAGCCGCGGGTCGTAGCCGGGGTCGAGCAGGTCGCAGACCTCGAGCCCGGTGCGTGCGAGATGCCCGGCCAGCAGCGCCGGCCCGCGCTTGATGTCGCCGGCCTTGCAGGCGTCGAGGATCTCGCGGTGTTGTGGCGTCGCCCAGGCTCCTGGGCCATGGCCGATGTGCAGGCGCCGGTAGCGCTCGTTGTGGTCGAACATCTGCGCGAGCGTGAAGTTGACCCGCTCGCCGGCGTGAGCGGTCAGCGCGCGGTGAAACCGCCGGTGGGGCACGACCCAGCGCCGGTAGTCGCGCTCCTGCGCGTAATGGGCCATTTCGGCCATCGACCCCTCCAGCGCAGCGAAGTCCTCGGAGGTCATGTGCCGGATCGAGAGCCGCAGCGCCTCGGCCTCGAGCGTGACGCGCATCACCGACAGCTGCTCCAGGTCGATCACGCTCATCGGCGCCACCCGGACGCGCCGGTTGGGCTTTCCCTCCACCAGCCCCTCCGACTGGAGCATCCGCAGCGCCTCGCGCAGCGGCGTGCGGCTGATCCCCAGCTCCTCGGCCAGCGCCACCTGCGACATCACCCCCCCGGCCGCCAGCTCCCCGTCGAGGATCGCGTTGCGGACGCGCTCGTAGACGTCCTCGGTGCTCTGGCCGTTGGCCGACACGATCACGCCCCGAGCATGCTGTAACCGCCGTCGGCGATCATGTAGGAGCCGGTGATGTGGTGCGCCTCGTGCGAGGCCAGGAACAGCGCCGCGCCGGTCATCTCCTCCGGCGCCGGGATCTTGCCGGCCGGGGTCGCGGACAGCACCGCCTCGCGGCGTCCCGCCTTCCACTCGGGGCGCGCGAGCAGCGCCTCGGTCTCCATGAACCCGGGGGCGAAAGTGTTCACGCGGACCGTCGGCGCGAGCGCCTTGGCGTAGGACTTGGTGATCCCGAGCAGGCCGTACTTGCCCGCCGCGTACTGGGGCGCTCGCGGACTGCCGCGCACGATCACGGTCGAGCCGACGTTGACGATCGCACCGCCGCCCGCCTCCACCATCCGCTGTCCCAGCTCGTGCACCATCAGCATTGTGCCCTTGATGTCGACGGCGAGCACGTGGTCGATCGCCTCCTCGGTCACCTCCGTCCATGAGGCCTGATGCGAGGCCATGTCGCCGACGTTGTTGATCAGCACGTCGATCCCGCCGGCCTCGCCGAACGCCCACCCGGCGATCCGCCGGATGTCTGCCCACGACGTGATGTCGCCCTGGATCAGCAGCGCCTCAGCGCCGGCCTCGCGAACGCGCTGCGCCGTCCGCTGCGCGCCCGCCTCGGAGCTGCGGTAGTGGACCAGCACGCGCGCCGCCCCCTCCTGGGCCGCGCGGACCGCAAGCGCGGCGCCGAACCCGGTGCCCGCCCCGGTGACCAAGAACCTGCTCCCCTCGAATCTGCGCTGCATCTCTCTCCTCGTTGGTTCGCGGCGTCGTCCTCGCGAAACGGAGCCGCTCAGACGATCGTGCGACCGCCGTCGATGTACAGGACCTGCCCGGTGATGAAGCTCGCGTGCGGCGAGCAGAGGAACAGCACCGGGCCCACGACCTCCTCCAAGGTCCCGAATCGCCCCGCTGGTATCAGCTGCTCGAGCGTCCGGCGCGTCTCCGGGTGCGCCTCCAGGTGGTCTGCGGTCAGCGCCGTGTCCATATAGCCGGGCGCGACCGCGTTGGCGGTCACGCCGTGTTGCGCGTACTCGTGGGCGAGCACTCGCATCAGCTGGTTGATTCCGCCCTTGCTGGCGGCGTAGGGTCCGTGCAGGCGGTGGCCGCTGCGCCCCGCCACCGAGGAGAAGAACACGATCCGGCCGCTGCCCTGGTCGCGCATCCCGGTTGCCGCCGCGGTCGCGGTGTGAAACGCGCTTGACAGGTTGACCGCCATGATCCGGTCCCAGTCGGCCCCGTCGTAGGACTCGATCGGTCGCCGGTCGTTGATCCCGACGCAGTGCACGAACACATCCAGGCCACCGAGCCGGTCACGGATCGCTGCGACCGCGGCGCGCGCAGCGTCGCCGTCGGCGAGATCTGCGGCGAGCGTCGCCGCCACCCGCGAGTCGACCGCGTCGGTCTCCAGGTCGAGCACGCCGACGGTCGCGCCCGCGTCAAGGAAGCCGGCCACGAGCGCCGCCCCGATCGTCCCCGCGCCGCCCGCGACCAGCACCCGCCGGCCGGCGAGGCCCAGCCAGTCACCGGGCACCGGGCGCCGCCTCGCGGTGAGTGAAGACGTTGAGGCTGACGGCAGGCGCGTCGGCGCCGACCGTCGCCGAGTGTGGTGTGCCTCCGGGCAGCGCCGCGAGCTGGCCGGCCGTGAGCCGGACGGCCCTGCCGGCGACGACGAAGTCGATCGTGCCCTCCAGAACCTGCGTGATCTGATCCTGGGGATGCTGGTGCTCCTCCCAGCTGGTGCCGGCGCCGTACCGGTACAGCGTCGCCGTCAGCTGGGGCGTGTGGACGGTGGCTCCGAAGATGCCGGGACGCACCTCGGTGAAGTTCTGCTCCTCCCAGTCGATCTTGCGCGGCGTGTCCATCTCGTCACGGGCTCGGCGCTTGGTCGACGAAGGCACCATCGGGCTCAGGGCGCGCCGACCATCGAGCGGCCCGCCTCCTCCACCCGCTCGAGCACCTGCCCCTCGAGCTCGGCGAACTCCCGCAGCAGCCTGGTGCGGCCGTGCGAGCGCGGCCGGGGGAGATCGACCGGAATCTCGGCGAGCACTCGCGAAGGACGACCCGACAGGACCAGGACACGGTCGGCCAGGTAGATGGCCTCGGCGATGTCGTGGGTGACTAGCAGCGCGGCGAAGGAGGAGCGCTCCCACAGATCGGCGACGACATCCTCCAGATGGCCACGCGTCAGAGCGTCGACGGAGGCGAACGGCTCATCCATCATCAGCACCCGCGGCTCGGAGATCAGCGCCCGAGCCAGGGCGGCGCGCTGCTGCATGCCGCCTGACAGCTCCCAGGGATAGCGCGAGGCGAACCCGTCGAGCTCAACCTGGTGCAGAGCGTCTCGCACCGCCTGCGCGCGCTGCGCGGAGGGGCGGCCGCGCGCGCCCATGGCGACGTTGCGCTCGATCGACAGCCATGGGAACAGGCTCTTGTTGTACTCCTGGAAGACGACCGAGATCCCCGGGACGACATCGCGCACGGCCTCGCCCGCGAACCGCACTTCGCCCCGCGTCGGCGGACGCAGCCCCGATGCCGCGCGCAGGAGCGTCGTCTTGCCGCAACCGGAGGGGCCGACGATGCTGACGAACTCACGCGGTGCCAGGTCGAAGCTCACGTCCGCCGTCACCTCTGTGACGGAGCCGTCGCGCCCGCCCAGGGTCACCCCGACGGACTCCAGCGCCAGCACCGGGTCGCTCATCACTCACCTCCCACTGTGCCGCGCTGCCACGACAGCAGCCGGCGCTCGATTAGCAAGAACAGGGTGTCAAACGCCCACCCGAGCAGGCACAGGATGATCACGCCCGCGTAGCTGTCGTCGATCGCGAACGACTGCTGGGCGTTGGCGATGAAGTAACCGATGCCCGAGCCGCCGCCGAGGATCTCCGATACGACCATCACGGCCAGCGACACGCTGATCGCGATCCGCAGCCCGGCGAAGATCTGTGGGCTGACCGCCGGCACGACGACCCGCCGCAACAGGCTCGGCCCGCGCAGCCCCAGGATCCGCCCCGTGTCGACGAGCGTCGGCTCCAGCGCTCGCGTCGCGTTGGCGGTGTTGATCAGGACGGGCCATACCGCGGCGGTGACGATCACCGCGATCACCATGCTGCCGCCGAGGCCGAACAGAACGAGCGCCACGGGGATCAGCAGGGGCGTCGGCAGCGAGCGCCCGAAGTCGAACACCGACGCGGTCCACTCCTGCGCCGTGCGCGAGAGGCCGGTGAGCAGTCCCAGGGCGACGCCCAGCACCGCGCTGATCCCGAAGCCGACGAGGGTCCGCACGATCGAGGGCACGAGATCAGCGGTGAGGACCGGTCCGGTGACCAGGCGCCAGGTATGCGTGACCGCGGGGCCGACGCCGGGCAGGATCGTGCTGCCGGCGAGCCCGGAGGCCACCTGCCAGGCGACCGCCGCGCAACCGAGGCCGAGCCAGCCCAGGCCCCACCAACCGACGCGTCGCAGCCGCCTGGCGCCGGCGCGCGGACCGGGTGCGGCGCCCACACTCATCGCCGCTCACCATCCAGGTTCGCCTGAATGGCGATGGCGTGGGTCATCCGGCTGCTCACGCGGTCTCCCGACGGTCGCTCCAGGGCAGCGCGCGGCCCATCAGCGTGGCGAAGCCGATGTTCAACACCCAGCCGAGGAACCCGCCGACGATGATGCCGGCCCACATGATCGGCACGTTGTTCGCCTGCTGGGCCCCGAGCACGAACGTCCCGAGGCCCCCGGTACCGCCGACCAGCTCCACCGACACCGTGACGACGAGCGCGAGGCTGATCGCGACCTGGACGCCTCCGGCGATCAGCGGCACCGCGGCGGGAAGAACCACCCGTGCGATCAGACGGCCCCCGCGCAGGCCGAGCGTGCGGCCGGTGTCGATCAACAGGTTGTCGACCTGGCGGACGCCGTAGCGGGTGTTGATGAAGATCGGCCAGAACGACGTGAACGCGACCAGTCCCGCGGTCATCTTCAGGCCGAGCCCGGCGATCAGGATCGCTACCGGAATCAGCGCCAGGGACGGCAGCGGTCGCATCATTCGCACGAGCACCTCGGTGAACGCCTCCGCGAAGCGCGAGCGGCCGACCAGCGTCCCAAGGCCGACGCCGAGGACCGTCGCGATCGCCAGCCCGACCGCCCACGCCTCGAGCGTGCCGCCCGCCGCCGAGGCGAGCTCGCTCGCATTGGCGCCGATCGCCGACGCGGTTGCGGTCACGCTGGCCAGCGCCTGATCGGTGATCGCACCGCTGACACTCACCAGCTCCCAGATCGCGATCGCCACCAGCACGCCGCCGATGCGGCGCGCCAGCGGCCCCCAGGCGCCTCGCGAGCGAGCGCCGACGGGCGCCGGCAGCGGTCCGGCGCCTACCGCGCCGGTCGCGTCGCTCGCCGCGGCGCGCGTCAGACGTACGTCAGCGTTTGGCACCCGACCAGACGAGCTCGCTGATCGGCGGCGCAGACGTGATCCAGTGCAGCTTCTGCATCAGCTTCTCCTGGGAGGTGATGCTCGAGATCGCGACGGTCGAGCCCCAGACCGGGAGCTTCATCTTGGCGGCGACCGCGCTCGGGATCTTCGTATAGGTCGGGATGATCGAACGCACCGCGCTCGGATGCGACTGAGCGTAATCGAGCGACTCGTTGATCGCCGTGACGAACCGCTTGACGAGCGAGGGGCTCTTCGAGATCTGGCTCGTCGTCGTGAAGTATCCGGCGACGATCATCGACGGCGCCATGCCCTCGAACAGCGGCGTCAGCATCCGCCCGCCCTTGGCCTTGATCGCGGACACGAACGGCTCCACCTCGGTGACCGCCTCGACCTGGTGAGAGTTGAGCGCGGCGGGCATCGTGGGAAACGGCAACGCCACCACATGGACCGTGGACGGCGAGACGCCGGCGCGCTGAAGGATCGCGTCGAGCGCGAGCTCGTTCTCCCCGCGCGTCGCGTTGGCGGCGACGGTCTTACCGGCCAGCTGCGAGACGGAGTTGGCCGAGCTTTGAGAGCCGACGAGGATCCCGGACCACGCGTCGCCCGCGCTCGCGGCGGCCTCGTCGCCGTTGGCGACGAACTGGATCGGCAGCCCGTGGACACGTGCCAGCACGAGGTTGGCGGTCGCACCGAAGCCGAACTGCAACGAGCCGCCGACGACGGCGCTCGCGACGGCCGCGCCGCCCTGCAGCGTGTGGGGGACGACCTTGAGGTGCTGCTGCGTGAAGAATCCCTGCTTCATCCCGAGGTACAGCGGCGCCACGTCCGCGATCGGCAGCACGCCGACGTTCACGGTCGCGGTCGAGCCACCGGCCGAGGCCGAGGCCGACGCCCCACCGCCTGGCGCGGCCGCCGCGCTTGACGATGAATTCGTGCCTCCGCCGCAGGCGGCGATCAGCAGAGCCGCCGCCGCCGCGAGGATGGCGAGTGCCGCCCGTGTGGATCGGCTGCTTTGGTTGTCCATCCCGACCTCTCTCTCAGCTGGTGTGGTCATCGCGCGTCAGCGGCTCGCGCCGCCGGAATCGGGGCGTCAGGATGGCCGTCGCGCCATGAGACGACCGGGTTGCGCAACACCCCCACCCCCTCGATCTCCGCTTCCATCACATCGCCCGGCCGCAGGTACAGCGATGCCGCGTCCTCGCTGAACCCGGCGACTCCCGACACCGTCCCGGTCGAGACGATGTCCCCGGGCGAGTAGCCCATGGCCGAGTAGTGGCTGACGATCTCCGGGATCGTCACGGACATCCGGCTCGTGTTCGACACCTGACGCGACTCGCCGTTGACCCGCAACTCCATCGCCAGGCCGTGCGGATCGGGCACCTCATCGGCGGTCACTATCCACGGCCCGATCGGCACGAACGTGTCGATGCTCTTCGACAGGCAGAAGACGCCGGACTTCATCTCCTCACGCTGGATGTCGCGCGCTGTGATGTCGTTGAACACCAGATAGCCCGCGATGTAGTCGACCGCCTCCTCAGCCGTGAAGAACTTGCCCGCCCGGCCGATGACCACCGCCAGCTCGAGCTCATAGTCGAGCTCGTTGGTCATCGACTCGGGGTAGATGATCGGATCATCCGGGCCGATGATCGCGTCCACGTTCTGGAAGAAGACGATCCACGGCAGCACGGGGTGCGACCAGTTCACGCGCGTGGACTCGTCGTGGTGCTCGCGAAAGTTGCCAGCGGTGTGGAAGAACTTCTTCGGGACGATCGGGGCGCGCAGGCGCACGTCGGCGAGCGGGTCTCGGCGCCCCGTCTCGCGTGCGACACCGCCGAGCTCGAACAGCCGCCGCATATCGGGCACATCGAGCTCGATCACCGTGTCGCCGTCGACCCGCCCGACGCGGCCGTCGTCGTAGGTCACGAGTTTCATCGCGCCTCCACTCGCTCGCCGCTCGTCAACGCCGGAGCACCCAGTCGCCGCATGGACTAACTATAGGCAGAATCGCTAACTGCATGCAACTTCGATTCTGTAGACGAATTGTGTTTCTGTCGCCGCGCCCCTGCTCCGACCCGGCGGACGGTCGTCAGCCGTCGATCAGGGCGCGGAACTCGGGATCGGTCGCCAGGTCCTGGAAGTCCTCGTCGTCGCGCGCCCACGCGATCACCTCGGGCTTGCTGTTGCGCGCGGCGCGCAGGGCCGCGAGCGCCTCGTCGCGGGCGCCGCCGGCGGCGTGCAGGCATGCGAGCTGGTACAGCAGCCCGGACTCGCCGGGGTGGACGGCGAGACCCTCGTCGAGGATCGCGCGGGCGCGCGCGGGATCGGTCGCGATCAGCGGTCCGGCTCTGAACGCCCACTCCCACGCGGATGGGGTGAACACCGGCGGCCCGCCAAAGCTCAGCACCGTGGTACCCGGCTCCGCGGCGACGGCGTGGCGGTGCGAGCTGGCGTCGGGGACGAACACGTAGGTGCCGGCGGGAGCGTCGTGGTGCTCGCCGTCGATCGTGAACGTGGCCCGTCCGGCGGCGACGAAGTACAGCTCCTCGTGTGCCTGCTCTCGATCGGCGGGGTCGTCGCTCTCCACGTGCGGCTCGACCACGTCCTGGCCGGCGGCCGCGGCCGTGTAGGCGTTGCAGCCAAACGCCCTGATCCCCAGCGCCGACCGGACCGGACGCCAGCTGAGGCTGCCAGGGCCGGGGATCGACTCGAGCTGGTCCAAATGCACGACGCGCGGCGGCTGGGGCATCGGTCGCATGTATAGCGATCGCGCGTCACGCCGGCACTCGCTGCCGGCGTGGCGGCTCCGGTCAGCGGCGCTCGGCGGGCCGCGCGCGCCGTGACCATGCAGTAGGCGAAGAGCTAGGCGATCGTCATCACGACGAACAGGCCCCGAGCAGCAGGAACGGGACCAAGTCGGCCCGGCCGGCGTCGACGAACTGCGGCCACACCGATGAACACGAGCAGGTGCACGCCCACAAGCTCAGTCTTCCACACTGCTCCTGCACCGCCACCTCGGAAGGAGCCCCAACTATGCAGATGACCCGCAACTCGATCTGCTGAACGCGCCGGGCCTCAGCTGACCAGCCCGCGGATGTCATCCACAGTCAGGCTGCCGGCGAACAGGTCGCCGTCGTCCATCACGCCGCGGAACAGTGCCGCCTTACGCTGCGCTAGCGCGACCACCTTCTCCTCGATCGTGTCGCGCGAGATCGTCCGGTAGACCATTACCGGCCGCGTCTGGCCGATCCGGTGGGTCCGATCGATCGCCTGGGTCTCGGCAGCCGGATTCCACCACGGGTCGAGCAGGAAGCAATAGTCGGCCTCGGTCAGATTGAGCCCGAAGCCACCGGCCTTGAGACTGATCAGGAACACCGGCACCGATTCCGAGCGGAAGCGCTCCAGCACCAGGTCGCGCCGGCGAGTGCTGCCGTCCAGGTAGCAGTACTCGACGCCGTCGTGGTCCAAGCGCTCGCGAACCTTGGCAAGGAAGCCGGTGAACTGACTGAACACGAGCGCGCGATGGCCGCCGCCAGCGACCTCCTCCAGGTGCTCGGCCAGCGCCGCCAGCTTGGCGCACGGGACATTGTCGTGGCCTGAATCGACCAGGCCGGGGTGCAGGCTCAGCTGGCGCAGCAACGTGATCGAGCGTAGGATCGTGAAGCGGTTCTTGTCGAAGTCGCCGATCAGCCCCAGGATCCGCTGGCGCTCGCGCTGCAGGTGTGTGTCGTAGAGCTTGCGGTGACGCGGATGCAAGTCGACGGTCAGCGTCTGCTCCTGCTTGGGCGGCAGATCGGTGGCGACCAGCTCCTTCGTGCGCCGCTTGACCAGCGGCCGGATCCGGCGTCGCAGCCGCTCCAGGCGCTCACCGTCCCGGGCACGCTCGATCGGTCGCGCGTAGTGCTCTGAGAACCGCTTCGGGTCGGGGAACAGTCCCGGCGCCGTGATCGACAGCAGCGCCCACAGCTCCATCAGGTTGTTCTCCATCGGCGTGCCTGTGACCGCAAGCTTGAACGGCGCCCGCAGCTCGCGCACGGCGCGGTGGGTCTTGGTCTGGTGGTTCTTGACCGCCTGTGCCTCGTCGAGGATCACCCCCGCCCAGGCCACGCCACGATACGTCTCCGCCTCCAGGCGCAGCAGCGTGTATGTCGTGACCACGATGTCGGCGTCGGCGATCTCGGCGATCTGGCGTCCCGAGCGCGCAAGCGTGTCGGTCACGGCCTCGATTCGCAGGCGCGGGGCGAAGCGCGCCGTCTCCCCGACCCACCCCGGCACGACGCTCGTCGGCGCCACCACCAGGAACGGGCCGGCGTCGGGCTGGCGGTCGCGCGCGTGGCAGATCATCGCCAGCGTCTGCACCGTCTTGCCGAGCCCCATGTCATCGGCGAGGATGCCGCCCAGCTCCAGCTCCAGCAGCAGCGCCAGCCAGCCGAAGCCCTCGCACTGGTACGGGCGCAGCCGAGCGCACAGCCCAGCAGGCGGCTCGCGCTGCTCGATCTCACCCAGCGACACCAGCGCCTGCACGGCGCGTTGCCACTCCTGCGCCTGCTCGGTTACGACCCCGAGCGCCACCAGCTCCTGCCACAGCCCGGCCTGGTAGCGGCTCAGCCGCAGCGGCCCAGACGGCGAGTCGGTCAGCGCCCGTGCCTCCTCGATCAGCCGCCGCAGTGCCTGCAGCCGCGGCGCCTGCAGCGAGAAGTGGGCACCGTCGTCGAGCAGCATCCGCGGCTCGCCGCCGGCGAGCGCCACGAACACGTCCGCAAACGGCAGCTCGCGCCCCTCGACGGTGATCGTCACGCCGAGGTCAAACCAGTCGCGCGCGCCGGCGCCCTCGGCCGTCGCCGAGACGCCGATCTCGAGCGCGTCATCGACGTCTCGGTAGTCCGCCGGCTCGCCGCCGATCTCCACCGTGACGCCGGGCAGCTCGGTCAGCGCCGGCAGCTGCTCGCTCGTCAGGCGTGCGACCTCGAGACCGGCCAGCAGGACCGGCGTTCGTGCAGCGGGACGGCCGTCGAGGTCGAGCAGGCCAAGGTCGGCGAGGGTGGTGTCGCCCAGCGCGGCGGCATCCAGCCGCGCGCGCTCGGCGGCGGGGTCGCGGAAGCCCGGGCCGTCGCCGTTCAGCGCGAGCGGCGCGCGCCGCGTCTCATCGCCCACCTGGTAGGCCCACTCCCAGCCCAGCTGCGCGAGATGTCCGTCGCCATAGCTCGCACGCAGCACCAGCTCGGGCGCGGAGATCTCAGGCGGCGAGAACGAACCGTCGGATGAGATCACGGGGGCGACGTGACGCAGCGCGGGCCAGATCTCGGCCGCGAAGCCTTCCAGCTCGCCGGTCGGGATCGACAGCGCCTCACTGTCGAGCACCATCCGCTGAAGCTGCGCCGGCACCGGCCTTTCCAGCGCCACCAGGTGAAGCCGCCAGCTCGCCATGTCCGCGTCGCCGGCCTGCACGCACACGAGCCCGTGTCCGGCGCTGCCGACGAACAGCTGGGGCTCGAGTCCGCGGTCGTCGCGGTCGTCGATTCGCGCCACGGCGCGCACCAGTGATCGCAAATCGCCGTCCCGCGTGACATCGAGGACCACCTCGCCACGATGGCGGCGCACCGGGCCGAGCTCCGCGCGCGCGTGGATCAGCTCCAGCCCGAGCCGCTCGGCGTCGTCGAGCAGCGACCAGAGCTGCGGGCTCTCGCAGACCCCAAGCTCGATCGTCCGGTCGCTGCCGTAGCCGTAGGAGTAGTAGGCGCGACCCTCCCGCGCGCGGTGGATCGCGTGCAGCTCGCGGACCAGCCCGAGATGGTCGGCGCGCAGGGTCGCGTCACGCACCTGCCAGGAGTCAAGCGCGTTCCAGCTCAGCGAGCCGTTGATCCACCCGCCGCGCGCGCCCGGGCGCATCAGCCGCGCGAGCAACCGTGGCGCGCCGGCCGTCGACCCGCCGGCCGCCTGCAGCGAGAGCTCGATCGCGAGCGGCGCGCCGGTCGTGCGCGCCGCTGGGGCGCCGATCAGCGCGCGCAGCGGCGCCTCCCAGGAGGGGGGCGGCGCGGCGAGGGCGGGGT
>JBOGYE010000146.1:0-9267 GCA_050696635.1 Solirubrobacteraceae bacterium | reverse complement strand
GAGCTCCCCGCCGCCGCCGTCCGGCCCGCCGCCGGGGCCGCCATCGTCGGGCCCGCTGGCGAGATCCCCGCCGTCGCCCGCGCCGCCGCGTGCCGAGCTGGCCGCGGCCGCCTGGCCGGGCGGGTCGAACCCACCGCCCGAGCCGCCGCTGGTGCACAAGCCATCCCTGGACAGCGCGGCCAGCCGCCGGACGATGTCCGGCGCGCTCTGCTCAACGCCCACGGTGGCGGCGTGCGTGCTCTTGGCAACCCCCCGCGCGGCATGCGCGCCGTGCCCGCTGAGCCCGCCGACCGCGGCGCCGGCGAGCTCCGCCAGCGGCAGCAGCCGCATCAGCGCCCAGGGGCAGAAGCAGGCCAGCAGCACCAGCGTCCCGCCGGCCAGCTCGGCCTGAAGGCCCGACCACAGGCCGTGTCCGACGGCCTCGGCGCCCAGCGACAGGACCGCGACGATCGCGAACTTGGCCAGGACCAGCGCGACCAGCAGCTCAACCGCGCGCGCCGCCCAGATGCGACGCGCGGGCCACACCATCGCGGCGAACAGCAGTGGCAGCATCAGCACCACCACGTAGACGGCCGCCTCGCGGACAAGCAGCTCGATCCACAGCGTCAGAGCCGCCCCGGCGGCCAGCAGCCCAATGAGGAAGGCGGCGAACGGAGTGTGGGTGGCCAGCGAAGCGAATGTCCCGGCGCCAGCCGCGAGACCGAGGAGGTGAGTCCCGCCCGCGGCTGAGACGAGCGCCGACATCTCGTCCGAGGCGGCCAGCAGCAGCATCGTCAGCGGCGCCGCCACGCCGATGGCCAGCATGCCCAGCGGTAGCCACCCGAAGGCCGCTCGAGCCAGCAGTCCGAGATCGCCCCGGATCAGCGCCTGGATCGCCGCCGCGAACAGAAACGGCAGCGTCAGCAGCGCCGCGATCGCCGCCATTCGCCAGTAGGGGCCGGTGAACCACGCGGCCAGCAGGTCAGGCCTCGTCGTCGCGACCGCCGCCTGCAGGGCAAGTCCGATCAGGACATGCGCGCCCGTCGCGACGGCTGCCGCGATCGCGCCCCACCGCACGACGGTCCCCGCGGCGCGCCGCACGGCGGTTCCGCTCAGATCGGATAGGGCGCTCCCGAGGTGGCCCCCGAGCAGGCTCTTGCCGGCCGCGATCACCCTGCCGGGATTGGTCACCACGTCGCACGCCTTTCCCAGTAGGCCGCTGAAGAACCCGCCCGCGGAGCAGACGGTGCTGGGGCTGAGGGCCAGCGCCGGGGCGGGGGCCGACCACAACGCGACCGTCGCGCAGATCGCGACCAGCGCGGCGATCGGAGCGAGGCGCAGCGGGCCGGTCATTTCGCCGTCGCGCCGAGCTGGGCGAAGAAGTTGACCAGTCCCGGTGCCGCGCCCACGACCAGCGCCGCCGCGGCGGAGATCAGGGCCGCCATCCGCCCCCGCGCGGCGTAGTGATGGTTGTGGCTGTGCGACGCCACCGCCCATAGGCCCGCGCCGATGAACGCGCCGAGCAACGCGATCACCAGCGCCCACGCCTCGGCGCCGTTGACGAGTTGCTGCAGGACGTTGCTTCCGGGCAGTGCGGTCAGGTCCGGCTTGGCCGTGACGAGCGCGAGTCTCATCTGGCGCGGTCTCCCTTCGGTCGAATCCAATTGAGCCAACTGATTTGAATCGAGCCTAGTAAAGATCAATGACACTTGCTAGGGTGATTCGTAAATAAATAGTCTCAATTCGTCTCAGGAGGATGCGATGCAGGCAGCAGCACGCGCGGCGGTGCCGGACGATCAGGCCCAATCCGTCGATCTGGCCGGGCTCTATGCGCGGCGCGCCAATTGGATGCGACGCCTGGTCGGTCATCAGCTGGGAGCACCGGCGCCACTGGTCGAGGACGCGTGCCAGGTCGCCTGGACGAGGCTGGCGGGGCGCCGCGACCGGGTAGCGCCCGACGCGGCCCTCGTGTGGTTGGTGCGAACGGCCGAGCACGAGACCCTGCGGCTCGTCCGTCGGGCTGATCGCGAGCGCTCGCTCGACGCGCTGGTGGAGAGCGAGGGCGACCGAGCGCTGGTCGCCGGCGGCCCATCGCCGATCGAGCTCGCCGAGCACCGAGCGCGGCTGGCGGAGTTGCAGACGCTACCCCAGCGACAGCGTCGGCTGCTGTGGCTACAGGCCCTGGGGCTCAGCTACGCGGAGATCGCGGCCACCACCGGCGCATCGCAGCGCACGGTCGAGCGCCAGCTCAAGCACGGCCGTCGCAGGCTGGCGCTGCTCGAGGCCGCTGACGGCGCGAACCCCTAATCGCCGCGTCAGCGCGCTTTGCCGCGCTTGCGTCGCCGCCGCTCGGCCTGGCTGAGCTTACGCTGCTTGGGCGGCGGCTTGGACCCCACCCTGCGCCCGACGGTCGGTCCCTCGCCGGCACGGACCGGAGCCCGGCGGCGCGCGTCGCGCCAGATGAAGAACGCGATCCCGCAGAGCACGATGATCGCGCCGATCACGATCCCGAACGCGCTTTCGCTCGACAGCGTGCTCGAGCCCTTCGCGCTGGTCGAGCTGTTGTTGACCGCCGTCGCGGTGGTCGAGGTCGTGGTCGGCAGCGGCGCCAGTGGCGCGACTCCGCCCGACAGCGGGTTGGAGGTCACACCCGGGGCGTTCGCGGCCACCGCGGGTGGCGTTTGCGCGAATGCGAGCCCGAGTGAGAGTACGAGCGCCGAGCCCAGCGCCGCGATCGCCGAAGAGAACGGCCGCGACAGCACGCCCGCGCCCGTCACCGCTCGGAGGCGAGCGGCTGCTCCATCGCCGGCGTGCTCGGCGGGTTGCGGTAGGGGTCCTCGTTCTCCTGGTGCTCCTCGTGGTAGACGCTCTCGGCGTTGACCGCCCAGATGTCGTGCTCGGTCCCCAGCAGGATGTTGTCGATCGCTCGCATGGCGGTCAGCATCGAGTGGTCTGAGTTGTTGTAACGGTGCAGTCCGTTGCGGCCAACCTGTGTCAGGTTTGCGATCCCCTCGAGCCAGCCGCGGATCGTCGCGACGCGCTCGCCGTAGTGCTCGTCGTAGATCGGGTACGCCTTGTGGACGCGCTCGACGAAGCCGAACTTGACCCGGTCCGCGCGTCCCAGGTGCAGCTGCTCGATCTCCCGGCCGGCCATCGCGACCAGGTCGTCGTCGGCCATGCTCCACAGCTCGTCGCCCTCGAAGCAGAAGTACTCCATCCCGATCGAGGCGGCGCCCGATCCCTCGGGCACCATCCACGGGCTCCAGGACTTGAAGTTCTGGATCCGCAGCACCCTCACGCCCGGCTGGTGGATGTAGATCCAGTTGTCGTCGAACAGGTCGTCGCCCTCGATCACCAGCAGCACCGTGAGGAACTCCCGGTAGCGCAGCCCACGGGCGGCTTCGCGCACGACGCTGGGCGCCTGCGGCTCCGTGATCCCGACGGTCGTGCGCAGCGGCAGTGATGAGATCACGTGCGAGGGGTGCAGCGTCTCGCCGCCGGCCACCACCTCGGCGACGCGTCCGTCGCGCACGCGCAGCCGCGTGACCGGGGCGTTGAGGCGCACCTCGCCGCCCTGCTCCCGGATGTCGGCGGTCATCTGCTCCCACATCTGCCCCGGCCCGAAGCGCGGGTAGTTGAACTCCGAGATCAGCGACTTGATCTTGTTGCCGCGGTTGCCGAAGAAGGCCGACTTGGCGGCCGCGAAGAACGACAGCCCCTTGATCCGCTGTGCCGCCCACTCGGCGCGGATCTCGTCGGCCGAGACGCCCCACAGCTTCTCGGTGTAGGTCTTGAAGAAGTGGCCGTACAGCCGCTTGCCGAAGCGGTTTGAGACCCACTGCTCGAACGACTCCTCGCGACCCTTGGGCTTGACCGCCGCAACAAAATACGAAATCAGGCAGCGGGTGAGCTCGACGGGCCCCAGCTTGCGGATCACGTCCATCCCCTGCAGCGGGTACTCGAGGAACTTGTCGTTCCAGTAGATCCGGCTCTTGCGCGGGCGCTTGAGGAACTCCTCCTTCATGATCTCGTGCCAGAGGTCGTCGACCTCCTTGACCTTGGTGAAGAAGCGGTGGCCGCCGAGGTCGAAGCGGTAGCCGTCGCGGATCTGGGTGCGCGCGATCCCGCCGACCTGGTCGGTCGACTCCAGCACGACCACCGGGAACCCCTGCTTGGCCAGCAGATAGCCGGCGGTCAGGCCGGCGGGCCCGGCGCCGAGCACGACCACGGGGTTGTCCGGCGTGATCTCGTCGCCGCGGCGGCGCGCTTGCGTGGGGTCGGTCTCGGTCATCGTCTGCGGTACAGCACCGCGCTTGAGGCTATGCAGCAGGAGCTTTGGTAGTCGGCTGGCGCTCGAGCGACCTGTTCGAGCGTTCCGTCGGCGACGTCGCCGACCAGAATCTGACCCCACTGGGCCGAGCGCCGCCGGACGAGCTGTGTCCACGGCGTGCTCCAGTTGCGGTCGCCTTCGGTCAGCGGACGCACGAACAGCACCTGCTGACCGGGCCTGAGACTAGCAACCACCGCGCGCAGCGACGCGGGGTTCGAGCGCCGCAGTGCCGCCAGCGCTCCGTTCCAGTCCATCCAGCTCGGATCCGCGACCCGACCCAGCGGGGTCTGGAACTTCAGGCCGCGCGGCAGGTAGTACCACGTCAGCGGCGCCTGCTCGGGCTGTGAGACGAGCACCATGTCGCCGCGTGCCATCAGCGGTGCCATCTGCGCGGCGACGTCCGCCATGTCGGACTTGTGCTTGGGGGCGAACGATGACGGATTGGCGAGGAACGCGATGCAGAACACGATCGCCGCCACGCCGACGACGCGCGCGCGCGCACACGCGAGCGCGCCCACCAGCAACAGCGGCGCGACCAGCGGCGCGAAGTAGCGCCAGGCCCAGATCGGCAGCCACGTGCCCGCGATCCGCGCCACCAGCAGCCCGACCGCCGGGATCGCGAACAGCAGCATGTAGGTCCGTGCGTCGGTACCGCCGGCGGCGCGGCGCGCGCGCGAGGCCAGCAGCGGCGCGACCGCCACCACGACCGCGGTCAGCAGCGTCACGTCCACGCGCTCGGATCCCAGCAGCTCCCGGGGGATCGACGCCCCCAGCAGCGGGGTGTAATGCCAGACCGCGGTCGAATGCTCGATCTGGCCGATCGTCGCCGGAAGCCAGGGCAGATAGAGGATCGCCGCCGCGCCGAAGCACAGCCCGGCGTCACGCGCGATCGCGCGCCGCTCGCCGGTGCCGGCCGGCGCCATGCGAGCGAGCAGCGCGATCGCGACGCCCGCGCCGATCCAGTACAGGATCGCGTCGCCCTGCGTGTACAGCATCGCCGTCAGCGCCGCCCCCAGCAGCCACAGCGCCCAGCGGCGGCGCTGCACGAACGCGATGATCAGCGCCGCGGTCGCGATCAGCCCCAGCGCCGCGGTCAGCTCATACGGCTGAGCCGCCTCGGCGTAGCGGGTCTCAAACGAGCCGAAGGCGAACAGGATCGCGGCGAACAGGCCGGCGCGGCGACCCCCCAGGCTCCAGCCGGCCCACATCGCGGCCGGGATCGTCGCCAGGCCGATCAGCAGTGACAGCGCATGCGTGGCGGCCTCGCCGTCGCCAAACGCCTGAATCCAGAAGTGCAGCAGCAGGTAGTACAGCGGCGACGCGCCCGCGGCCTTCACGTCCGACAGCAGCGCGCCCACCGGGTGCATCGCAAGTCCGATCGCGCTTGCCTCCTGGAACCACAACTCGCCGGACAGGGTGCGCGTGCGAATCACGGCCGAGCACGCCAGCAGCACCACCAGCACGCCGCCGATCAACGCCCGTTCAGGGATCCGGCGCGCCCAGGCCGGGGAGTGGACGTCGGCGATCTCCGGTACGTCGAGCAGCGAGCGCAGCCGGCTCGGGGTGGTGACGGCGCTCACGTTGCACCGTTCTTGCGGTACAGCACGGCGCTGTCGCCCACGCAGCACGCGTCGCGGTAGCGGTGCGGCGACCAGGCCAGCTGTCGCAGCTGACCGCTCGCGACGTCGGCGGTCAGCAGCGCCCCCCACTGCGCCGAGCGCCGGCGCACCATCTCCGTCCACGGCGCCTGCCAGTTCTGGGCCCCCTCGGTCAGGGGTCGGATGTAGAGCAGCCTCTGGCCGGGGCGCATCGAGGCGACCAGCCTCGCGAGCGTCGGCCGCGGCGGCGTGTTGCGCAGCCGCGCCAGCGCGTTGACCCAGTTCATGTAGCTCGGGTCCTTCAGCACGCCGCTGGCGGCCGTGTTCGAGAACCGAAGCCCGGCCGGCAGGTAGTACCAGGCCAGCGGCGTCTGCTCGGGCTGGCCCACGACGACCAGGTCGCCCGGCGCCAGCAGCGGCCCCATCTCGGCCGCCACGTCGCGCATGTCTGACTTGAACTGCGGCGTGTAGGTCGCAGGGCTGGCGAGGAACGCGATCGCGACCGCGATCGCCACCAGCCCCGGCAGCCGTGCTCGCGCGCAGCCCCAAGCGATCAGCAGCAGCAGCGCGCCGATCACCGGCGCGAAGTAGCGGGCCACGAAGGCCGGGTTGAGCTGGGATTCGAGCCAGGCCACGGCGAGCGTCGCGGTCGGCAGCGCGATCAGGGTCCAGGCGGCGGTCCACTCCGGAGTGCGCGCCCGCCGGCGCGCCAGCAGCGGCACGATCCCGATCGCGGCCGGGATGATCAGCATCATCGTGATCCGGTCGCCGCCCATCACGTCTCGCGACAGCAGGATCGGGGCGCCGAAGCGCGGCGGGTTATCCCACGGCGCAGCCGTGTGGGCTGCCTGGTAGAGCAGGGTCGGGACCCACGGCAGGTACAGGATCCCGGCCCCCACGAACGTGATCGCCGCGTCGCGGATCAGCCCGCGGCGATCCTCGGGCGCGGTCGCCAGCAGCGTCGGGATCAGCGAGATCAGTGCGCCGGCGAAGAAGAACGTGCCCCACGAGTGGGTGTACAGCATCGCCGTCAGCGACAGTCCGAACAGCACCAGCCAGCGGCGCCGGCGCTGGACGAAGCCGAGCATGAAGCCGGCGCTCGCCAGCACGCCGAGCAGCGCCATCAGCTCATACATCCGCGTCTCCTGCGCGTACGCCGTCAGCCAGGCGTTGAACGCGAACAAAAGCGCGGCCATGATTCCGGTGCGGCGGCCGAACAGCTTCCACCCGGCCCAGCCGCCGGCCGGGATCGTCAGCACGCCGAACAGCAGTGACAGCGAGTGCGTGGCGGTCTCCGAGGAGCCGAACAGCGCCATCCAGACGTGCAGCAGCATGTAGTACAGCGGCGGGTTGCCGTCGTAGCGCAGCACGCCCGGAATCTCGCTCAGCGGGTGCAGCGAGATGCCGGTTGTGATCGCCTCGTCCATCCACAGCTGTCCGCCGAGGTAGCGGCTGCGGATCAAGGCCGACAGCGCCATCAGCGCGACCAGCCCGCCGCTCGCCCACAGCCAGCCGGGCACCGCAGCGATCACGGCGGGCGGCCGCAGCGGCGCCGCGCTGGAGCCAGGATCCGGGTCGCCGAGGCCGGGCTGCGGAGTGGTTACGGTGGCCATCGTCGCCGGCTTCGCCGGTCAGCCCACGCAGTGGGTGAACATGTGAATCGGTCCGCTGGTGCCCGCGTAGTGGTAGTGCACCGCGGGCCAGCTGGCAAGCACCGGCAGCAGCGACGCCGACCTGGTGTCCCGCGTCTGCAGGATCACGTTGGGCGCCGGCCCGGCGCTCGCGGGGGCGGCGCTGTGGGGCGGAGCCTCGATCCGCGGCGTCGCCACGCCGAGCGTCCAGGCCACCATCGGGACCTGGAAACCCTCGGTCATCACGCTGCCGCAGGCCAGCACCTTGTTCGGTCCGCCGAAGCGCGTGACGAGCCGGTTCAGGCCCTGGCGCAGGTGAGCCTGATAGACGAGCGACCCGTGTGTGCGGGGGATCGAGATCAGGTTCGACCCTACCCAGTTGGGGCCGAACATGAACAGCAGTGCCAGCAGGGCGGCGCACGCCGTCCCAAGCAGGCCGGCGCGGCTGCCCAGCGTCCGTGTGCCCCGGGCCGCGCCGGTGCCCTGCAGCGCCCGCGAGTCCTGTTTACGCGCCGGCGAGCCGCCCGGGAGCGCCCGCCAGCCCAGCGCCGCCAGCTCCCGCGCCGCCCAGCCGAAGCCGACCGCGGCGGCGATGTCGACCAGCGCCGACCCCAGCACCAGATAGCGGTTGTTGCCCGAGAAGCCGATCTGGGTCATCGCGGCGATCACCACGAACCAGGCCAGTCCGCCGATCACGAGCAGCGCCGTGAACAGACGAGCCCGCCCCTGCGCCGTGCGCAGCGCGGACGCAGCGGTCGCTCCTCGGGCCCGAGCGGCCCGCGCGTACAGCAAGAGCCCCACCACGGCCGCCACCAGCAGCGCCGCGACCACCTTCAGTCGCAGCAGCATCGTCGGCCACGCGGCCTGTGACAGCTCGGCCTCGAACGGATTGGAGGCGAACGCGAGGCTGTTCGAGCGCGGGTGCGCCGCGCGCGTGACGCTGCAGCTGAACTGGCCGCAGCCGAGCTTGACTGGGACGAACCACAGCGCCAGCACCAGCACGGCGCTGCCGATCACCGCCGCGCGCGCGCCGGGGTCCTTCCACAACAGCCAAAGCCCGAGCAGGCCCCAGAACAGCCAGATCTCCGGCCGGTCGAGCGCCACGAAGAAGCCGACAGCGAACGCCTGGCGGGGCCGGCCGTCGAGCAGCCGGTCGACGCTGACCAGCAGCAGCGCGGTCGCCAACGCCTCGGAGTAGCCCAGGGCGTTGGACGAGATGAACCCGCCCGAGGCCGACAGGCCCAGCGAGACGGCGGCGATCAGGCCCGCGAGGATGGCCGGCGCCAGGACCAGCGAGCGGGCGACGCTCGCATTGGCAGCGCCACCGGCGTACGAGCCGGCGTCGACGTCAGGGGACGGGGCGAACAGGCCGCCCACCCGCCGCGTGAGCCGGTAGGCCAGGCGGAACGACAGCACGACCGAGGCGACGATGCCCGCTCGGGCGACCACCAGCCACAGGTCCGGCGCGGCGCGGCCGGCCAGCGCGAACGGGATCGTGAAGATCATCGGCAGCGGCTTCCACGAGGTTCCGCCGGTCGTGATCGTCAAATGGCCGTGGATGATCTCCCGCCCCCACAGCAGCCATGACCACGGGTCATAGCTCGGCGTGGAGGGGACCAGCAGCGACAGCGCGCCGAGCGCAAGCGCCGCCGCGACCAGCGCGAGGTAGAAGCCGCGCGCCGGGGTTGAGCCGCCGAGTCCCAGCGCGCCGGCGCGCGCGGGCCTGACG
>JBOGYE010000145.1:0-17479 GCA_050696635.1 Solirubrobacteraceae bacterium | reverse complement strand
GCTGCCGAGGCAAAGCTTGCCGAGGCCGTGAGCGCCGCCGAGGAGCTGCGTGCTGCTGAGCGGATGTTCGCGGCCGCGGGTTTCTTCGAGCGCCGGCGGATGCTCCGCGCGCTGCGCCAACGCCAAGCGGCGTGAGCGTCCTCGCCGAAGTCCGCACCACCGATGGGCGACTGGTCGAGCTGACCGCAGAGCGCTGGGCGCACATCATCGACTGCGCCCATCACCCTGAGCTTGCCGACCTTCGGGCCGACGTGCTGAGGGCGGTCACCGAGCCAACCGAGGCACGGCTCGGGCGCGAGCCCGATGAGATGTGGTTCTACCGGACGGCGTGGGTCCTAGCCGATGGCTGAAGGTGGTCGTAGTCTTCAGCTCAGACCGCGGCTACATCGTGACCGCGTTTCCCCGCAGGCGGCTTCCATGAGCATCACGATCGGCTCCCACACCTTCAACATCGTCAGCTACGACGCCGACGGGGACGTGCTGTATCTGCACACCCACGTTCCTGATGGCGCCGTCGACTTCGACGAGACCCCTGAGGGGCACGCTCTGCGATTTGGAGCCGACGGCCAGGTCGTTGGCCTGACGATCGTCAGACCCCGAGCCCTGCTCGAACGTCACGGCAAGCTCGCGATCACCCTCCCGGTTCGGCAAGAGCACGTTGAGCTGGTCGCCGCCACGCTCGACCCTGTGCTTGTCGCGGCGTAGGTCCCCTGTGTCCCCTGTCCCCTTCCAGGGGACCCCGGGTCCTCGCCCAGGCGTCTCTAGTAGGAGTACGCCTCGATCGTCGATGGCTTGCGGCCGGCGGCCCGCTTGGCGGCGATCAGTGCTTCGCCGACCTGGGCAAGCGGCCGCCGACGCTCCTCCGCCGCGCGCTTGGCCTCTGAGGCCCGCGCGTAGGCTCGCTCTGTCGCCACCTGTTCGCGCAGCTTGCCGAGAGCCGCCTCGGCTTCGGCTCGGGTCAGACCGTCAGGGTGCTGCTTGGAATGGACGAATCCGAGGTCGCGCTGGACCTGTCGGCCACCGTCGCGCCGTTTCGCGATCCATGTGTCCCCCTTGGGGGAAGCCACCGTGCGGGCGGGAGAAGCCACGATGCGCCCCTGCCGCCGGCGTACCTGCCAGCCGGCGGATGAGCCCCAGGTCGCCCAGCCCGGCGGCCACGCGTAGGTTGGCCGGTTCGCGGCCCAGCAACTCGACCACCTCGCGGTGGCCCCAGAACAGTGCCTGGACGAGCGGCGTCCCACCGTCACCACGGGCAGACAGGTCGGCGCGCGCACCGGCCTCAAGCATCAGCTGGGCGAGCTCGCGGTCGTTGCCGTAGCCGGCCTGGTGCAGCTTCGTCCACCCGTAATCGTTGCCGCGATTGGGATCCGCGCCCCGCTCCAGGAGCAGCGAGGCGATCGATAGTTCGCCGGCCATACCAAGCAGGTCGTTGCCGTTAGTCCCGCGCTGAAGCACGAGATCGGGAACCGGTCCAGGAGCTGGAGGAGGCGCTCACGATCGTTCTCCTCGACCGCCCTGTAGGCGAGCACGAACGGCGTCGGGGGGTTCCTCCCCACTCCGCAACGCCTCGACGTGGCGGCGCAGCTCGCGCCAGCTCGAGAACCCGGGCCGCGCTGCGAGATCGCGCCTGGCGTCCGCCGCGCTCACACCCATGACCGACGCGATTCCTTGAGCCCGCCCCTCGTAGTAGTCGAGATCCGTGTGGAAGGGCTGCTCGAGCGCGATGCGCTCCACGTACGCCTTGAGCTTCGGCCAGCTTTGGAAACCCAGCTCGTGCGCCAGCTCGAACTGCACCTCCGCCAGCTTCACCTCCTCGCCCGCCCCGCATCGCACCCGGACGCGCTCCTTCGCGTGCTTTCGCAGCTGCTCGAGATTGAGCTGGAACGTCATCTTGGCTCCCTTCCGCCGCGCCGGGCGTCCGCCTGGTCCGGCTGGAGAGGAAGCTCGCTCTGCGTTTCCTCGAACAGAGAGGGTGGGCTCGGCCCTTTCCGGCGGGCTGGACGCGGCGGGATGAGCCAGCAGTTCCATCCGGCTCAGCGTCGACCATCCCATGCAGCGATGAGCAAAGCGCGCGTCGAGGCGTTCTCGGATGGCGTGATCGCGGTCGCGATCACGCTGCTGGCGCTCGATCTCCACGTCCCCGACCCATCCGCGCCGGGCTCGCTCGCCCACCGCCTCGCCGAGCAGTGGCCCAACTACGCCGCCTACGTCGTCTCCTTCCTGACGATCGGCATCATCTGGATCAACCACCACGCGATGCTGCGGCGCCTGGTCGGAGTGGACCACGCGATCCTGGTGCTGAACCTCGTGCTGCTGATGACAATCGGCGTGCTGCCGTTCTCGACAGCGCTAATGGCCGAATACCTGAAGGCGGCCCACGGCGAGAACCTCGCGGCGCTGATCTACGCAGGCTCCTTCCTGGCGATGGCGATCTCCTTCTTCGTGATGCAGCGGTACATGCTGACCGCCAAGCAGCACCTCCTGCACGAGCGCCTGACGCCGGTCGTGCGACGGGCCGTGCTGCTCCGCAACGCGAGCGGTCTGCCGCCGTACGCAGTGGCAATGCTCGCAGCGATCCTCAGTCCATACCTAACCCTGGCGATCTGCGCAGCGGTCGCCGTCTTCTACGCGCTGCCCAGCACGACCGCCGACGTCAACCAGCATGCGACCGACCCGCAAAGCGAGAGTCAGCCACGTGCGTGACGTGTTCGGCAGGCGCTGAGACGCGGCGCGGGCAATCGCGCGACCCGGTGTGCGACCGCCCGCGGGCGGCGCCGCGCGCGCTGCGTGGCGTGGGTGGGCACAGGTGCATTAAGAACGCTGAGCGGTGCGTGTCTCACTATTGGAATCGACGTCCGGCTCGTGTAGCGTCGCGGACGTGGCGGATGCAGACGTGAACGCGAGCGTCCTGTCGATCGCCGACGTGACCGTCTCATTCGGGGGGATCGTGGCCCTGGCGGGGGTCTCACTCGACGTGCGCCGCGGCGAGGTGCTGGGGATCATCGGCCCCAACGGCGCCGGCAAGACGACGCTGTTCAACGTAATCTGCGGGTTCGTCAGGCCACGCTCTGGGACCCTGCGCTGGCAGGGCGCGCCGCTCGAGCGGATCCGCCCGCATGCGCTGGCGTCACTCGGGATCGCACGCACGCTGCAGGGGCTCGGCCTGTTCGCCGGGCTGACCGTGCTCGAGAACGTGGTCGTCGGCTGCCAGCGCTTCCGCGCCACCGGGCCCGCGAGCGGGCTCCTGGGGCTCCGGCGCGCCGACAACGACGACCGGGCGCTGCGCGAGCGAGCGCGGGCGACGCTCGCGCGCTGCGACTGCGAGGAGTTCGCCGACCGGATGACCGCCGAGCTCCCTTACGCGGTCCAGAAGCGGATCGCGCTCGCGCGGGCGCTCGCCTCCGAGCCGCAGCTGCTGCTGCTCGACGAGCCGGCCGGGGGGCTGGACGCCGGCGAGCTCTCCGCGCTGGCGAAGACGATCCGCTCGCTTGGCGACGGCGTCGCGGTGCTCCTGGTGGATCACCACATGGACCTCGTGACGTCGGTCTGCGACCGGATGGTGGTGCTCGACTTCGGCCGGGTGATCGCCACGGGCGAGCCGTCCGAGGTTCGCGCGCACCCGCGGGTGCTGGAGGCGTACCTCGGTCGCACCGCCGACTCGGTCGAGCCGATGAACTCGGCCGGCGACGGTGGCGCGGAAGGCCCCGTGACCGCGGGGGCGGGCGATGCTTCAGACTGAGTCGCTGACGACCGAGTTCGGGCCGGTGCGGGCGGTGGACGATGTGTCGCTCGCGGTGTCCGAGGGCACCGTCATCGCCGTGCTGGGGGCAAACGGTGCCGGCAAGACCTCGCTTCTGCGCACGATCAGCGGGCTGGTATCGCCGAGAACCGGGCGCGTGCTGCTCGACGGCGAGATCATCACCGGCCTGGCCGTCGAGGAGATCGTGCGCCGGGGCCTCGCTCACGTACCGGAGGGCCGCGGGGTGATCGTCGAGCTGACTGTCGAGGAGAACCTCCGGCTCGGGGGCCTGTGGCGGGGGCGCGGCGCACCGCCGCCTGAGGAGATCTACGAGCTGTTCCCTCGTCTGCGCGAGCGGCGCGCTCAGCCGGCATCGCGGCTGTCGGGTGGCGAGCGCCAGATGCTGTCGATCGGGCGGGCGCTGATGGGGCGTCCGCGGGTGATGCTGCTCGACGAGCCGTCGCTCGGTCTGGCTCCCGTCGTCGTGGCGCAGATCATGGCGCTCGTCCGGCGGCTGGCCGACACGACCGGGCTTGCGGTCCTGCTCGTCGAGCAGAACGCGCGCAGCGCGCTGTCGATCGCCGACCGAGGGATCGTCCTCAGCCTCGGGCGAGTGGTCGCCGACCGCGAGGCGGACCAGCTCGCGGCTGACGAGAGCCTGCGTCACGCCTACCTGGGATTCTGAGCGCCGGCGATGACCAAGTTCGTCGATCTCACGCTGAGCGGCGTATCGATCGGCGCGGTGTACGCCGCGGTCGCGCTGGCGCTCGTGCTGATCTGGCGCGCGACGCGGATCGTCAACTTCGCCCAGGGGGCGATGCTGATGATCACGACCTTCGTCGCCTCCGCGGTGATCTCCTCGACCGGCAGCTACGCGCTGGGGTTCGCGGTCGCGCTCGCGGCTGGCTTCGTGATGGGGGCGGTCGTCGAGCGCGTCGTCGTGCGCCCGGTCGAGTCCGCGCCGCCGTTGAACGCGGTGATCCTGACGCTCGGTCTGTACACGCTGCTGGTCGCGATCGCGGGGATGATCTGGGGCAACACGCCACGGTCGTTTCCGGCGGCGTTCTCGCTGGCGGGCTATCGGGTGGGCGGGACGGCGCTGCTGTTCACGCCCAACGACACCTTCATCGTCCTGGTGGTGCTCGGCGTGTCCGCCGTCCTGGCGCTGGCGTTCCGCTTCACGCGGCTGGGGTTGCAGGTGCGCGCGGCGGCCTTCTCCCCGGAGGTCGCGCGGATGCTCGGCGTCCGCGTCGGACGGATGCTGACGCTCGGCTGGGCGCTGGCGGCGTTCGTCGGAGCGCTCGCCGGGGTGCTGGTCGCGCCGTCCGTGTTCCTCGGCCCCAACAGCTTTGACCCCATCCTGATCTCAGGCTTCGTCGCGGCGATCGTCGGCGGGCTGGACAGCCCGCCGGGCTCGGTGATCGGAGGGCTCGCGCTGGGAATCGCTCTCTCCTACGTGTCCGGCTACGCCGGCGCCGCCCTGGCGCCCCTGGCGGCGCTCGCGATCCTCGTGCTGGTGCTGATGGTGCGCCCGGGCGGGCTGTTCTCGGTGGCGCGGGAGCGGCGCGTGTGAGCGCAGCGGCACGTGTCTCGGGCACGCTCGCGCGCAGCCGCCTCCCGCGCGGCACGATGGTGCGCTCGCTCGCGGGCGTGGTCATGCTCGGCGTCCTGGCGCTGATCGTCAGCGAGGCGCTAAGCCCGTACGACGACCTGCAGCTGGCGACCGGCGCGTACTACTTCGCTGTGCTCGCCGGCCTGACCGTGCTTGCCGGACAGAGCGGGCAGATCTCGCTCGGACACGGTGCGCTGATGGCCGTCGGGGCCTACACCGCCGCGCTGCTGATCGGCAACGAGGGCTGGGCGCTGGTGCCGGCGATCGCAGCGGCCGTCATCGTGACGGCGCTCGTCGGGCTGCCGGTCGGCGCCGCCGCGACCAGGCTGCGGGGTCCGTACCTGGCGGGGGCGACCCTCGCGCTCGCGGTCGGGCTGCCGGCGCTCGCGGACAAGTTCCCGGGCACGTTCGGGGGCGAGAACGGACTCGCGATCAACCCGCCGACGCCGCCCTCGTGGCTGGGAGCGTCGTTCCCGCTCGAGCGCTGGGAGGCGTGGATCGCCTGCGCTGGGGCGCTCGTGGTCGTGTTCGTGTTGCGCAACCTGACCGCCGGGGGGGTCGGGCGGACGCTGCGAGCCGTGCGCGACGATGAGATCGCGGCGGCGCTGTGCGGCCTGCGCGTGGCGCGCGCCAAGACGCTCGCGTTCGTGGTCTCGTCCGGGTGCGCCGGTCTGGCGGGCGCGCTGCTGGCGATCGTGCTGCAGCTCTCCCAGCCGGGGGCGTTTCCGCTGCAGCTGTCGCTGTCGCTGCTCACGGGCGTCGTGCTGGGCGGCCTGGGATCGCTCGTCGGCGCCGCCTGGGGGGCGGCGCTGCTGACGCTGCTGCCCAACTGGACCAACGACCTGGCGAACTCGTTCTCGCTCTCAACACAGGTCTCGGCCAACCTGCCGCTGGCGATCTACGGGCTGGTTCTGATCGTCGCGATGATCGCCTGGCCGACAGGCATCCAGGGAGGCGCGCGCGCGCTGTGGCGCCGACTGGCCCCTGCGGGCTGGATCAGGGGCGCGGCCCGCCGGTGAAGCGCTCAGGGCGACACGCCCAGTAGCGCGGCCTGGACCTCTCTCATTCGCTCGTGGTCGCCGCGGATCCCGACGGCCGCATCGTTGTAGAGGAACGCCTCCATCAGGCGGACCAACGCGTAGGCGAGCGTCTCCGCGCTCGCGGGCGGCCGGTACGCGCCGGCCTTGACCTGGCCTTCGATCAGCTCCCGCACGGCGGCCACGACACGGGGCTGGACGTAGCCGCCGCTGGAGGTGAGCAGCCGCAGGCCGACGAGCTGGTCCTGCTCCAGCAACCGGCGCAGGGCGCTGGAGCGGCTGAGCGTGCGGTTGACCCCGTCCAGCACCTCGAGCAGCCAGGGCGCGCCGGTGCCACTGACGCCCCTGCGCTTGCGCGCCAGCAAGGCCTCGAACTCCTGGAGGATCGCCTCGCCGACCAGCGCCTCGCGCGAGCCGAACCAGCGGTAGATCGTGGCCCGGCCGAGACCCAGCTCGCGCGCGATCACCGTCACGTCGACCCGCTGGCCGGCGAGGTACTGCCGGCGCGCCGCGCGCAGCACGTCATCGTGGCTGGCGGTGGCCGGGCGTCCTCGGCGAGCACCGGTTGCACCGCTCATCCGCGCAGCTTAGTATTTGAAACGCTGCGCGTGGGAAGTCTCAAAATGCCCCGCGACCGCTCCGGGCCGCCGTCGGCCGCTCGGGCATCGGCTGCCGGGCGAACAACGATCTGGAGGAGAGAGATGGCGATTTTCTCGTGGCGGCGACTGGCGGTCCTGCTGGTCGCGGGTACGGCGCTCGTCGCGGCGGGCTGCGGGTCGTCCAGCGGCGGTGGTGGCGGCGGCGGCGCGTCCGCTCCAGGCGTCACGGCCCACAGCATCACGTTCGGGACCCACCAGCCGCTGACCGGCCCGGCGGCGCCGGGCTACAGCGAGATCGCGCCCGCTTCGCAGGCGTTCTTCGATTACGTCAACAAGCACGGGGGCGTGTACGGACGCAAGATTCACCTGATCATCAAGGACGACGCATATAACCCGACCAACACCGTCAACGTCGTGCATCAGCTCGTGCTCCAGGACAACGTGTTCGGGATCTTCGAGGGGCTCGGCACGCCGACGCACACCAAGGTGGTCGGCTTCCTCAACACGTCCAAGATCCCTGACCTGTTCGTCGCCTCGGGCTGCGCCTGCTGGGACAGCGGACCGGCGCACCCTTACACGTTCGGCTGGCAGCCCAACTACACGATCGAGGGCAAGATCCTCGGGCAGTACATCAAGCAGCACTTCGCGGGCGAGTCGATCGGGATCCTCTACCAGGACGACGACTTCGGCAAGGGCGGCCTGGCCGGGATCGAGGCCGAGCTGCCCGCGTCGAGCATCGTTGCCAAGGAGCCCTACGAGTCCGGGACCACGACGCTGGCGCCCGAGGTGACCGCGATCAGTCAATCCAAGGCGAAGGTGATGATTGACTTCACGGTCCCGATCTACACCGCGATCGCGCAGCTGACCTCGTTCACGCTCGGCTACAAGCCGCAGCTGGTCGTCTCCAGCGTCGGCATCGACCCGACCACGGTCGCCGGTCTGCTGAACACGGTTTCCAAGGGCAAGGCATCCGGGACAGGGCTGATCGAGGGCGCGATCACCGACGGCTACCTGCCGTCATCCAGCGACGCCTCCAAACCGTGGATCAAGCTGTTCATGAAAATCCACGCCCAGTACGACGCCAAGGCGCCGTTCGACGGCAACGTCGAGTACGGCATGGCGACCGCCTACACGCTCGTCCAGGCGCTCAAGGCCGCCGGCAAGAACCTCACCCGTCAGGGGGTGGTCAATGCGGTGGAGCAGAACGGCGCCAAGTGGACCGGTCCCGGACTGGTGCCGTTCCGCTACAGCAAGACCGAGCACGGCGGCTATGGCGGCACCGAGATCGGGCAGGTGCGAAGCGGCAAGATCGTCCTGTTCGGCGGGCCGCTGACGACCAGTCCAAGCGCCACCAGCCCGATCGTCGCCTACAAGGGAACCCAGCCCGCCCCGCCGGCCAGCGGCGTCCCCACCAACTGAGCCTGAGCGCGATCTGAGGCGGTTCGTCCCCAGGCGGCACCGCGGCGTGGATGGCGCCGCGGTGCCCGCGGAGTGAGCGCCGACGCCCGAAGTCTGCCGCGAGGCGCAGCAGGCCAGTTTCATTGGTGAGGTCCTATGAGATCTGGTTGAATGCCAAGCGGATGGCTATAACCGTCACCCAGCTGACGGCGTTCCTGGCGGTCGTGCGGGGTGGATCGGTGACGGCGGCAGCGGATCAGCTGGTCGTCACGCAGCCGTCCGTGTCGGCGGCGATCGGGGCGCTCGGCCGAGAGCTCGGCTGCGAGTTGTTCGAGCGCGCCGGGCGGGGGATCCAGCTGTCGGAGGCGGGGCGCGCGTTCGTCCCGTACGCCGAGGATGTGGTCGGACTGCTGAGCGGTGGCCGGCAGGCGGCGCAGGAGGGCGCGCGGCTGTCGGCGGCGCGGTTGCGGATCGCGGCGGTCACGACCGCGGCCGAGTCGTTCGTTCCGATCCTGATGCGGGCGTTCGCGCAGCGCCATCCGGACGTCGAGCAGACGCTCGCGGTCGGAAACCACCGCGAGGTGCTCGAGCGCGTGCTCGCGCACGACGACGACGTGGCGATCTGCGGGCAGCCGCCCACCGGTGCGCGGCTGCACGCCAGGCCGCTGATGGACAACGAGATCGTCTGCGTCACTGCGCCCGACGACCCGGCGGCGGCGGGGCCGCCGGTGCAGACGGCCGCGCTGTCCGGGCGCACCTGGCTGCTGCGCGAGGAGGGGTCCGGAACCCGCGCGCTCAACGAGCGCTTCCTGCGCCGCCACGGACTGGAGCCGACCACGCTCGTGCTCGGCTCCAACGGTGCCATCAAGCAGGCGGCCCGGGAGCGGCTCGGCATCTCACTCCTGTCGCGCGCCGCCGTCGCCACCGAGCTGAAGCACGGCTGGCTGGGGGAGATCGCGCTGCGCGACGGTCCCGACGCGCGGCGCTGGTTCGTCGTGCGCTCGGCCGTCGGGCCCGTGCGCGCGCCGGTCGAGCGCTTCGAGGCCTTTGTCGGCCAGACGGCCGTTGCGACGCTCGCCGGTGGGGACCGGAGACCTCGCGCCTGATGCGGCGAGGGCAGCGATCCCAGCGCCGGCGGTGTCGGCAGCGACGGTGGCGACCCCGTCGTGCGCGCTGAGGACCCTCGGGATCAGCGCCAGCCGCGAGCAGGCCGCGCAGGCCTCGATGTCCGACTCCATCCCATGCGAGCGCAGAACTCGAGCATCGGCGCCGGCCGACAGCGCCGCCAGCGGGCTGTCGAACCCGCGCGCGGCAGCCTCCGCGATCAGCGCCGTGTCGCTCCGTGGGCCGGGCAAGGCGCTGGCGATCCGGCCGGCCGCATACACGTCCTCGACCGCCGGCACGCCGTCGGTGCCCGAGCAGGCCAGCTGGACGATCGCTCCGGAGGAGTGAAGATAAGACCGGACGGCGGCGGTCAGCGCATCCAGGTTCAGCAGGCAGGCGAGCAGCACGGTGCCGCCGAGCGCCGCCGCTGCCACGACTGTCGGCGCGCCGTTGGTCGTCGCGAGCACTAGCTCGTCGCCGAACACCAGCTCCGCGTCCAACGGCGAGTTGCCCTGGTGAAACCCGTCGGGTGGCAGACAGCGCCGCTCGCCGGCGAGTACTCGTCCGGGACGGCGCAGCTCGAGCGCGCGCTCGATCCCGTCGGCGAACAGCACCGAGCGGTAGCCCGCCGCGAGCGCGGCGGTCGCCGTCGAGGTGGCGCGCAGGACATCGATCACGACCGTCAGATCGGCGGGCCGAAGGTCGGCGCGGGTGAAGGCGACATCGATCACGCGAGCGCCGGACCCTAGACGCCGACTGCGTGTCGATCCACACAAAATCCGAACCGCGACCGACGATCGACTCAATATAAATGTATCACTATGGATCACAGATAAATCTGTCTTTGACGTCTATGGCCGCCACGCGCACACTCAGCCTCATGGATACCGCCCCACAACCGGCCGCCAAGAAGGATCGTTGGGCGTCCGGCGTCACCCCGTACGCCGAGATGGGTTACTACGACTCCGACTACGAGCCTGCCGACACCGACATCTTGGCTGCGTTTCGGATCACGCCTCAGCCCGGGGTCGATCCGATCGAGGCGGCCGCGGCGGTCGCCGGCGAGTCCTCGACGGCGACCTGGACCGTTGTCTGGACCGATCGCCTGACCGCCCACGAGCACTACCAGGCAAAGGCCTACGACGTCGCGCCGGTCCCGGGCCGCGAGGGCGAGTACATCGCCCGGATCGCGTATGACATCGACCTGTTCGAGGAGGGGTCGATCGCCAACCTGACCAGCTCGATCATCGGCAACGTGTTCGGCTTCAAGGCGCTGCGGGCGCTGCGCCTGGAGGACATGCGGATCCCGGCGCACTACGTCAAGACCTTCCAGGGGCCGCCGCACGGGATCGTGATGGAGCGCGAGTATCTGGACAAGTTCGGGCGCCCGCTGCTCGGCGCGACCGTCAAGCCGAAGCTCGGCCTGTCCGCGAAGAACTACGGCCGCGTGGTCTACGAGGCGCTGCGCGGCGGGCTTGACTTCACCAAGGACGACGAGAACATCAACTCGCAGCCGTTCATGCGCTGGCGTGACCGCTACCTGTACTGCATCGAGGGCGTCAACCGGGCCAGTGCCGCCAGCGGCGAGATCAAGGGCCACTACATGAACGTCACTGCGGCGACGATGGAGGACATGTACGAGCGCGCCGAGCTCGCCCGGGAGATCGGCTCGGTGATCATCATGATGGACCTGACCGTCGGCTACACGGCGATGCAGTCGATGTCGAAATGGGCGCGGCGCAACGGGCTGATCCTGCACCTGCACCGCGCCGGCCACGGCACCTACACGCGCCAGAAGACCCACGGCGTCTCCTTCCGCGTGATCGCGAAATGGTGCCGGCTGCTGGGCGTCGACCACATCCACGCGGGCACCGTGGTCGGCAAGCTCGAGGGCGATCCGATGACCACCAGGGGCTTCTATGACACGCTGCGCCTCGACTTCGTGGCACAGAACCCGGAGCACGGGATCTACTTCGACCAGGACTGGTGCTCGCTGCCGGCGGTGATGCCGGTCGCCTCGGGCGGAATCCACGCCGGCCAGATGCACCAGCTGCTGCACCATCTCGGCGAGGACGTCGTGCTCCAGTTCGGCGGAGGCACGATCGGGCATCCGATGGGGATAGCCGCCGGAGCGACCGCCAACCGGGTCGCGGTCGAGGCGATGATCCAGGCGCGCAACGAGGGCCGCGACTATTTCCAGGAGGGCCCTGACATCCTCGAGCATGCCGCCAGGGGCTGCCCGGAGCTGAACGCGGCGCTCCAGGTCTGGAAGGACGTCACGTTCGACTTCCAATCGACCGACACCCCCGACTGCGTCGTCACGCCGACGCTCGGGTGAACGCCGTGATGCGCGTCACCCAGGGGACGTTCTCCTTCCTGCCCGACCTGACCGACGAACAGATCGCGGCTCAGATTCGCTACGCGCTTGGCAGGGGCTGGGCGATGTCGGTCGAGTTCACCGACGATCCGCATCCTCGAAACTCGTACTGGGAGATGTGGGCGCCGCCGCTATTCGACCTGTGCGATGACGACGCCGAGGTGGTGCTGCGCGAGGTCCGGGCGTGCCGCGAGGCGCACCCTGGCCACTACGTCAAGTGCAACGCCTACGACAGCTCGCTGGGGCGCCAGACGACAGCGCTGAGCTTCATCGTCGGGCGGCCCGCCTACGAGCCCGGCTTCAGGCTGAGTCGCACCGAGGCCCACGACCGGACGATCCGCTACCAGCTGCACGCGTACGCGGCCGACCGCCCCGCGGGACGCCGCACCTCGCACAACGGCGGTGAGCCCGGTCACAACGGCTCACAGCCCGGCGCGAGCGCCTGACCGATGGCCGCATCGATCGCCGCCGAGCAGCGGATGTCGGCCGCGCAGACCGCACAGACGATCCTGCAGGAGGCCAACATCGAGGGCGTGCTCGCCGAACTGGACCGTGACCTCGTCGCCCTGCGTCCCGTCAAGACGCGGATCCGCGAGATCTCGGCGCTGCTGGTCGTCGACCGGCTGCGCCGCGAGAGCGGTCTGACGGCCACCCGCCCGACGCTGCACATGTGCTTCACCGGCAACCCCGGGACCGGCAAGACGACCGTCGCGCTGCGAATGGCCGAGATCCTGCACAGGCTCGGCTACATCCAGCGCCCTCATGTCGTGGCCGTGACGCGCGATGACCTGGTCGGCCAGTACGTGGGGCACACCGCGCCCAAGACCAAGGAGGTGCTCAAGCGCGCCTACGGAGGCGTGCTGTTCATCGACGAGGCCTATTACCTGTACCGTCCGGAGAACGAGCGCGACTACGGCGTCGAGGCGATCGAGATCCTGCTGCAGGTGATGGAGAACGATCGTGACAAGCTGGTCGTGATCCTGGCCGGCTACAGGGATCGGATGGACGACTTCTTCCGCTTGAATCCAGGCATGTCCTCGCGCGTCGCGCACCACATCGACTTCCCCGACTACACCGTCGACGAGCTGGCGCAGATCGGCGATCTGATGCTGGCGGCCGAGTCCTACGAGCTGTCGAACGAGGCGGCCGCGGCGTTTCGCGATTACCTGGCACTGCGGATGCAGCAGCCGCGGTTCGCGCATGCGCGCAGCGTGCGCAACGCGATCGAGCGCGCGCGGCTGCGCCACGCCAACCGCGTCTACGACGCCGGGCGAGCCGGCTCGCTGCCGACCGAGCGCGAGCTGGTCACGATCGAGGAGCCGGACATCCGCGCTAGCCGTGTGTTCGCGGCGGACGCGGCTCCGGGGGCGGACGCGGGCTGATGCCCAGGCCCGTGATCCTCGGCGTCGTCGGTGACTCGGCTGCCGGCAAGACGACGGTCACGCGGGGCCTGGTGCGCGCGCTCGGGGAGGAGAGCGTCACCCACGTCTGCACCGACGACTATCACCGTTACGACCGCCGCCAGCGCGCCGAACTGGGCGTGACGCCGCTGCATCCAGACTCCAACCACCTGGACATCATCGCCCAGCACCTCGAGCTCCTGCGGCGCGGCGAGCCGATCCTGAAACCGGTCTACCGCCACCAGGACGGAACCTTCGGGGCGCCAGTGTACGTCCGGCCCGAGCGCTTCACGGTGGTCGAGGGGCTGATCGGCTACCACCTGCCCCAGATGCGTGAGTGCTATGACGTGCGCGTGTTCCTGGCGCCGCCCGAGGAGCTGCGCCGGCGCTGGAAGGTCAAGCGCGACTGCAGCCGCCGCGGCTACACGACCGACGAGGTGCTCGCCGAGCTGGACCGGCGCGAGTCAGACTCCGAGGAGTTCATCCGGCCCCAGAGCCGCCACGCCGACATGCTCGTCTCCTTCCGCCCGGCCGACGACGCAGGTGTGGAGGACCCGACCCACCTGGACGCGGAGCTGGTGCTGGGCGACGGCCTGCCGCACCCGGACCTGACGCCGTTCGTCGGCGACGAGCCCGGCGGGCTGACGCTGGTGGAGCGGGCATCCGAGCGGGTGCTGCGGATCGCCGGCCGGATCGAGCCTACGCACGCGGCGGCCGTCGAGGAGGCGATCTGGGAGCGGATGCACTTCGCCACCCACCTGCGGTCGCGACGCCTGGGCGAGTTCACGATCGGCACCGAGCTGATGCGCTCAGAATCGCTCGCGCTGGTCCAGTTGCTGATCCTCTACCACCTGGTGACGGCGAGGGCGGCGGTCGCGCTCGGGGGGGAGGGGACCCGCAACGAGCTGGCCGAGCGTCGCCGCGCGGCGGCCACCTGACCCGGAGGCCTCGGTGCCCGTCCCGTAGGTAGGACGACGTTCGCCGATGCGCCGGTCAAGCGGCGCGGGCGGGTAGCCGATCGGGCAGCTCGAAGCGTTCGAACACGCCCGTCAGCGCCCGGTCGTCCATCGGCTGCTCGGGGAAGTGCACGTATGCCTCGGGCTCGGGCGCGTCGGTCGAGCGGACGATGAACGCCGTCACGTCGCTGACCAGCGTGTCGCGGAGGGTGAGCACGTTGAGCGCGAATGGCAGGTGAGCGCCGGCGGCGTCGTCCCAGGCGTAGAAGGCGAGCGCCGGCTGGGCGTTGGCGCGCGTCAGCTCCGCGCGCCAGCGCCAGGCGCCGGACATCGAGAACTCGCGTGCCCAGCTCGCGATCGTGTCGCGCGGCGTGTACCAGGTCGACAACGGCGGCATCGCGAAAGTGGCGTCCGCAACCAGCAGCGACGCGAACAAGTCCACGTCGCACCGTTCCCAGGCGTCGACATAGCGATCCACCAGCTGACGCAGGCCCTGCTCGCCGAGCGATCGCAGCGTCGCCTGCTGCGATCGCTCCCCCACCCGGTCTTTCACTGCCGTGCGGGCCCGGGCGAGCGCGCTGTTGACCGACGCGACGGTGGTCTGAAGCATCGTCGCCGACTCCTGGGCGCTGAAGCCGAGCACCTCTCGCAGCAGCAGCACCGCGCGCTGGTTGGGTCCAAGGCTCTGGACCGCGGCGACGAACGCCAGCTCGATCGCTTCGTGCTGCTCGTAGCTCGCCTCCGGGGCGGCGGCGCCGGCGGGGAGGCCGAGCGGCCCATCCGGATATGGCTCGATCCATGCGGACTCGACGATCGGCTCGCCCGGCGGGGTGTGCAACGCCGCGGCCTGGGAGAAGTCGTGCGGCAGCACCCGCCGCTTGCGGCGCTGCAGCTCGGTCAGGCAGACGTTGGTCGCGATCGAGTACAGCCAGGCTCGTGGGGATTGCGCGTCGCGCAACCCGCCGGCGCCGCGCCAGGCCCGCAGCAGCGTGTCCTGGAGCGCGTCGTCGGCATCGTGCATCGAGCCGAGCATCCGGTAGCAGTGCGCGTGGAGCTCGGCTCGGTGGGGCTCGATCAGGGCGGCGAAGTCACGGTCTCCAGGTGCGGCCGCGTTGGTCAGGGCTGCTCGACCACCATCAGCGAATGGCCACTCGGGTCACGCAGCCAGAACATCGGCGGCACCGGGTCGCCCATCCGCGACACCTCGGCGTCGACATCCACCCCTCGCTCCTTCAGCGCCGCGTGGGTGGCGTCGACGTCCTGCGTGCTCAAAGTGATCCCCGTCTGGGCCGGCTCGACCTTGCCGTCGGGCGGCGGCGCGAGCGCGATCCCGGTGCTGCCCTCAGGCAGGTAGACCTCGACCCAGCGATAGCCGGGGCCAAAGGTGGTGTCCGTGCGCTTCTCAAACCCGAGCGACTCGTAGAACTCGATCGCCCGATCCTGCTCGACCGTTGGCACGCACACCAGGCAGATCTGGCGCAGTCCCGTGGTTGTGCTGCTGGTGCTCATCCTGCCCTCCTGGTTGTGGGTTACAGGACTTAGACCGTCTGCTCACCCGAAACTGATCGCTGCGCGTGGCCGCGCGCCCAATAGCCCTCGTCGGACTTGCTCGCGGCCAGCGCCTCGGCGGTCTCGTAGCCGGGCGCCATCGACGCGCTGGCGCCCGCCAACACCTCGTGGTGCTCGATCTCCAGCAGCCGTAGCCAGCTCTGCTGACCGAGCGTAAGCCCGATCATGCAGCCCAGCTCCACCAGCTCGGGCTCTGAGAAGTTCGCGTGCATCCGCTCCCAGAAGGCGTCGTCCGTGTCCAGGTGCCAGGCGATCGCCTCGGCGTAGGCGAGCGCCGCGCGCTGGCGCTCACTGTAGGCGCCGGCGGACTCGAAGTTGAGCAGCTCGTCGTACTGGCCCTCCCGCAGGCCGAGAGCTGCTCCCTGCTCGGAGCGCTGGTTGCCGCAGTACTCGCACTTGACCGTCCGTGACACGTAGACGCGGCACAGCTCCTTGATGTCGTGGTCCAGCACGCCGTGGCGAAACAGGTCGTCCCAGGCGTTGGCGAAGAACCAGAACGCGGCCGGTACGTGCGCGCGAACCGCCGAGCTCTCCGGACGCGGGGTCCCTTCCCGCGCGCAGCGCTGAAGCTCGGCCTGCATCTCGGGCGTCATCTGCTCATAGGGGACGTAGCTGATGCGCTGCCTGCGGCTGGTCGTCGCCATCGGGTCTCCTCGGTCGTCTTGCCGCCCGCTCAGCGGCTGGAAGCGGGCTGCATGGACCTTACACGCCGGGCGCGGCCCGGGACCACGGCCGTCAGCCGTGATCGCGACGGCTGGGGTGGCCCGGCCCCGGCCACGGGGCCAGGCAGATCAGCAGCCGCGCGTCCGACAGCGCCCGTACCTCGTGGCGCTCGGCGGGGTCGAAGTGCAACAGGTCGCGGGACCCGATGCGCCGCTCGTCGTCGCCGGCCCGGACCGACAGCTCGCCATCGAGCACCAGCACCAGCGCGTGCTCGTGGACCTGGTGCTCCTCCAGCCGCTCGCCCGCGGGCAGCGCCAGCAGGATCACCCGATTGGCGCCCGCGTCGCTGCGCAGCACGCGTGGGTGGTGGGCCTCGACGTGCTCGGAGTCCAGGCTCCAGAGGTCCATGGCGCTCGCGCCGGCTCAGCCGAGGCGCTGCTGCTCCTGCTCCTCGACCGTCAGCTCGGCGGTCGGGCGCGCCTCCAGCCGGCCCTCTGGAATCGGCGCGCCGCTCAGCACCGAGAGTCCGTACGTGCCCGCGTCCAGGCGCGCCTCGGCTCGCTCGACGGCGGCGAGCTCCTGGCGCAGGTCGGCCGCGCGGCCCGCATCGAACTCATCCTGGAACAGGTCCTGGGAGCCGTCGTCCCCCGGCTCGCGCTGCGCGTCTGATCGCAGCGGATCGGTCGTGTGGATGCCGAGCGCCTGCTCGATCCGGCTGCGTTCGCGCGCCAGTAGCTCGCGTGCCCGCTTGGGCTCCATGCGGGGCAGCCTACCCGATGCGGACCGGCCCGACGCTCGCCGGTAGCGGCGGCGGCGGGGCCGGGACTGCAGGGCCTCCCGGGGCGCGGCGACGGTCGGCGGAGCTTGGTTGGGCATTCCGGGACACGCTGCGAGCGTCGCGAGGGGTTGTGGCTCGGGATGGCCGGTATCCGGGGCCGCTGAGCCACGCTGCTGCGCGGACCGGCCTGCGTGGCTCGGAGTGCCCGCCGCTGGGGCGGCGGCCGGCGCCGCGGTCGGTCGGCCGC
>JBOGYE010000144.1:0-4421 GCA_050696635.1 Solirubrobacteraceae bacterium | reverse complement strand
GCGGCGAGCGCCCTCTTCGGCGTAGCGGCGCAGGCGATCAGAGAGGGTTTCGCCGGCCGCGCGAGCACGAACGCGGAGCCGCTCTGCAAGGCGGTCGTCCAGGCGCACCGACACGTTAACCGACATGCCTACAGTGTGGCACATTGCCAACAGCACCACGGCCCGACCAGTGCCGACGGGCCCCACCGGCTCGGCCCGCGCATTCCATCCTGATGCACTGGACCCGTCGAGACCTCCGAGAGCACCTGCTCGACCACCTGCCGCAGACGACCTCCGACCGCGGACTGCTGCTCGACGCCCCCACCTGCGCCAAGGACCTCGTGTACTTCCTCGTCGACCGCGGCAGCCTCGCCGGTGACGACGCCGGGGCGCTGGTCGACGCCACCGAGGAGATCCTGGACATGCATGCGCGGCCGGTGGGGTTCACGGCCGTACCGGCGCAGCCCGATCAGGCGCAACGCCGCCGGGCCAGGCGCAGACTGGCCCGCTCGGCCCGCAAGCGCAATCGCCGCAACTGAAGGCCACCGCTGCCCCGCGAGCAGCACACCGACGATGCCCGTCTCGCTCCGGCCCCTGGTGGCAACCGCCCGCGCGCCGCGGTACCTTGCACCTCGTGAGCGTGGACGAGCCCGACGACGGCGACGACCTGGAGTTCGACGAGGAGTCAGAGGAGCAGTGGCTGGCCGACTGGGACGAGGCCGACCGGCAGGCGGTGGAGGTGCTGCGCGGCGCGCTCCCGCGTCACCGTGGACAGCCAGCGCCGGCCGATCCGTTGGCCGCGGCTGCGGCCACCGTGCGGGCGCGACTGCGCGAAGGTGGCCATCCGCTCGACTGGGTCGCCCAGGCCGCCGGCCTGCCCGCGCAGCCCGCCCCGGAGGCGGATGCCGAGCTCCTGATCCGGCTGACCGCGGCGACGATCTCGCCGCAGGAGGAGACGGGGCTGGAGGTGGAGGAGGAGTCCATGCTCATGTCGCTGGAGCACGCCGACTGGCTCGGCGCGATCATCACCGCCGTCCGCAACGGCCCCGGATCGGACGCCTCACCGGAGGCGCTCGCCGCCGGCGTCGGCACCTGCCCGGAGCTGGAGCTCGAATCGGAGCTGGACGTCGACGACGAGTCGCAGCTTGAGACCGCGTTCTGGATCGTCGCGCTGCCGTGGGAGGTGCTCGGGCTGACCGACCGGGACCAGCGCCTCACGCAGCTGGGCGAGTGGGTGCTTCCGCGGGCGCTGGCGCGGGCGTGGAGCGGCGACTTCGACGACGGCGCCACGACGTCGACGAGCTGACCGTCAAGGCCGCGGCGCTTCTCGGTCCAGAGCCGTCACGAGGCTGTCCAGATCAACCAGCGTCAACGCGTCGTCGGCCTCTGCGGACCGAATGAGCTCAGGGGAGAAGCCACTGCGCGAGAACAGCAAGATCCTCGGCCCGGAGGCGGGAATCCTCAGGCGCCCCTCCTGCTGGATGGCGGGAAGCTTGTGCGTACGAAGATCGTCGAGGACGGCCTTGGGCATGGGCGTCGAAGTCCACTTGCACTCTCCCGCCACCTTGAGGCTGCGGCGCTGAGCGCCGACCACGTCGATCTCCTCGGTGAGGCGTTCCCTGCTCTGCCGGTGCTTGTTCAGAGAGAGGCCCCACCAGCTGCCGACCTTCGGCGCGTCAGCGCCATGGACTCGGCGGGTGTAGCGGACGCAGAGCTCCTCGAAGGTCGGGGCGATGAAGCCGGCCAGGTGCGGCTCGATGTCGGAATCCCACAGATCCTGGGGGGAGAGCCCTTCTTGTAACCCCTCCTGGTTTCCGAACACGAACCGGAACCAGAACCGGATGAAGCCGTCGCCGACCCTGTACTTATGCGTGCGGGCCCCGTTGGGCGCTCCAAGTGGCGCCGAGCGTGACAGCAGTCGCATCTGGCGCAGCGTGTCAAGGTAGAAGGTGAGCGAGGTGCTCTTGAGCTGCAGCGCGTTGGCCAGACGCTCTGTGGACGTGGGACCAGCCGCGAGCACCTCCAGAACCGAGAAGTAGGTGGCCGGGCTGCGCAGCTCCTGCTCCAGGACGGCGCGCGGATCATCGAACAGCGGGCCGCGGCGCTCGAGTACGTTTGCGCACACCACCTCACGCAGTGGCCCATGGCCCAGTTCGCCGAGATACCTGGCCATGCCACCCGCGATCGCATATCTGGCAATGCGCTCCGCCGGCGTGTCCGAGGCCGACATCATCGTCTTGCTCTCGGCGAACGTAAGTGGCCAGATGTCCAGGCGGCGCAGTCGCCCGTGCAGTGGCCCTCGGGAGGCAAACAGCGCCTCCATCTGTCCGACGAAGGAGCCGCACAGCATTAGCTTGGTCTGCGAGGCATCGCGATGCTCCTCCATCACTGCCTGGATTTCGGTCAAACTCTCGTCGCGAGCTCGCCCATCCGGCACCAGCAATGGGAACTCGTCGATGACCGCGAGAACCTTGTGCTCGCTGCCGAGTTGGTAGAGCAGCGTGATGAGCTCAGATAGGCCGGAGACGTCTGGGCGTACGCCGAGCGCCGGCGCCAGCGCTTCCGCAAAGCGCGCCATCTGGGTGCTCAACAACCGCCTGTCGGCAACGAGGATGACGGCCGGCTTGCCGTCGGCAAATCGCCTGAGCAGCCATGACTTGCCCACCCGGCGGCGCCCCACCAGCGCCATCGCATCCCGGGTCGAGTGCTCCCACCATGCCTCCAGCGTGGCCAAGTCAGCGTCGCGGTTGACGAACTGATCCCGAGGTCTCCAGTGGTAGCGGTCCACAATATTGCTTCGCCTATTATATGCAGACCTATACAGCCTGTCAGGATACGTCCTGCCTGCCTGCTCCCGTTCCGATCCACCCAAGGGAAGCCCGCTCGTCAGCCTGTCGGCACCCCAACCCTGCGGATGGCATGTCGAGCGGCAGCTCGCCGTCGGTCAGCCGACAGCGCTCCAGCGCTACGCCGCGTGGTCGAGATCGTCAACGTCGGCGGTCAAGCGGCGTAGAGACAGCCGTCGCTCCCGATGAGCTCCTTGGCCGGGACGATGAAGTGATAGCCACCACGGCCGACGGTCCGCTCCAGCGCCGCAATCACGCGCCGTGGCTCGTCATGGGGCCCGGCTATGTAGTAGGGCATCCCAACCTTGCCGAATTCCTGGTGAGGATGGCCGCCTGCGCGCAGACGCGAGCGGGCGAGACGGCAACGGCGCAGGGGCCGCGGAAGCTGACCGGTCGGACGGATCCAGCCGGGTGGCGCCTGACCGGCGGCGGGGCTACGATCCCGCAGTGGCCGTCCCCCGCGTTCCAGACTGAGCACGGCTGTGGCGGGGGAGGCGCGACAGCGGCTGGCGCACCTACTCGGCGAACTGGACGCGCGCGGCTGGTTCAGCGTCCGCACGACCGCGCCGCCCGACGACCTTCAGGTCGATGTGCGGGGCGTCGGGCGTCTGATTCTCCCTGTGTCCGACGACCAGGCACGGGCGCTGTGCAAGATCGCGCGCCCGGCCCGTTACGGACAGGGGGAGCAGACGCTGCTGGACCGCCGGGTGCGCGACACGTTGGAGGTTCCGCGCAGCCGCGTGCGGATCGACGGGCGCCGGTGGCGCCGAACGCTGCAGCCGGTGCTCGAGGCGCTACGCGACGACCTCGGGCTGCCGTCGACATCGCGCCTGCAGGCACAGCTTCATTCGTTCCTGGTGTACGCGCGCGGGCAGTTCTTCCTCCCCCACCAGGACTCCGAGAAGGACGACGAGATGGTCGCCACGCTGGTCGTCACGCTGCCGTCGCGGTTCACCGGCGGCAGCCTCGTCGTCGCGCACGAGGGCCGGCGCGCCAGCTACCGCGGCTCCAAGGCGGCGCTGTCGTTCGTCGCCTTCTACGCCGACTGCCGCCACGAGGTCAAGCCGGTCACCTCGGGCCACCGGATCGTGCTCACCTACAACCTTCTGCTGCGCCGGGACTCCGACGCGGCGGACCTGCCAGACGCCCCGCCGGAGGCGGTGCACGCACTCGAAGCGCTGCTCGCCGAGCACTTCTCGGCACCCGCGCCGGGCTGGCGCGAGAACCCGCGTGGCAATCCCCCGAGCCGGCTCGTCTACCTGCTGGATCACGAGTACACCGAGCGCGGCCTGGGGTGGGAGCGGCTGAAGGGTCACGACGTCGGACGCGCGAGCACGCTGCGCTGGGCGGCGGTGGACGCAGACTGCGACGCGGTGCTGTGTCTGGCCCAGGTACACGAGACGTGGAGCACGACGCCGTTTGACGATCGCTGGTATGGCCGTGGTCGCCGCAGCTGGCACGAGGACGACGACGACGATTACGGCGAGCTCGCCGGCGAGGACGAGTACGAGCTCGACGAGTTGATCGAGCAGACGGTTGAGCTGCAGTGCTGGCTTCGGGAGCCCGGCGCGGCTCGGCCGGTGCGCATCTCGCTTT
>JBOGYE010000143.1:0-2686 GCA_050696635.1 Solirubrobacteraceae bacterium | reverse complement strand
GGAGACAGATACGGGGCATCGGTCTCGACCAGCAGCCTGTCGGCGGGCACCAGCCGCGCGGCCTCGCGCAGGTCCCCGGCGCTGGGGTACGTGAGGTTGCCCGCGAACGACAGCCACCAGTCCTCGTGGGCCAGGCAGTCCTGCGTCCGCGCGCTCATCGAGAAGCAGTGCAGGATCACGCGCAGGCCGGCGGCGTGCTCGTCCAGCAGCGCAAGCGTGTCCTCGTCGGCCGCGCGGGTGTGGATCACAAGCGGCTTGCCCGCCGTCCGCGCGAGCTCGATCTGGGCGATGAACGCGCGGCGCTGGTCCACGCGCGGCGCATGGTCTCTGTAGTAGTCCAGTCCGGTCTCGCCGATCGCGGCGCAGCGCTCGTGCGCGGCCAGCGCCTCAAGCTCGGCCAGGTCGGCATCGGTAAAGCCGGTCGCCGAGTTGGGGTGACGCCCGATCGCCGCGTACACCTGCGGGAAGCGCTCGGCCGCAGCAAGCGCGGCCCGGCAGGAGGCCGAGTCGGTCCCGACCGTCAGCATCCGGGTCACGCCGGCCGACGCGGCGGCCGCGACCAGCTGCTCGTCGGCCGGCTCGCACAGAGCCAGATGGGTGTGGCTGTCGTTCAGGTGGCTGGGGGCTGGGTGGGCGGGCTCATCTTCGGGAACAGCGGCTCGATCTGCGCCACCGCCCAGCCGCCGCTGCGCCCCGCGAAGTCGGCCCCCTCGATCCCGAAGCGCACGCCGCCGCGGGCGGCGGTCAGCGCGGTCAACAGTCGTTCGGTCGTCTCCGGGATGTAGGCGTGCAGCAGCACGGTTACGACCCGCAGCCCCTCGGCCAGCGACGCCAGCGTCTGGTCCAGCGCCGCGGCGTGGTCCGGGTCGCGGGCCAGCTGCCATGGGGCACGCTCCTCGACGTAGCGGTTCAGGCGCCGTACCCGCTGCCAGATCTCCTCCAGCGCGGCCGTCACCTCGGCGCGATCGATCAGCCCCGAGACGCGCCGCGCCAGGCCGTCGAACTCGGCGGTCAGCGTCGGATCGGTGGACGCGTCGGGGATCGTGCCGTCCCGGTAGCGGTGGATCATCGCGATCGTTCGGCTGGCGAGGTTGCCGTACTCGTTGGCCAGCTCGCGCTCGTAGCGCACCGTCACGGCGTCGATCCCGACGGCGCCGTCACCGCCGAACGCGACATCGCGCATCAGATAGAAGCGCAGCGGGTCGGTCCCGAACCGGTCGATCACCTCGGCGGGGTCGAGCCCGTTGCCCAGCGACTTGGACATCCTGCGCCCGTCGGCGCCGAGCAGGAACCCGTGCACGAACACATGCTCCGGGACGGCGATCCCGGCGGCCATCAGCATCGCCGGCCAGAAGACGGTGTGGAACTTGAGGATGTCCTTGCCGATGATGTGGAAGCTCGCCGGCCAGTAGCGCTCGGTCAGATCCTCGCCGTCGCGGGCGTAGCCGAGCGCCGTGTAGTAGTTCAGCAGCGCGTCGAACCAGACGTAGAACACGTGCTCGGGATCCCAGGGGACGGTCACCCCCCACTTCAACTTCGCGCGCGACAGCGACACGTCCTGCAGCCCCGATGCGATGAACGCGCGCGCCTCGTTGAAGCGGGTCGGGGGCAGCACGAAATTGGCTCGCTCAGCGTACAGGCGCTCCAGCGGCTCCTGGAAGCTCGACAGCCTGAAGAACCAGTTCTCCTCCTGGTGGCGCTCCAGGACGATCGTGTGGATCGGGCAGAGGTTGCCGTCCAGGATCTCGTTCTCGACCTTGAAGTCGGCGCAGCGCGGGCAGTACCAACCCTCGTACAGACCCTTGTAGGTGTGCCCGTTGTCGTGTACGCGCGCCAGCACCTCCTGTACGCGGCGCTGGTGGCGCTGATCGGTGGTGCGGATGAAGAAGTCGTTGGAGATGTTCAGCTGCCGGGTCATCTCTTGGAAGCGCGCGGCGTTGTCGTCGGCGAGCTGCTGGGGCGTGACGCCCTGGGCGGCGGCCGCGTCGGCGATCGGCTCGCCGTGCTCGTCAGTGCCGGTGAGGAAGAACACGTCGCGGCGGCGCTGGCGCATGTGGCGCGCGATCACGTCGGTCGCGATCGCCTCGTAGGCGTGGCCGAGATGGGGCGCGCCATTTACGTACGAGATCGCGGTGGTGATGTAGAACGACACCGCAGCAAGGCTATCCGCGGCGGCAGCGCACGCGGTTCTACAGTGGATCAAAACCCACCGCCAGACCCGAGCAGGAGCGCCGATGTCCGCCACCGCCACCCGCCTGATCGACAACTACATCGCCGGCCGCTTCGTGCCAGCGCGCCACGCATCCGGCGAGCTGGACGTGACGCGTCCCGCGACCGGCGAGGTGCTCGCGCGGGTGCCGCTATCGGGCGCGGGCGACGTGGACGCCGCCGTCCGCGCGGCCCGCGAGGGCCTGGCCGAGTGGCGCGCGGTGTCGACGATCGGGCGCTCGCAGAAGCTGTTTGCGCTGCGTGAGCGGCTGGCCGCGCGGACCGAGGAGATGGCGGTCTCGATCACGAACGAGATGGGCAAGACGATCGGCGACGCGCGCGCCGAGGTCGGACGGATGATCGAGATGGTCGAGGCGGCGTGCGCCGTGCCGACCACGATGCAGGGCCGGATCCTGGAGGACGTCAGCCGCAACATCGACGCCGAGACGATCCGCCAGCCGGTCGGGGTGTGCGCCGC
>JBOGYE010000142.1:0-8920 GCA_050696635.1 Solirubrobacteraceae bacterium | reverse complement strand
CCGGCGCGGCAGATGCGCCGCAGCCACGCCTCGGCGTGGATGCGGTGCGCGCCCTCCTCCTGCAGGATCTTGCGCGCCCGCTGCGCGAGCGGCTCGATGCTGCTGTCGCGCGCGCCGGTGACGAACGTCGTCAGGGTCCCGTCGATCACCGCGTTGGCGGCGATCACCGAAGCCCAGTCGGGCAGCTCGCGCGACAGCACGGCGAGTGACTGCCCGCCGCCCACCCCCTCGTCCTCGCGCGCCATCCCGAGCTTGGCGAGGACCGGGTAGGTCGAGCGAGCGTGGCCGAGCTCGTCCTGCGCCATCGCCGCCAGCGCGACCGCCGACTCGATCGTCGGCGCGCTGACCGCCCACTCGGCGTAGCGACGCCCGAGCGCTGACTTGTTATCCGCCAGCGATTCGATGAGCGAGACCACCGTCGCGGTCGCGGCGTCAAGCCCCGCGGGCATCGCGCTCATGCGCGGATCGCCGCCCTGATCTGATCGCGCGGGACGATGATCATCTCGATCCACGGCTGCTCGTCATAGATCGCGCGCGCCGACACAAGCGCCAGATCCTCATCTGACTCGGTCAGCGTGCCGACGTGGTGCAGCGGCAGCTCGTACTCGCGGCGCGCGAACACCTCCCAGACGGTCTCCCCCGCGCGACTCATACGACGATCCCCAGCTCGCGCATCGTCGCGCGCGCGTCTGACCGGATCCGCTGCTTGGTCCAGACCGGATCCCAGACGACCTCGATCTCGACGCTGTCGATCTCGGAGTCCGCCAGCAGCGCCGCGCGGATGTCGTCCTCGATGAACTCGGTCGCCGGGCAGCCCATCGCCGTGAACGTGATCTGCAGCGCCGCGGCGCGATCGTGCGGGCGGTAGACGACCGACACGATCAGCCCCATCCCGAGCACCGACACCGGGATCTCCGGGTCCTCGACGTGGCGCAGCGACTCCCAGATGCGGGCCTCCACGGCCCGCTCGCCGATCGCGCTCACGCCGCGCTGCGCAATCGAGTGGTGCGGTAGCCCCGCTGCAGCGTGGCTACGTAGTCGGCGTTCATCGGCCCGCGTGCGCGCCACCGCGCGGTCACCTCGTCCCAGCCGATCGGCCCGTCGTCGAGCAGCCACGCGCGCCGCTGCTCATCGAAGCGCGCGGGGAACGGGCAGTCGATCGCGTACTCGCCGCGCTCGTCGTCCAAGTGCGCCGGCACGCGGATCCCGATCTCCTGCATGAACGGCACGACCTCGGCCATCCAGGCCTGGCGCAGCTGGTCGTTGGACTTTCCCTTGAAGCCGTAGTCGAGCTGCTCGGCGTGGCGCTTGCGATCGTCGGGCAGCCCGAACCACTCGAGCGTCAGGAAGAACATCCAGTCGAGCGCGGCCTGCACCTCGGCGCGCCCGTCCGGATCGGCGACGAGCTTGCGCAGCCAGGTGCGCCCGTGGCGCAGATGGAAGGTCTCCTCCTTGTCGACCTTCGCCAGCGCGCGCTTCCACGGCCCGAAGGTGCTGCACTCGTGCACGTCGCCGAGCAGCACGAAGCCCGCCTGGTCATACAGCGCGTTGGCGCACACCAGCTCCACCCAGGAGTCAAGCGGCACGTCGAACGCATACGGGTACTTGAACTCGGCCGCCGGACGCTCGTAGATCAGCCGGTCCATGTCGACGCCGAGATCGCCGAGCAGGCGGTAGCCGATGTGGGCGTGGGCGAGCTCGTCCTGGATGATCGACATCGCCGAGCCGAAGTTGTTGAGCGCCGGCGCGTGCTGCGCCGCGCGCAGGTAGGAGGGCGCCGAGACGAACTCGGTGTCTGCCGACACGATCAGGATCCGGCGGATCCCGTCCAGGTACTTGGGCGACATGTGCGCAACGCCCTCGACCAGCTTGCCGGCGGCCAGGTGGGCCTTCACCTGCTCCTCGGTCAGAGGCGCGAGCTGTTGCGCTGGGATGGCGATCACGTATGACACTTGACTTACGGCCGACATCGTATAGTCTCTCGTCGGTGCAGTCAAGCGAGTTCAGCCCGAGAGCCCGATGGCGACGCTGATCGAGCTCGACGGGATCGCGCCGACGATCGGCGAGGACGTCTTCCTGGCCCCGACGGCGGTGCTGGCCGGCGACGTGCGCGTCGGCGACCACGCCAACGTCTGGTTCGGCGCGGTGCTGCGCGGCGACACGTCGCATATCGAGATCGGGCCCGAGTGCTCGATCCAGGACAACGTCGTGATCCACTGCGCCGAGGATCTCCCCACGCTGTTGGGCGCCCGCGTCGTGGTCGGCCATGGCGCCCTGCTCGAGGGCTGCGAGATCGAGGACGGGGCGCTGATCGGGATGGGCGCAATCGTCCTTCAGCGCGCGCACGTCGGCGCCGGCGCGATGATCGCCGCGGGCGCGGTCGTCGCCGAGCGAGCGAGCGTCGCCTCCGCAGTGCTGGCGGCGGGCGTGCCGGCGGTGGAGAAGAAGCCGCTGGCGGGCTCGGCGCAGCGCTGGACCCGGACCGCCTGGGCCGAGTATCAGGATTTCGCCAGGCGGTACGCAACCGCCGGCCGGACGAGCGAGAGGAGCGAAGTTGCCTGAGATGCTGATCGGCGGGGAGTGGCGCGGGGCGAGCGCCCACGCGCAGATCGAGGTCGTCAACCCCGCGACCGAGGAGATCGTCGACACCGTGCCCGCCGCCTCGCCGCAGGACGTGCAACTGGCGGTCACAACCGCCGCCAGGGCACTGCGAGAGTGGTCCCGAACCGATGTCGAGAAGCGCGCCTCGATCCTCGCGCGCGCAGCCGACCTGATCGCCGACAACGCCTCGGACCTGGGCGCGATCCTGACCTCCGAGCAGGGCAAGCCGCTGGCCGAGGCCGCCGGCGAGGTGACCCACCTCGCCCACGGGGTGCGCTTCTACGCCGAGGCGGCCACCAAGGTCCGCGGCGCCCACCAGGAGCTGCCCTCGGCGTTCGGGCCCGCGTACGGGATGGTGATCCGTCGCCCGGTCGGGGTCTGCGCGGCGATCACGCCCTACAACTTCCCGCTGACGCTGCTCGGCACCAAGGTCGCGCCGGCGCTGGCGATGGGCAACACGGTCGTCGCCAAGCCCGCTCAGACGACGCCGCTGGCGACGCTCGAGGTGGCGCGCCTGTTCTCCGAGGCCGGCGTCCCTGACGGGGTACTGAACGTGGTGACCGGCCGCGGCGGCGAGATCGGCGACGCGCTGGTCGGTCATCCGGATGTGCGCCGGGTCGCGTTCACCGGCTCGACCGCGGTCGGCCGGCACGTCGCGGCGCGCGCTGCCGGCCAGCTCAAGCGCGTGTCGGTGGAGTTGGGCGGCTCTGACCCGGTGATCGTGTGCGCCGACGCCGACGTCGATGCGGCCGTCAAGGCGGTGATCATCGGCCGCTATTGGAACGCCGGCCAGGCCTGCCTGGGCTGCAAGCGCGTGTTCGTGCACGACTCGGTCTATGACGCGTTCGTGTCGGCGCTGGTGGAGCGGGTGGCGCGCTACGAGCCGGGCGACGGGACCGTGAAGGCCGAGAAGCCGCGGCTGCGGATGGGGCCGATCCACACCCGCGCCGCGCGCGACGAGCTGGTGGCGCAGATCGAGAGCGGCGTCGCGTCGGGCGGGGAGCTGCTGATCGGTGGCGGCACGGGATCAAATGAGCACGGCTGGTTCCTTGAGCCGGCGGTGATCGCGGAGCCGTCGTCGCAGTCGCGGGTGATGACCGAAGAGGTGTTCGGGCCGGTTCTGCCGGTGCTGCGCTTCACGGAGTTCGACGACGCGCTCGCGCGCGCCAACGACACCCCCTACGGCCTGGGCTCCTCGATCTGGACCCACGACGCGCGCCTGATCCACCGCGCCGCCGTCGAGATCGAGGCGGGGATGACCTGGGTCAACCAGATCCACTACGGCTACGACGAGCTCCCGTTCGGCGGCGTCAAGGCTTCGGGGTTCGGCAAGGAGCACGGGATCGAGGCGCTTGACTCCTACGTCGAGATGAAGTCGGTCGTGGTCGGAGGGCTGGCGTGATGGCCGTCTCCTACGCGGACGGCGCCGTCACGCTCGACAGCCCGCCCGCCAACTCCTACGCGATCGAATTCATGCGCGAACTGGCGCAGGCCGTGCGCGACGCCGACGCCGACGACCGCACGCCCGTGGTCGTGGTGCGCTCGGCCAGCGATCGGTTCTTCTGCGCCGGCGCCGACATCAAGGCCTTTCTGGCCAATGACGTGCAGGCCAACATGCAGATGATCCGCGTCGCCCACGAGGCGCTTGAGTCGATCGCGCGCTCGCGCAAGCTGTTCGTCGCCTGCCTGGCCGGCCACGCGCTCGGCGGCGGCCTGGAGATCGCGCTGGCCTGCGACCTGCGCTGGGCGATCGACGGCCGCTGGCGGCTGGGGACGCCCGAGGTCACGCTCGGCCTGCTGCCGGGCAACGGCGGCACGCAGCGGCTGCCGCGGCTGATCGGCGTCGGCCCGGCGCTGGACCTGCTGGCCACCGGCCGCCAGCTGTCGCCGCAGGAGGCGGCACAGTTGGGAGTCCTCTCGCGGGTGCTCGACGATCAGGCCGCGTTCGACGAGCAGCTCGCCGCGCTGCGGGGGCTGCCGCCGCTGGCGCTCGCTCAGATCAAGCGCGCGGTCTACGAGGGCGTCGATCGGCCGATGGGGCAGGGCCTTGCGCTGGAGCGCGAGCTGATCGAGGGCCTGTTTCGCTCCGCTGACGCGCACGAGGGGCTGACCGCCTTCAGCGAGAAGCGCGCGCCGGAGTTCGTCGGCGCATGACCACCGACACCGTCGCCGCCTTTGCCGGCGCGTTCGTCGATGGGCGTGAGCGCGCCAACTCCGGCGAGTCGCTGCCGATCACCGACCCGGGGACCGGGGAGGTGTTCGCCCGGGTCGCCTCCGCGACCGCCGCCGACGTCGACCTCGCTGTCGGCGCCGCGGCACGCGCGTTCGCGGACTGGTCGGCGCTGGCGGTGTCGGCGCGCGGGGCTCTGGTGGCGCAGGCCGCCGCCCACCTCGAGGCCCACCTGGACGAGCTCGTGCCGCTGCTCACGCGCGAGCAGGGCAAGACGCTGCGCGACAGCCGGATCGAGCTGACCCGCGCGGTCGAGACGTTGCGCCACTACGCCGGGCTGTCCAAGGCGCTGCGTGGGTTCCACGCGCCGGGCCTTGACCCGGGCGTGGACGGGGTCGTGTTGCGGCGCCCACTGGGGGTCGTGGCCGCGATCGTGCCGTGGAACTTCCCCACGACGCTTCTGTGCAACAAGCTCGCGCCGGCGCTGGTGGCCGGCAACACGGTCGTCGCCAAGCCCGCCGACACGACCCCGCTGACGACGCTGCGCCTCTGCGAGCTGCTGGGCGAGGGCGGACTGCCGGCGGGCGTCTTCAACGTCGTGACCGGCGACGGACCCGGCACCGGCGCGGCGCTGGTGGCGCACCCCGGGGTGCGCAAGGTCGCCTTCACGGGCTCGACGCCCGTCGGCGAGCAGATCATGGCCACCGCCGCGCGGGGGTGCAAGCGCCTCACGCTCGAGCTGGGCGGGTCTGACCCGATGATCGTCTGCGACGACGCCGACCTGGACGCGGCGGCCAGCGCCGCCTCGATGGGTCGCTTCTACAACTGCGGCCAGGCGTGTCTGGCGGTCAAGCGCCTGTACGTGTTCGAGTCGGTCGCCGACCGCGTGATCGAGGCCGTCGCGGCCAAGGCGGCGCGGTTGAAGGTCGGCCGCGGCGTCGCATCGGGGTCCCAGATGGGGCCGCTGCACACGGCCGCCGCACGCGAGCGGGTCGCATCGCAGGTGGACCGCACGCTCGCCGCCGGCGGAACCCTGCTGGCCGGCGGTCGCCCGCCGACGGACGACCCCGAGCTCGACGGGGGCTTCTTCTACGCGCCGACGGTGATCGCCGACCCGCCGCACGACTGCGCGATGGCGACCGAGGAGGTGTTCGGCCCGGCGCTGCCGGTCTGGCGCGTGCGCGATCTCGACGAGGCGATCGAGCGCGCCAACGCCTCCCAGTACGGGCTCGGCTCATCGGTGTGGACGCGGGACCTGGCGCGGGCGCGAGCGGCGGCGGAGCGGATCGAGGCCGGCTACACGTGGATCAACTCCCGCACCAAGGTCTACGACGAGCTCCCGTTCGGCGGCTGGAAGTCAAGCGGCTACGGCAAGGAGCACGGTGCCGAGGCGCTGGACTTCTACACCGAGACCAAGTCGGTCGTGCTGGGCGGCGCGCGGTGAGCGCCGGCTCGCCGTGGGGCAGCGGGACCCTGCCCGAGCCGCTGCTGGCGCTGGAGCGCAGCTTCGAGGGCTTCCTCGGCCTGGAGTGGGTGGCGCTGAGCACCGAGCACGCCGAGGTCAGCTTCGCCGTCCGAGACAACCTCAGGCAGCCGCTCGGGCTGCTGCACGGCGGGATCTACTCCGCCGTGGCCGAGACGATCGCGTCGGTCGCCACCGGCGCCGCGGTCTGGCGTGACGGGATGACGGTCTCGGGGCTGAGCAACGCGGCCCACTTCCTGCGCCCGGTGACCGAGGGCACCGTTCACGTCGCCGCCGCCTGCCGCGGCCACGACGAGCGCGAGTGGCTGTGGTCGCACGAGTTCACGGACGACCGCGAGCGGCTGTGCGCGCTGGTCGACGTGCGCATCGCGGTGCGGCCACGGCCACGGCCAGCATGAGCGCAGCCGCCGGCGACAAGCTCGCGATCGACGGCCGGAGGATCGAGCTGCTCGACCTGCCGGGAGCTGCGGACCTCCCGGCGCTGTTGCTGCTGCACGAGGGCCTGGGTTCGATCGAGCTGTGGCGCGGGCTGCCGCAGGATCTCCAGGACGCGACCGGCCGCCGGGTGGTCGCCTTCTCTCGTTTCGGGCACGGGCGCTCGGCGCCGCCCGCGCAGCCGCGCACGCCGGCCTTCTTCCACGACGAGGCGCTGCGGGTGCTGCCTTTAGTGCGCGAGCGGCTGGGCCTGATCGACCCATTCCTGGTCGGCCACAGCGACGGCGCCTCGATCGCGCTGATCCACGCCGCCGACCATCCGGTGGCCGGGTTGGTGCTGCTGGCGCCTCATGTGTTCGTGCAACCGTTGACGGTCGAGGCTATCCGCGGCACCCGCAGGGACTATCTGGACGGCTCGCTGCGCGAGCGGATGGCGCGCTACCACGACGACGTCGACGCGGCCTTCTGGGGCTGGTGCGACGTGTGGCTGGATCCGGAGTTCGCGAGCTGGACCCTGGACGCGGAGCTCGCGCGCGTGACCGCGCGGACGCTCGTGATCCAGGGCGCCGACGATCCCTACGGCACGCTCGCTCAGGCGGATCGCATCCAGGCGCGCGTGCCGGGCGCGCGGACGCTCGTGCTGCCCGGCGGTCACAGCCCGCACCTCGAGCACCGTGCCGAGGTGGTCGCGGCGATCGTCGGGTTCATGGCGGACGCCTGAATCCCGTCAGTCGCGCACGGGAAACGTCCCACGCGCGACCGCCGCCAGATCGTGTGGGACGTTGACCCTTCCCAGGACGGTGAACGTCCCAACCGTCCCCGGCCGGCCAGCGCGTGGGACGCTTACCGGCGGGCGTCGGCTTCGGCGTCGCCGTCCGTGACCGTCGACGTGCCGTCCGGCGGCCCGCCTCCGGCGGCCCACTCGCGCAGGCGAAACCGCTGCACCTTGCCGGTCAGCGTGCGCGGCAGGCGCGCCACGAACGTGACCACGTGCGGGTACTCGTAGCGGCGCAGGCGCGCCTTGCACAGCGCGCGCAGCTCATCGGCCAGCGCATCGTCGCCGGGACCGCCCTCGCATTCCACGTAGGCGGCGATCCGGGTGACGTCGCCGGCGGTGATCCCAACCACCCCCACCGCCATCACGCGTGGATGCTCGATCAGCACCTGCTCGATGTCGATCGGCGAGGTCCACAGGCCGCCGACCTTGAGCATGTCGTCGACCCGCCCGACGTACGCGTACACGCCGTCCTCGCGGCGCTCGTAACGGTCGCCGCTGGCGAACCAGCCGCCGCCGAGCATCGAGCTCCGGGTCTTCTCCTGTTGGTGCCAGTAGAACGCCGCACACGAGTCGCCGTGCACCTGCAGCTCGCCGACGGCCGGGCCGACGAGCACCGCCCCCAGCTCGTCCACCAGCCGCAGCTCGTAGCCGGGCACCGGACGGCCAGAGGTGCCCGGCACGATCTCCCCCGGCCGGTTGGAGCAGTAGATGTGCAGCATCTCGGTCGAACCGATCCCGTCGACGATCTCAAGCCCGAATCGCGACCGCCACTGCTCGATCGTCGCAGCCGGCAACGGCTCCGCCGCCGACACGCAGAACCGCACCGACCCCAGCGCCTGCGCCGCCCCCTGATCGCGCCCGAGCGCGCCAAACAGTCCGGGCACCGAGAAGAACACCGTCGGTCGATGGCGACACAGCGTCTCGAGAATCGGCTCGGGGCGCGTCGGCCCGGCCATGTAGACGGCCGTGGCGCCGCAGGACAGCGGGAACGACAGGCCGTTGCCCAGCCCGTAGGCGTGAAACAGCTTCGTGGTCGAGAAGCAGACGTCGTCGGGGGACAGCCCCAGCACGCCCCGCGCGTAGCAGCGGCAGGTGACCTCGATGTCGTACTGGAGGTGCACGACGCCCTTCGGCCTGCCGGTCGAGCCCGAGCTGTAGAGCCAGAAGGCCGGGTCCTCCGGATGCGTCGCCACCGCGTCGAGCTCGTCGGACTGCGCGGCCAGGCCCGCGTCGAGCTCGGTCACGCCGGGGCCCTCTCCGCCGCGCACCAGCCAGCGAAGCTCCCGGCCGCCGAGCGCCGCGCGCAGGCGCTCCAGCAGTGGCGCATCGGTCACGACCAGCTCGGCGTAGGAGTCCGCGACGAAGTGGCGGAAGTTCTGATCGCGGTCCAGCGGGCTGACCGGGACCGGCACCGCGCCGATCCGGATCGCCCCCAGGAACACGATCGGGAACA
>JBOGYE010000141.1:0-3365 GCA_050696635.1 Solirubrobacteraceae bacterium | reverse complement strand
TCACGTGCGTGTGACGTACTGACCGAGCGCATCCGGGCTCGGTGGCGGGGACCCTCTCAGATTCGCGACGCGAGGGTCAACCGCCTGCATGTCGAAACTCATTTCAGCGTCGCCTCCAAAGCGATCTCGGTGCCCGCCAGCGCCAACGACACCGGACAGGTGGCCTTAGCCTGCTCGGCGAGCGCCGCGAACCGCTGCGCATCGATGCCCGCCACCTCGCCCTCGGTGGTGATGGAGATGCGCGTGATCCGGAATCCCTCGGGCAACTGCTCGAGGCGCACGCGCGCGGTGGTGCGCAGATCGGTCGGCGGCGACCCCGCCTCCTCGAGCAGGTTGGCGAGCGACATCGTGAAGCAGCCCGCCTCGGCGGCGGCGATCAGCTCCTCGGGGTTGGTGCCGCGCTGCACGTCCTCGACGCGGTTGCGCAGCGTGAAGGCGCCCTCGTAGGCGCCGCTGCCGAGCGCGATCCGGCCGCCGCCCTGCGGTACGGTTCCCTGCCAGCTGGCCTGAGCGCTGCGACTGACGCGAACGGACATCGTTGTAGGACCCTCTCCTCGACCTCTGCTCTGGTGCGGCGATAAAACCATGCCTGTGCATGCCGCGCAACCAAGGAGCCGCCAGTGACCCCAACGCTTAACCAAAAGCTCGACCTCGAGAGCATCCGCAGGCGCTTCTCAGCGTTGGCCGACGAGTTCGCATTCCTCGACGCTCCAGGCGGCTCGCAGGTTCCAGACGAGGTCGCCGCCGCGATCACGCGGGCGTTGCGGGAGGCGAGCGCCAACCTTGGCGCCGGCTACGACACCAGCCGCCGGGCCGGAGAGATCCTGACGGCGGCCGAGGGCGGCGCGGCACGCTTTCTGGGCTGCGACCCCGAGGAGGTGACGTTCGGGGCGAACATGACCTCGCTGAACTTCGCGTTCAGCCGCACCGCCGGGCGCGATTTCGCCGCCGGCGACGAGATCCTGGTGTCGAGCGCCGACCACGACGGCGGCGTCGCTCCGTGGCTGGAGCTCGCCCACGATCGGGAGCTGGTCGTGCGCCACATCGAGCTGCGCGACGACACGACGCTCGACCTCGAGGATCTGGCCGCGAAGCTGTCGCCGCGCACCCGGGTGGTGGCGTTCGCATGGGCGTCCAACGCCGTCGGCACCGTCGTCGACGCGGCACGCGTCTGCCGGATGGCGCACGAGGCGGGCGCGCTGGCGTGGGTCGACGCCGTGCACTTTGCAGCGCACGAGCCGATCGACGTGCGCGCAATCGACGCCGACGTGCTGCTGTGCTCGCCGTACAAGTTCTGCGGGCCGCACCTCGGGATCGCGTACGGCCGTGCCGAGGTGACCGAGCGCTGGCGGCCGTACAAGGCGCGCCCGGCGCCGATGGACCCGCTCGGGCGGCGGTTTTCCACCGGCACGCTCCCATACGAGCTGCTGGCCGGCCTGGACGCGACCTTCGCCTACCTTGACTCGATCGGCGGCTTCGCCGCGATCGCTCCCTATGAGCGCGCGCTCGGCGAGCGTTTCCTGGCGGGCCTCACCGATCGCGTGAGCACCTACGGACTGCCGACGATGACGGGCCGCGTACCGACCTTCCTGGTCAACGTCGAGGGCGTGCCCGCCGCCGGCGTGGCGGCGACGCTGGCGGCCCAGCGGATCGGCGTCTGGGCGCACGACTCGTGGTACGCGCTGGATCTCTACCGGCGACTGGGCTATGACCAGCAGGCGGTCCGGATCGGCTTCATCCACTACAACACGGCCGAGGAGGTCGACCGGCTGCTGGCCGGGCTGGCATCGGTGACCGCGGGCTGAGCTCCGTGCGGATCTCAGGGCTCCTCAGTCCGCCAGGATCTCGCTCAGCGTCGCCAGATCGATGTTGCCGCCGGAGACCACGCACGCGATCCTGCCCGTCCCCGCCTCGCCGGCCAGCGCCGCGGCCGTCGCGAGCGCCCCGGCCCCCTCGGCGATCACTCGCGCGCGCTGTGCCAGCAGCCTGACCGCCGCGCGCGTGTCCTCGATCGAGACGGCGACCGTGGCGTCGACGAGTCGCGCAAGCCGCGGCCACATCGCCTCCAGCACCCGGCGGCTGCCCGAGCCGTCGACGAACGAGGGCTGATATGCGACATCGACCGGACGGCCGGCCGCGAACGCGGCGCACAGGGCGGCTCCGGTCGCCGGCTCGGCGGTCACGATCCGCGTCTGGGGCCGCAGTGCCTTGACCGCGGAGGCGATTCCTGCCGTCAGGCCGCCGCCGCCGAGCGGGATCACGACCGCGTCCACGTCAGGCAGGTCCTCCAGGATCTCCAGCCCGATCGTGCCGTTGCCCGCCATCACCGCGTCGTCGGCGACCGGGTGCACGAACAGCCCCTCGTGCCCGTCGATGCGGCCGGTCTCGAGCGCCTGCCACCAGTCGTCGTAGGACATGGACAGCACGGTGCCGCCGAGCCGCTCGATCGCGTCGAGCTTCGCCCGCGGCGCGTGCTCGGGGACCGCGATCGTCGCCGGCAGTCCCAGCTCGCGTGCCACCCAGGCGACGCCCTGCGCCATGTTGCCCGCGCTCGCGGTCAACAGCCCGGCGGCGAGCCGCTCAGGCAAAGCGGCACGGATCGCGTTGGCCGCGCCGCGGATCTTGAACGAGCCGATCGGTTGCAGGGTCTCCAGCTTGAGGTGGATCTCGCCTCCGGCGCCGACGTCGTGAAGGCGGATCAGTGGCGTGCGCACGGCGACGTCAGCGATCCGCTCGCGCGCATCGAGGACCGCCTCCAATTCGATCACAGCGCCACCTCGATGCCGATGCCGCGCTCGCGCGCCGCGGCGACAGCGGTCCGCGCGGCGGCGAGGTCCTCGACACCGATCCCCAGCGAGCGAAACAGCGTCAGCTCGCGGGCGTCGCGGCGCCCCGGGCGTAGGCCGGCCACAACTTCCCCAAGCTCCGCGCGGATGTGGGTCTCCCCCGCGATCCTGCCCTCGCGGACCGCGAGCGCAAACTCCCCGGCCTCGTGCACCAGCGATTCGCGGCTGTCGCAGAACAGCGCCGCGGCCGCGACGGTAGCGGTCTCCAGCTCCCGCGCGGATGGCTGGCTGGCGCCGACCGCGTTGACGTGCGCGCCGGCCTTCAACCAGGCGTGCTCGAGCACCGGTGTGTGCGAGCTGGTGACGGTCACGACCACGTCGGCGTCGTGAACCGCCTCCTGCGCCGAACGGGCGGCGACCAGCGGCGCGGGCGCTAGCTCGCGCAGCGTCTCCACATGAGCGCGCGACGGCGCGTAGACGCGCACCGTCCGCCACGGCCGCACGCCCGCCAGCGCCCGCAGGTGCGATCGCGCCTGAACGCCGGCGCCGAGCAGCGCCAGCACGGGCGCGCCCTCGCGG
>JBOGYE010000140.1:0-4051 GCA_050696635.1 Solirubrobacteraceae bacterium | reverse complement strand
GGGGGGCGAGCAGTCAGAATCCACGCGCCCTGCCGCCGCCGACGCTCCAATCGCTCGCCCGCCAGCTCGGCGGACCGCCCTCCGAGGTGGTCGCCGAGCCGCTGCCGGCGCTGGCCCGGGGGCGGGAGCTGGCCGGGCCCGGCGGAGTGGTGGTGGCCGCCGGGTCGCTGTACCTGATCGCGGATCTACTCAGCGGCGGGCGCCGCGCCCGCGCCTCGACGATGTAGCAGCTGACGATGCGTGACGACCAACCGCCGTTCTTGAAGATGATCGCGCTGGTGGCGGTCACGGTCGCGGCCGTGATCCTGATCTTCTTCGCGATCGGCTATCTGTTCGGCCGCGTCTTTCTGTAGTGCCCTGGGTGCGAAGGACGGCAGGAACCCGGCGGCGGACGGCGTATCTGATAGGCGCCGCCAGCGCGCGGTGCCACTAAACTCGCCTGCTTCATGCCCTACGCAATCTTCGGGATACACAACAGCGCCCTGAAGCTGGCCGTCGAGCTGGTGATCCTGTTCCTGGTCGTGATCTGGCTGGCGCTGGTCTACTGGACCTACGCCGACGCGCGCCGGCGGATCGGCGATCCGCTGCTGGTGGGCTGCGCCACGCTGGCCTCGTTCTTCCCCTACGTCGGGACGATCGTGTACATGATCGTGCGCCCGCCCGAGTTCCTGGACGACGTGCGCGAGCGCGACCTGGAGATGCAGGCCGCGGAGGCCAGGCTGGCCGAGCTCGGCTACCACCTCTGCCCGCATTGCGACCACGAGGTCGAGCGTGACTACCTGCGCTGCCCCAACTGTATGCGCAAGCTCAAGGACCCGTGCCATGCGTGCGGACGGCCGCTGGACCCGATGTGGAAGATGTGCCCGTTCTGCGAGGCCGAGATCGGCATCCCCGCGCCGACCGCCAGCCGGCGCCGCCGCCGGCAGCAGCTGGAGGGCTCCGAGCAGCCCGCCGCCGAGCAGACGCCGACCCCCTGACAAGACAAATCGCCGCGTCGCGGAGACCGGCACCATCCAAGGAGCACTCACCCGTGGAGCGCACGCTGATCCTCGTCAAGCCCGACGCCTTCGCCCGCGACCTGACCGGCGAGATCATCGCCCGGTTCGAGCGCAAGGGCCTGAGGGTCGTAGCGCTCCAGCTGATGACGATGACGCGCGAGCTGGCCGCGCGCCACTATGCCGAGCACGAGGGCAAGCCGTTCTACGAGGAGCTGGTCGCCTTCATCACCTCCGGCCCGCTGGTCGCGATGGTGCTGGAGGGCGAATCCGCGATCACCGCCGCACGCCAGGTGATCGGGGCCACCAACCCGCTGCAGGCCGGCACCGGCTCGATTCGCGGCGACTACGCGATCGCCGTCGGCCAGAACATGGTCCACGGGTCCGACGCGCCCGAGTCGGCGGCGCGCGAGGTGTCGCTGTTCTTCTCAGACCTTCGCTGATCCTCGCCTCGGCGTCGCCGCAGCGCGCCGCGATCCTTGAACAGATCGGGGCGCGGTTTCAGATCCGCGCGGCCGACGTGGAGGAGCTGACCGAAGGACCTCCGCCCGAGGTCGTGCTGGAGAACGCGCACCGCAAGGCATCGGCCGTGGCCACCTCCGTCGCGCCCGGCGAGACGCCGCTGCCAGTCCTGGGCGCCGACACGGTCGTCGCGCTGGGCGCGGCGATCTACGGCAAGCCGCGCGACGCCGATCACGCCGCGCGGATGCTGACGGCGCTGGGCGGGCGCGAGCACGCGGTCTACAGCGGACTCTGCCTGATCGAGCCCGGCTCGCCGCCACGCGTGCGCACCGCAGCCGCCCGCACCGTGGTCGAGTTCAGGCGGCTCGATCCCGCGGCGATCGACGCCTACGTGGCCACCGGTGAGTGGCGCGGGCGCGCCGGCGGTTACGCCGTCCAGGGCATCGGCGCGACGCTCGTGACACGCGTCGAGGGCGACTATCTGGGGGTCGTCGGACTGCCGGTCGCCACGCTTCTGGAGCTCGCGCCGTGGCTGGCCCCCGAGCGCGATCAGAGCTTGTACGAATTGGACTGATCGCGCCTTCGCCGAGGACGCCTTGGCGCCTTGGCGGGCGCTCGCGCCGGTGGTAGTGTGGCCGCCGTCGTCACTTCGAACCGGGAGAGGCTGTGTCAGACGCCACCACAGAGCCGTCGGCGGCCGCGGCCAGCACCACGCCGAAGCTATTCGTGCGCCAGTCCTCCGGGCTGGTTCGCAACGTCTCGGTAACCAACGCGCTGTTCTTCAACGTCGCCGCGTTCGTCGGGGTGGGGTTGACGCTGTATCCGATCTTCTACTCGCTGACCGGCGAGCCGATGTGGAAGATCGGCCCCTTCTCCGCCTACGGCTGGGCGGCGATCATCGCCGGGCTGTTCTGCATCCTGCTGGCGCTGATCTTCGCCTCCCTGACCTCGGTGATGCCCCGCTCGGGTGGCGACTACGTGTTCACCAGCCGGATCCTGCACCCGGCGCTTGGCTGGATGGAGTCCTGGACGCTGGTGATCGCGTCGGTGCTGATCATCGCCTTCGAGGTGCCGCTGGTGCTGCGCAACCTGCAGATCACCGCGCGCATCATCGGCATCGGCGCCGGCGGCTTCTCGGGCGCCAACTCGTGGTTCACCGACTCGACCGGGTCGATCACCGGCACCCCCGGGTTCATCGCCTCGATCGTGGTGCTGATCGGGATCGCGGTCGTGTGCGTGCTGCCCACGCGCCAGTTCCACCGCGTCGTGACCGCGCTGGCGGGCTTCGGCGTCGCCTGCTTCATCGCGATGTTCGTGTTCGGGCTGCTGTTCACGCACCGCGGCAGCTTCATCCACAACCTGCCCCACTACACCGGCGGCGTGACGGCGCAGAAGATCGCCGACTCGGGGCGGGCCGCGTTCGTGTCCACCGGTGGCGGCGGGTTCATCTCGAAGATCTTCTCGACCTCCGTGTTCCCGCTGATGCTGTCCGTGCTGCTGTTCCAGTTCATCGGCTTCCAGTACTCCGCCTACATCGCCGGCGAGGTGCGGGGCAACGTTCGCCGCGGCGTGGTGGTCGCGCTGTTGGGCGCGCTGCTGATCGGGGTGCTGGCCAACTCCGTCTACGTCGACGCGATCTCCAGCCACTTCGGCTTTGACACCAACGTCAGCTGGGGCGCGAGCTACTGGGGCTTCAACACGAACATCGCGCTGCCGCTCGGTCAGCCCAACGCGATGCCGCTGCTGGCGGTGGTCGCCAACAAGGCGCTGTGGCCGATCTGGGCGCTGATCTCGCTCGGCGGGGTGGTGTTCCCGTTCCTGCTGTGCCCCGTGTACATCAACTTCATCAGCCGCATGCAGCTCGCCTGGAGCCTGGACCGGCAGATGCCCGAGTGGTTCGGCCGCGTCTCGGAGCGGCTTCGTGCGCCGCTGAACGCGATCATCGCCACCCTGGCGCTGACGGCCCTGTTCCTGTTCCTGCAGAGCTACAAGGTGCTGCCGACGTTCCTGGCGACGGCGGATCACAAGCTCGATCTCGCGGGCACCGCGTGGTTCTCGATCGTGATGGCGATCTTCACCTGGTGCCTGCCCGGCATCAACGCGATCCTGGTGCGCTGGCGGCGACCGGATCTGGTCCGAAACGCCCCGTTTAGCAAGGCGCTGCCGTGGATCGGCGCCGCCTGGCTCGTGTTCCCCGTCTGGATCTACATCTTCGCCGTGGTCAAGCCGATCGTCAACGCGCTCAACGGCGGTGGCGCCCTGACCTACCTGGAGACCAACGGGATCATCGACGCCGGCGTGTTCTACGTGATCGGGCTGCTGATCTACTTCGTGATGCAGTTCCGGACCCGCAGAGCCGGAGTCGACTCAAAGATGCTGTTCACCGAGCTGCCGCCCGACTGATCGGTGTCGGCGCGGGTGAAGGCTTAGTGCTCTCCGCCATAACTACCGTCCCATTCGAGCGCCCTCTGACGGCGCCCGGCGGCGTCCTCGGATCTCGCTGTAGCGCCGCTACAGCTTCGATCCTGCGTCCTGGCCGGGCACCGTCAGCGGCCACTCTCGGTGGGACGCCACTTACGGCGGAGAGCACTTAG
>JBOGYE010000139.1:0-3774 GCA_050696635.1 Solirubrobacteraceae bacterium | reverse complement strand
TCGCCCGCGTGGCGACGATCTCGGCCGGCGACGAGGAGATCGGCGACGTGATCGCCGACGCGATCGACAAGGTCGGCAAGGACGGCGTGGTCAACGTCGAGGAGGGCCAGACGTTCGGCATGGACCTGGAGTTCACCGAGGGCATGCAGTTCGACAAGGGCTACATCTCGCCCTACATGGTCACCGACCAGGAGCGGATGGAGGCGACGCTGGAGGATCCGTACATCCTGATCGCCAACTCCAAGATCTGCTCGGTCCGGGACGTGCTGCCGGTGCTGGAGCAGGTCATCCAGTCGGGCAAGCCGCTGCTGATCATCGCCGAGGACGTCGAGGGCGAGTCGCTGGCGACGCTGGTCGTCAACAAGCTCCGCGGCACGTTCACCGGCGTCGCGGTCAAGGCGCCCGGCTTCGGCGACCGCCGCAAGCGGATGCTGGAGGACATCGCGATCCTCTCCGGCGGGGAGGTCATCACCGAGGAGATGGGCCTGAAGCTGGAGAACACCCAGCTGTCCCAGCTCGGTCGCGCCCGTCGCGTGGTCGTCGCCAAGGACACGACGACGATCGTGGACGGCAACGGCGACTCCAACGCGATCAAGGGCCGGATCAACCAGATCAAGTCCGAGATCGAGAACACCGACTCCGACTTCGACCGTGAGAAGCTCCAGGAGCGTCTCGCCAAGCTGTCGGGCGGCGTTGCGGTGGTCAAGGTCGGCGCTGCCACCGAGACCGAGATGAAGGAGAAGAAGCACCGCGTCGAGGACGCGCTGCAGGCCACCCGTGCGGCCCTCGAGGAGGGCATCGTGCCGGGCGGCGGCGTGGCGCTGCTGGTCGCGCAGAAGGCGCTGGACATCGACTCGATCGAGCTCCCTGACGAGCAGACGGGCGCGAAGATCGTGCACCGCGCGCTTGAGGAGCCGCTGCGTCAGATCAGCGAGAACGCCGGGCTCGAGGGCTCGGTCGTGGTCAACGACGTGCGCAAGGCGAAGAAGGGCTACGGCCTCAACGCCGCCAACGGCGAGATCGTGGACCTGATCGCCGAGGGCATCATCGACCCGGCGATGGTCACGCGCTCCGCGCTGCAGAACGCCGCGTCGATCGCCAAGAACATCCTCACCACCGAGGCGATCGTCGCCGAGGTGCCTGAGAAGGATGGCGGCGGCGGCGGCGGCGGTGGCATGCCCGACATGTCGGGGATGATGTAGGCACTGGCGCTTACGGAGTTTGGGAGGGGCCCGGCATGACGCCGGGCCCCTTTTTTGCGCCCAGGGCCGCCGGAGAGCAGCAGGGTTGTCCACTTTCTCACGCATACCCTCAGAAATTGGACAACCCTTGACTCATAACTGATTGAGTATGCGATCATGTATGCATGAGTCATGGCGCCGAGCCTGATCTGTCGTTCCTGTCGGCCGACACCGCCCGCTCGGTGGCCGAGACGATGCAGGCGCTCGCGACCCCGAGCCGGGTGCGGATCCTGAGTCGCCTCGCGGCCGGCCCATGCTCGGTCGGCGAGCTGGCACGCGACATCGCGATGGGGCAGCCGGCCGTCTCGCAGCAGCTGCGGGTGCTGCGCCATCTCGGGCTCGTGGTCGGCGAGCGCGACGGCCGTCAGGTCGTCTACGCGCTGCACGACGATCACGTTCGCGCGCTGCTCGGCGAGGCCGTGTCGCACACCGAGCATCTCCGGCTCGGGCTCACGGCCCACCCCGCCCGGCAGGCCGTGCCGGCGTGAGCGCCAGCACGCCGGCGCTGCTCGTCGCCGCGGCGGGCGTCGGGTTCGGGCACGCGGTCCTGCCCGACCACTGGGTGCCACTGGCCGTTCTCGGCCGCGCGCGCCGCTGGCCGCTGGCTCGGATCGCGCGTCTGTCCGGACTGGCCGGGGTCGCGCACGTGCTCGTCTCGCTCATTCTCGGCGCGGCGATCGTCGCCGTCGGGCTGCAGTTCCGTTCGGTCGTGCAGGGGGCGCAGGACACGATCATCGGCTGCGTCCTGATCGCGACGGGGGTCGGGTTCGCGGTTGTGGAGCTGACCGGCCACGGTCACCATCACGACCACGGCCACGGCCACGGCCACGGCCACGATCACGATCACGGCCACGATCACGATCACGATCACGATCACGGCCACGGCCACGGCCACGATCACGGCCACGACCGTGATCAGCGGCTCGCGCGGCGAGGCGGACTCGGCGGCTTGGCGGCGGTGATGGTTCCGTTCGGTGCCGCCGCATCGCCGGACCTCACGATCCTGCCGGTGTTCCTGGCGGCCAGCGCTGCCGGGGTCGGGACCGCGATTGGCTCGCTGGCGGTGTTCGCCGCGGTCACGATCGTCACGATCGTCGGGCTCACGCTCGCTGCCGCGCGGGGCGGCTATCAGATCCGAGGGGCGTGGCTCGAGCGATGGGGCAACGCGTTGACCGCGCTCGTGCTCGTGATCATCGGCTCGCTCGTCCTGGCGCAGATCATCTGAGGTTCGGTCGCGGGCGATCGACGGTCCACCTTCAGTGACCCATCGGCACCGACACGCTGTCGCTGCACAGGCTCGGCGCGAGCAGCGACGGGCGCTGGTGGGCAGCTTCGAACAGCCGCCGCTCGAGTAGGCTATGTCAGGCGTGGACGGGTACCTGTCGAGGCTGGACGACGAACGCCTCGCCAAGCTCAGCGCGGGCGATGGACAGCAGGCGTTCGCGGCGCTCTACGAGCGCCACCATCAGGCCCTGTTCCGGTACTGCGCGACGATCGTGCGCGACGACTCCGACGCTCAGGACGCGCTCCAGGCGACCTGGATGCACGCGCTGGTGGCGCTCCGGCGAGGTCAACGTGACGCGCCGCTTCGTCCCTGGCTCTACCGGATCGCGCACAACGAGTCGGTCTCGATCCTGCGCCGCCGGGGGCACGCGGCGAAGCCTCTGCGGGTGCCGGCCTGTCCGCCGACGTCGGCGGAGGACCGAGCAGTCCAGCGCGAGCGCCTCGCGCAGCTGGTGGCGGACCTCGGCGCCCTTCCCGAGCGTCCGCGCAGCGCGCTCGTCCTGCGCGAGCTGGCCGGCCTGTCCCATCAGGAGATCGCGCTCGCGCTGCAGACCACGGTCGCGGCGGCCAAGCAGTCGATCTACGAGGCCCGGTGCAGCTTGCACGACCTGGCGCAGGGGCGGACGATGGCGTGCGCGGACCTGCGCCGTCGCGTCTCGGACGGGGATGGCCGCGTACTGCGCGCCCGCTGCGTGCGCGCGCATATGCGCCAGTGCCCCGAGTGTGCCGCGTTCGCTGCCGCGATCGCCGACCGCCCGACGGCGCTGGCCGCGCTCGTGCCGATGCTGCCTGTGGCCGCGTCGTGGGCGATCCTGCGCCGCGCGGTCGGCTCGGGCGCTGGCGGCGGGGCGTCGGCGGGCGCAGGAGCAACGGCCGTTGGGGGTGGCGCGGCAGCTGCGGCGGGCAAGGTCGCCGGGATCGGGCTTGCGGCCAAGTCCCTGGCGGTCACCGGACTGGCGCTGACCGTCGCCGCGGTCACGGTGACGGTTACGGGCGTCACCGCCGTCACCGGCTCGCAGCTGCGGGCGGCGCCGAGCGTCTCGCGCGCGGCGCACGCCGAGCACCGCGCGGCCGCGGTTGCCCCGCACCAGATCGACACTGTCGTGGCCCAGCGACCGTCGACCGTCCTGACAATCGCCGGCGCGATCGGTGAGTCGGCGACCACGAACGGCGACCGAGCAGCGGCCGCGCACCGCGGCGCCGCGCACCGAGCCTCCGCGATCGCCGGCGTTCCCGCTCACGGCAACTC
>JBOGYE010000138.1:0-7380 GCA_050696635.1 Solirubrobacteraceae bacterium | reverse complement strand
GGACACGACTTCGGCCACGGGCTCGGGCTCCGGCTCGGGCTCGACTTCGGCCACGCGCCCGGGCTCCGGCTCGGGCTCGACGGCGGTCACGGGCTCGGGCTCGGGCTCCGGCTCGGGCTCGACTTCGGGCTCGGGCTCGGGCTCCGGCTCGGGCTCGACTTCGGGCACGGGCTCGGCCTCCGGCTCGGGCTCGACGGCGGCCACGGGCTCGGGCTCGCCGAGCTCGTCGAAGGCGATGAAGGCGGGCGCCTCGGGCGCGGGCGCCTCGGGCGCGGCCGCCGGCGGCTCGGCGGCGATCGTCGCCTCCTCCAGGCGGGCCGCGAACGACGCCTCGTCGAGGAACGGGGCGGCGGGCCTGGGGACCGGCACGTCCTCGGCAACCAGCACGTCCTCGGCAACGGGCACGTCCTCGGCAACCGGCACGTCCTCGGCAACCGGCACGTCGTCGGCGACCGAGACCGGCTCGACGGCGTCCGGCTCCTCGTCTGCGTACTGCACCGCGCCGGCCGGCTCGACGGCGTCCTCCTCTTCCTCCCACTCCTCCTCGTCGTCGTAGAAGCTCAAATGCGTGGCCGCCCGCGCGTCGATCTCGACGCAGCGCTGGGCGAAGAAGCCGCCGATCCCGCCGGTCAGCCCCTCGCGCTCGCGCAGGATGATCGCGTCGGGCCCAAGCTCCTCGCGGATCCGCGGGATCAGCTCCTCGATGGAGCGGCCACGATAGGTGCGCACGCCCTCGGCGCCGGCAACGGATGACTGTGAATCATTCATGCGCTGATCACTCCGATCGTCTCGACGCTGATCCCGGACGCGATCTCGTTGTAGGAGCAGACGGGCAGGTGCGGCATCGCCGACTCGACCAGACGGCGCAGGTGGCGGCGCACGCGCGCCGAGCACAGCAGCACCGGCCGGGTCCCGCCGCGTGCCGCGGCCTGGTCGGACTGGCTGCGGACAGCGCCGAGCAGTGCCTGGGCGCGCGCCGGGTCGAGCGCCAGATACTCCCCGTCGGTCGTCTGGGTGATCGAGGTCGCCACTTCCTGCTCAATCGCGGGGTCGAGGGTGATGACGCACAGCCGGTGGTCTGGCGCCAGATGTGGAGCGGTGATCGCGCGACCGAGCGCCTGGCGAGCGTACTCCGCCAGAAGGCCCGTGTCGCGCGTGATCCGCGCCTTGTCGCCCACTGCTTCGACAATCGCCCCCAGATCCCTGATCGAGACCCCCTCCGACAACAACACTTGCAACACGCGCTGGATCTCCCCGACGGAGAGGATGTCTGGCACGACCTCGGTGACGACCGCCTCGTTGGAGTCCTTCAGCTGGTCCAACAGCGCGCGCACGTCCTGGCGCGTGAGCAGCTGCGCTGAGTGCGAGCGGATCGTCTCGGTCAGGTGGGTGACGATCACCGACTCGGAATCGACGACCGTATACCCGAGCGCCTCGGCCTCGGCGTGCTGCGCCTCGGCGATCCAGACCGCCGGCAAGCCGAACGCCGGCTCCGTGGTCGGGATCCCGGACAGGTTGCCGACCGCGTCGCCGGGGTCCATCGCCAGCCGATGCCCCGCCATCACTTGCCCGCGCGCGACCTCGGTCCCACGCACCTTGCACACGTACTCGTGCGAGTCCAGATCGACCTCGTCGTGGATCCGCACCGGCGGGATCACCATCCCCAGCTCGCCCGCGATCTGACGGCGGATCAGCGAGATCCGGCGCACCAGCGTGCCGCCCGAGCCACGGTCGACGAGCGGCACCAGCCCGAACCCGATCCCGAGCTCGAGCGGGTCGAGCGGCAGCTCGCGCAGCACCTCGTCCCGCGGGGCGACCTTAGGCTCGGACTCGTCGCCCGCGGGCAGCTCCGGGGCGGCGGGCTTGGGCGCGAAGAACTCCGGGCCCTGCTTGCGCAGCCCCCAGCCGACCGCGAACAGCGCCCCGCCGACCACCAGGAACGGCACCGTCGGCAGCCCCGGGACCAGCGCGAACGCCAGCACCGCGCCGCCCGCCACCAGCGGGGCCTTGCGCTGGCCCAGGATCTGCATGGCGATCTCCGAGCCGAGATCGCGGCTCGCGGCCGACCGGGTGACGATGATTCCCATCCCGACCGAGATCAGCAGCGCCGGGATCTGCTCGCACAGCCCGTCGCCGACGGTCAGCAGCGAGTAGTGGTTCATCGCGTCGCTGATCGACATGTGGCGCTTGAGCATCCCGATCGCGATCCCGCCGAGAAGGTTGATCGCGACGATGATCACCGCCGCCATCGCGTCGCCCTTGACGAACTTCGAGGCCCCGTCCATCGCGCCGTAGAAATCCGCCTCGCGCCCGATCTCGGCCCGGCGGTGCCTGGCCTGCTCGTCGGTGATCAGCCCGGCGTTCAGATCGGCGTCGATCGCCATCTGCTTGCCCGGCATCGCGTCCAGCGTGAAGCGCGCCGCCACCTCGGCCACCCGGCCGGAGCCGTTGGTCACCACGACGAACTGGATGATCACCAGGATCATGAAGATCACCAATCCGACGATCAGGTCGCCGCCGACCACGAACTGGCCGAAGTCGCGCACCACGCTGCCGGCGTCGCCCTTGGTCAGCACCAGCCGGGTGACCGACACGTTGATCGCCAGGCGGAACATCGTCGTCAGCAGCAGCACGGTCGGGAAGGCCGAGAAGTCCAGCGCGCGCTTCGTGTACATGGTCGCGACCACGATCGCCAGCGCGCCAGCGATGTTCAGCGTGATCAGCAGGTCCAGCAGCGTCGAGGGCAGCGGGATCACGAGCATCGTCACGACCAGCACGACGCCGACCGCGGCCATCAGGTCGGTGTGGGCCATCAGCCTGCGCAGCGAGCGCTCCATCACGCGGCCACCTTTCTGGCACCGGCCATCCTGAACACGTAAGCGAGCACCTGCGCGACGGCGGCGTACAGCTCAGCGGGGATCATCCGGTCCAGCTCGACCGACGCGTGCAGCGATCGGGCCAGCGGCGGGTCGGGCACGATCGGCACCCCGTGCTCGGTCGCGATCCGTCTGATCTGGGCCGCGATCAGGTTCTTGCCCTTGGCGACCACGACCGGCGCCGGCAGCGTTCCGTCGTAGCGCAGCGCGACGGCGTAGTGGGTCGGGTTGGTGACGACCACATCGGCGGTCGGGACCGCCGCCATCATGCGCGCACGCATCACCTGGAACTGGCGGCGACGGATCGCGGCGCGCACCTCGGGCGGAGACTCGGTGGTCTTGTTCTCGTCCCTGACCTCCTGCTTGGTCATCTTCAGCGACTTGGCATGCTGGCGGCGCTGCCAGATCAGGTCGATGATCGCGATCAGGAAATAGATCACCAGCACCCGCTCGACGATCGCCTTGGCGCTCGAGCTCATCAGGCTCCCGAGCGAGCCGGGGTCGGTCCCGACCGCGGCGCTCAGCCCGGTTATCTGAGGGATCAGCGAGATCGCCGCGGCTCCGCCGACGACGGCGACCTTGGCCAGCGACTTGAAGCTCTGAAACAGGAGCTGCTTGCCGAACACGCGCTTGAAGCCCGAGATCGGCGACAGATGGCGCCAGTTGGGCTTCAGCCGCGTCATCGAGGGGCGGAAGCCGATCTGCGCGATGTTGGCGATCAGCCCGCCCGCGAGGCAGATCCCGGCGATCGGGCCGACGGTCGACTCGACCGTGTGCAGGACCAGCGACACCAGTCCGTGCAGGCCGGCGCCCGAGGTGACGACGTGCGGGTTCGATGCGAGCGAGAACGAGGTCTGCATCGCGTTGCCCGCGGCCGACACGATCGTCGGGCCGACCGCGACCAGCCCCCCGAACCCGGCGATCAGCACGACCGCGCCGTTGATCTCCATGCTGCTCGGGAGCTGCCCCTTGCGGCGCGCCTCGTTCTTACGCTTGGCGGTCGGTTTCTCGGTCTTGTCGGAGGAGGAGGCCATCGGTGCAGCGCTACAGCGCCTGGAGCACGCTCCCGACCGCGGTCGAGAGCTGGTTGTTCATGAACTCGCCGATGAACGGCAGCGAGGCGGCGACCACCAGCAGCGCGACCCCGATCTTGAGCGCGAAGCCGACGCCGAACACGTTGACCTGAGGCACGACCTTGGAGACCATCCCGAAGGCCGTGTCGGTGACGAACATCGCCAGCATCACCGGCGCGGCGACCTCGACGGCGCCGACGAATACGGCGCCGAACGCCTGCTCGGCGCCGCTGGCGATCCCGCCGAGCGACACCGTTCCGGTCAGCGGCACCAGGTCGAAGGTATGCGTCAGGCCGCGCAGCATCCAGGCATCGCCGCCGATCGCGATGAACATCATCATCCCGACCAGCCCGTACAGGCTCGTCAGCGCGCCACCCTGGTTGCCGTTGATCGGGTCGACCAGCGCGCCGAACGAGAACCCCGACAGCATGTCGTTGAGCGAGCCGGCGGCCTGCACCGCGTACAGGACCGCGCCGACGGCGAACGCGAACGACAGTCCCACCAGCACCTGCACGAGCAGCAGCCCGATGACCGGCAGCACCGCGGTCGGAATCGGCTGACCGTGGACCGCGATCGGGGTCAACCCCACCGCCAGCCCGACAGCGACCACGCTTCGGGCCTTGACCGGAAGGATCGCCGAGGAGAACACCGGCGCGAGCACGAACAGCGGAGCGATCCGCGCCAGCACGAGAAAGAAGCCGGTCACCTTGTCGGGTCCGATCGCGTGCACCAGCGACTGCAGCGTGGCGTGGCTCATCCGTTGATCAGCTGCGGAATCGACGTGTACAGGTTGACCGCGTAGTTGACGAGCTGGTTGAGCATCCACGGCCCGAGGATCACGATCAGCGCGCCCAGCCCGATGATCTTCGGGATGAACGACAGGCTCTGCTCCTGGATCGAGGTCACGGCCTGGAAGATCGAGACCACGAGGCCGATCACCAGCCCGACCAGCATCATCGGCCCGGCGACCTCGATCGCAAGCGTCATCGCCTGGGTCGCGAGGCTGACAACGGTGTCCTGATTCATCAGTGGAAGCTCTGCACGAGCGAGCGGGTGATCAGGTCCCAGCCGTCGACCAGGACGAACAGCAGGATCTTGAACGGCAGCGACACGAATGTCGGCGGCAGCATCATCATCCCGACGCTCATCAGCACCGAGGAGACGATCAGGTCGATGATCAGGAACGGCAGGAAGATCAAGAAGCCGATCTGGAACGCCGTCTTCAGCTCGGACAGGATGAAGGCGGGGATCAGCACGTAGGTCGGGACCTGCGCGCGCGTCTGCGGGTTGGGAATCCTCGCCAGCGAGACGAACAGCGTCAGGTCGTTGGACTGGACCTGACGGAACATGAACTCGCGCAGCGGCTCGTCGGCGCGCTGCAGGGCCGTCGACATCTGGATCTGGTGGCGCTCGAGCGGATCCCAGGCGTCCTTCTTGATCGCCGAGATCGTCGGCTGCATCACGAACAGGGTCAAGAACAGCGCGATCCCGACCAGCACCTGGTTGGGAGGCGTCGAGGTCGTTCCCATCGCGGATCGGATGAAGCCGAGGACGATCAGGATCCGCGTGAACCCCGTGACCGTGAACAGCATCGCGGGGATCAGCGACAGCCCGCCGACCAGGATCAGGATCTGCAGCGCGTTTGACGAGTCGATCTTCACGAGCGGGCGGTGAGGCGGCGCAGGCGGTCCAGCGCGCGGTCGCTTGACCGTGGCGTCGAGTCATAGCCAGGCTCAAGCTGCGGGATCTCGATCCCGCCGGCCAGCGCCTCGGCCTCGGTATAGGTCTTGATCGGCGTCACCGAGTGCTCGGCCAGGCCGACCAGCACGATGTCTCGCCCCGAGCGCACGAGCGCGACCGACTTGCCCTGCGCGAGCGGCAGCGTAGCCAGCGCCTCCAGGCCGTTGCCGCTGGCGCGGACCGCATCGCGGCCCTTGATCGCGCGCATGATGCGGGCGATGGCGTAAATGATCCCGACGACGACCACCATCGCGATCAGCGTGCGCAGGATTCCGGAGGAGCCGCTCGAGGCGGCGTGCACCGCGTGGGCTGAGCCGAGGTGCAGCGCCGTGCTCTCACCGGCGCCTGCGGCGAGGGCCGCCGGAGCGCAGCAGAGCGTCAGGGCGCCGCCCAGGGCAACGCCACGTGTAACCGTGAGAAACCGCATCGAGGGGTGACTTCGAGGGAAAGTCACCCCCTTGATCGGCCAAACGGCGCCCCGCCTTTAGCCGGGCGCCGACACCCGCTGGCGGCGGGGTGGACGTGCGGTGGCGCCCCGCGCTCAGCGGGGCGCCGGCGGTCTCAGGCGAGAGCCTTGCCGACCGCTTCCAGGAGCCGCTCGGGCTGGAACGGCTTGACGACGAAGTCCTTGGCGCCGAGCTTGATCGACTCGATCACCTTGGACTCCTGACCGAGCGCCGAGCACATCAGCACGCGGGCCGACGGGTCGATCGTCATGATCTCCGCGAGCGCCTCGAGCCCGGTCTTCTCGGGCATCGTGATGTCGAGCATCGTCAGCTCGGGCTTGAGCTCCTTGAAGCGGTCGATCGCCTCGACGCCGTTTCCTGCCTCGCCGATCACATCATGGCCGCCGGAGGCGAGGGCGTCACCCACTACCTTGCGCATGAAAGCGGCGTCGTCGACTCCGAGTACACGGGCCAGTAGATGAGTGCTCCTTCTTGCTCGGGGCTGGTTTCTGTTGGGATCGAAGTTGAAGTGAGAGCGCCCTCGGCATCAGATTGCTGCCAGCCTCGGACGGAGTCGCACGCGAACGCCCACTCGCCGTCGTCGGTGACGATCAGCCGACCTTGAGCGAAGCGCACGCCGTTGACGAACAGGTCGACCGGCGACTCGGCCGGATGGTCGAGCTCGACCACCGACCCGAGCGGTAGGCCGAGGGCGCGGCCGAGCTCCAGGTGCGTGCGGCCCAGCTCGGCCCAGACGCGCAGCTTGATCTCGCCCAGCGCCTCCTCCAGCGCGACGCTCTGACCATCCGCCGTCCCGTCGCCCACCGTATCGGCGGCGGCGTCGTGCTCGTCGGCCGTCAGCTCGTCCAGAGCGCGCGCCATCCGCATCACGAAGGCGCTTGGGACCAGCTGGATCAGGCGGCAGGACTCGCCGCCGACCAGGAACGTGGTCGAGGTGGCATGCGACGAGCTGCCGTAGATCTCCGCGGCAGCGCCGGGATCCTCCAGGACCCGGATGTCCGGCACGGAGATCTCGATCTCCTGGCCGATCACAACGCCGATCGCGCTCGCCGCGGCGGCCATCATCTGGTTCGACGCCTCGCCGACGGCCGACAGCTCGAGCTCTGACAGCTCCGCGTCCGCCTCCCCCTCCGCGGCCGGCATCCCCATCCCCTGGGCCAGCTTGCGCACGCCCCCGGGCGGGATCACGAACACGTTGCCGCCGGTGACACCGTCGACGTAGGA
>JBOGYE010000137.1:0-25201 GCA_050696635.1 Solirubrobacteraceae bacterium | reverse complement strand
GCCATACGTGGAGGGCTCGACGATCGACTTCGTCGACGGTCTCCAGGGCGCGGGCTTCAAGGTCGAGAACCCCAACGTGACCGCGGCCTGCGGCTGTGGCTCCTCCTTCCGCGTGGCGGAGGAGGACGAAGTCTCCGCGGTCTGATCCGCGGGGTGGCCGTCCCGGCGGGCTGCGGGGTTGCCGTCCGGCGGGCCCGGCTACGGGCCGGCGGTCAGCGTCAGGGCGGCGCCGTCGAGCGCCCCGAGCGCGCGCTCGACCGAGCACGCGATACAGGTGAACGTCGGGGTATCGCGCTGCGTGTAGGCGCTTGACTCGCTCGTGCGCAGGCGGTGGACGAGGTCGAGGAAGTCAGCCGGGTTGTCGGTCTCGAACGCGACCACGAACTCCTGGTCGTCGAGCCCGAACGAGTAGCTGGTGTTGAGGTCCACGGACGGGAACTCGCGCCCGATCCGGATGTGCTCCTGCATGATCCGCCGGCGCTCTTCGGCGGCCAGCGCGTACCAGCCGCGGGTCTTGACGAACGGGTACACGAACAGGTAGCGCCCGTGCCCGGGACGCACCTCCAGGCGCGACTCGTCGGAGTACTCCGAGGGCTTGGTCATCGCCAGCAGGGAGTAGGGGACCGTGCACCATTTCATCAGCCCTGCCTGCGCCAGCACCACGTGGAACTCGTGGATCCGCTCCAGGTTCTGAGCCTGGCTGAGCAGCATCAGGTCGGCGTCGCCGCGCGTTCCAACCAGCGAGAACGCCCGCAGTAGGTGCCCGTCGGCGAAATCGGCGCAGGCAGCCGCGAACTCGCGCTTGTCGGCGCTGCGCTGCTCGTCGTCAAGCCTGCGCCAGGCGGGATCTACCTGTAAGAACGTGTACTTGACGAAGTGGCGGACGGGCACGAGGGCGATCTTAGTGGCCCGTGTCCCTTGAGGGTCCCGTCAGAATTACTGACGTCTTTGACGGCGTCTGCTCGGTCTTGCGGCCCGCTCGGCATCCAGCCTCGCTGGACAGGGCCGCGCCCGAGTCGTCCGGCTGCCTGACGCCACGCATGGGAATCGCCGATGCTTCGGTATCGACTCATCCCACGTGCGTCGCCAGTCACGCCCAGCCACTCGTCCAATCCAGTCACTAATTCTGGCGGGACCCCTTAACCTTGGACTCGGGCACGTAGCGGATATCATGCATCCGATGCGAATCGCGCTCGTTTCACCGTATTCGTGGACGTATCCGGGCGGCGTCACGCGCCACATCCAGGCGTTGGCCGAGCGCTTCCAGGAGCAGGGCCACCATGTGCGGGTGATGGCGCCGTATGACCCGGTCGATCTGCCGGCGCGGATCCTGCATCGCGGCGCCGCGCCGCAGCCGCTGCAGGCCCCCGACTACCTGGTCTCGCTCGGTCGCACGGTCGGATTCAGAGCCAATGGGTCGGTTTCCAATCTGACGATCACGCCGCAGGCCGCGGCCAGGCTGATCCGCGAACTGCGTGGCGGCGACTACGACATCGTCCACATCCACGAGCCGGTGGCGCCGCTCGCCGGCTGGGCGGCGACGGAGTTCGCGGGCCTGCCGCTGGTGGGGACGTTCCACTCCTACTCCGAGGGCGCGTTGACCAACGGGGTCGCCAACCTGTTCGGCGCGCGCCGCCTGCTCAACCGCCTGCACGTGCGGATCGCGGTGTCGGAGGCCGCCGCCTGGACCGGACGGCGCTACTTCGGCGGCCACTACCGAGTGATCCCCAACGGCGTCCATGTCGATCCCGACCGTCTTGCCGCGGGCCGAGACCGGATGCCCGGCGACCGGCTGCGGATCGTGTTCGTCGGCCAGGCGGTGGAGCGCAAGGGCCTGCCGCTGCTGTTGCGCTCGTTCGAGGCGCTGCGTGACCACATCCCGACCGAGCTGACAGTGATCGGCCCGACGCCCGAAGAGCTGGCGCCGCTGATGCTCGACGACCGGGGCGTGCGGGTGCTCGGCAAGGTCGATGACGAGCGGAAGTACAGCGAGCTGGCGAGCGCCGACGTGCTGTGCGCCCCGTCGCTTGGCGGCGAGAGCTTCGGGATGGTGCTGACCGAGGCGTTCGCGGCCGGCACCCCGGTGGTCGCCTCCGACATCGCCGGCTACCGCGACGTGGTGCGCGACGGGGTCGACGGAGTGCTGGTGGCGCCGGCCGACGCGCAGGCGCTGGCCGAGGCGTTGCGAGATCTGTGGGACGAGCCCGAGCGGCGCGCCTCGCTCGCCCGCGCGGCCGCGACCGATGTCGCGGCGTTCGCGTGGCCGCGGGTCGCCGAACAGGTGATGGAGGCCTACGAGGATGCGATCGCCGTGCCCGAGCCGGTCGGCCGTTCGCAGCGGGTCGCCGTGGCGATCGGGTTGCGCAGCGCCGATCTGAAGCCGCACGAGCGCGCGCGGCGCCTGCCGACCCTCGAGCCGCTGCGGCGCTCGGGCCGGCGGCCGGCGGTCGCTATGGCTCGCCGGGTCGGGGTGCTGGTGGTGGCGGTGGTCGCGATCGGACTGGCGTACAAGGCGCTGACCGCGATCGGGATCGGCAGCATCGTGTCCGCATTGCTGGCCTCGAGCCCCTCGTTCGTGATCCTGGGGCTGGGCGTGATGTGCGCGGCGATGGCGCTGCGCGCCGTCTCCTGGCACGCGATCCTGCGCGCCGCGATGCCGAGCGCGCGGATGCGATTGTCCGATGCGATGCAGGGGACGTTCATCGGCGTGCTGATGTCCTCGACGCTGCCGGCGCGGCTCGGCGAGCCGTCTCGCGCCCTGGTCGTCGCTCGCCGCACGGGCAGCCCGCGCGAGCACCTGCCGACCGTGCTCGGCACGATCGTCTCGCAGACGCTGCTGAACATCGTCGCGCTGATCGTGCTCGGCTCGGTGATGTTCTCCTCGGTCGACCTGTTCAACGGCCACCAGGACGGACTCGTGGTGGCGGCGGTTGCCCCGGCCGTGCTGCTGGCGATCGTGCTGCTGGCGCCGCTCGTGCTGCGAGGGCGCGCCGGTGTCGGCGGGCGCCTGGCGGCGCTGCTGGGGCAGGCGCGGCGCGGGATGACACGCGTGCGAGCCGGACTGGTCGTGTTCCGTCGTCCCCGGCTCGGTGTCGTGGCTGCCGCGGCGCAGTTCGGCGCCTGGGCGTTGCAGTGGCTGTCCTGCTACATCCTGCTGGTTGCGCTGGGACTCAGCCATCAGGCCGGCATGGGCGCGGCGGCGGCGGTCCTGTTCGCTGTCAACATCACCGCCGTACTGCCGGCGACCCCGGCCAACCTCGGCGTCTTCCAGGCCGCGTGCGCCGCGGTTCTGCATATCGGCTGGCACGTCAGCCCCGGGACCGGAGTCGCCTACGGCGTGATCCTCCAGGCGGTCGAGGTCACGACCGCGATCCTGATGGGCGCGCCCGCACTGCTCAAGGAGGGGATGTCCTGGCGCGAGGTGCGCCTGCGCGCGCTGCACGCCACGCCGGTCAAGCTGCCGGCCCGCCCGCACCGCGCCGGCAAGCAGCGGCGTGGCGACTCGGTCAAGGCCGAGAGCTGACCGGTTCAGGGCTCCCGTCAGAATTACTGACGTCTTTGTCGGCGTCTGCTCAGGCTTGCGGCTCGCTCGGCATCCAGCCTCGCTCAAGCGAGCCGCGCCCGAGTCGTCCGGCTGCCTGACGCCACCCGTGGGAATCGCCGATGCTTCGGCATCGACTCATCCCACATGCGTCGCCAGTCACGCCCAGCCACTCGTCAAATTCAGTCACTAATTCTGGCGGGAACCCTTGGCCTGAAAGACCTCGATCGACGCGATCTGCGATTCCCGCAGGCGCACGACCCAGACGATGCTCTCGACGACCGCTCGGTCGTCGCAGCGGCCCTCGACGCGTCCGAAGCCGATCACCGATTCCGGCGTCTCGCGCAAGCTCACCGACGTCAGCTCGAGCGACGCCCACACGGCTGCGACGTCGCCCACGTACTCGCGGACGCCCGCGTGGCCGTGATAGGGCTCGTCGCGGCGCAGCAGCTTGGTGGTGACCGTCGAGCGAAGCAGGATCTCCGGATGGCAGTGCGCGAGCATCGCGTCGATGTCGCGGGCCGCGAACGCGGCGAACGCGGCCTGGACGATGCCGGTGCGCTCACCGGCCGTAGCCACGGCGCGGTGGCGGCCGCACGGGCGCTCCGCGGCGGCGCCGGGCAGCGGCTCGGGGCGGCCGAACAGGTAGCCCTGGGCGTGATCGACGCCGAGGTCGCGCAGGCGCACCATCGTCTGCTCGTCCTCGACGCCCTCGGCGATCGTGGTCTGCTGGAACTCGCGCGCCAGGCCCACGATCCCGCGGATCACGCGAGCGTCGGTCTCGCTGCGCGTCAGCTCGCGCACGAACTCGATGTCGATCTTGAGGTGGTCGGCGGGCAGGTGCTTGAGATAGCTGAGGCTCGAGAAGCCCGTGCCGAAGTCGTCGAGCGCCAGCCGGCAGCCGAGCTCGCGGACGCGGCGCGCGAACGCGGTTCCGGCCTCCATCTGGTCGGCGAGCGCGGTTTCGGTGACCTCGACGACCAGCAGCGCGGGGTCGACGCCGCTTGACTGAAGCTCGACCGCGAGCGTGTCCAGGATCGCCGGGTCCGAGATCGAGCGCGCCGACAGGTTGAACTCGGTTGGGGCGCCGCCGGCCGCGATCCTGACCGCCTGGCCGATCACCCAGCGGTCGATCTCCGAGATCAGCCCGTAGCGCTCGGCGACCGGGAGAAAGGCTCCGGGCGCGACGAGCGTGCCGTCGGGATCCTGCATCCGCAGCAGCAGCTCGTTCTGGACCGTCTCGCCGGTGGCCAGGTCGACGATCGGCTGGGTGTGCAGGACCAGGCGTTGCTCGTCGAGCGCGTCGCGGATCCGCCCCAGCCAGACGGCGTCCACGACCCCGCGCTCGAGCCGCTGTTCGCGCTCACGGCGCTCGGTGATGTCGAACACCTGTGTGAACAGCGCTTCGACGCGCCCGTCCGGGGCCCGGATCGGGGTCACGTGCAGCGTCGCCCAACCGAAGCTGCCGTCCTTGTGCAGGTATCGGATCTCTCCACGAAAGCCCACCGGATCTCCGTCGATCATCGCCTCGCGGATCCCGCGCAGCTGGTCGATGTCGTCGGGGTGCACGAACGCCAGCAGTTCGGAGCCGATGATCTCGTCGCGGGTTCGGCCCAGCATCTCGCACAGCGCATCGTTGGCGCGCGTGCAGCGGCGCGCGATCGGATCACCCAGCGCCATTCCGATCGGCGCCCTGTCGAAGCCGTCACGGAACAGCGCCGCTGCGGCGAGCCGCGCGCTGTCGGCCTCGCGCTCGCGGGTGATGTCGAGCACGGTGCCGCGCATGTACGCCGGGCGACGGTTGCCGGCGACCAACTCCGCCCGCGAGGAGAGCGTCCGCTGCGACCCGTCCGGGCAGATCACGCGGTACTCGCAGGCCGTCCAACCGGTGCGCCGGCACTCCTCGGCCGCGGCCCTGACGAGGACACGATCGTCGGGGTGGATGCGCTGCATGTAGCCCACGAGTTCCAGCGGCTCGTCGTCGGGGAGCCCGAGCAGCCGGGTCAGGCCGCCCGAGACCAGCATCCGCTTGGTCTGCTCGTCGAGCTCCCAGCTGCCGATCCCGGCCATCAGCTCGGCGTCGCGCAGTCGGCTCTCGCTGCGCGACAGGTCGGAGATCATGCGCTCGGTCTCGGTGACCTCCTGAACCACGGTGACGATCGAGGCGACCTGCCCGTCGGCGCCGGGCACAGGCGTCATCTGGATCCGGCAGCTGTGGGCGCCATCGTCGCTCCCCCATTCGAACTTCTGTGCCACGCCGCGCGTGGCAGCGCGGTGGCGCACCCGCAGGGCCGCGCGCGCCTGCGCGGGGAAGATCTCGGTCAGCTGGTGACCCGCCCAACCCTCCGCCGGCCGGATGCTCGCGGGGAACAGGTATTGGGGACCCTCGGCCTGGATGATCGTGCCGCGGTGGTCGGTGACCACCACGCCGACCGGCACGGCGTCGCGCTCGGGGACCGGCGCGATCGGGGCCGCCGTCAGCTCGGCGGCCGATGCATCGGCCGCCGCCTGGGGACGAGGATCAGCGCGGCTCCGGGTCGAACGCGACCGCCGAGCCGGCGCGGCTGCCGACTGCGCGCGGGGTGTCACCCTTCGGGATATCGGCAGCGAGAGCGTATCCCTGGAATCGCGGCCGGCGCTTGGGCGCTGACCGGCGCCTACGCGCCGGTCAGGGCCGGCTCGCCGTCGCCGCCGGGGGCGTCCGCCTCCGCTTCGAGCGCATCCGCCGGATCGCTGTCCGGCAATGAGGCGAGGCGGGTTGGATCGCGCTCGGTCCCGGCGATCAGCTCGTCTGCGGCCTGCTCGGCGCTTCGCGGCAGGGTGCCTGAGCGCATCCCGAAGTACACCGCCTGGGGGTGGTGGGCGACGATCGCGAGCGTCGACTGCTCGGGCTCGACGGCGAACCCGCCGCTCAGGCGCAGCCCGATCGAGGGCGCGTCCAGCAGCGCGAACACCTTCTCGAGCTCTGACTGCTCCGGGCAGGCCGGATAGCCCCAAGACCAGCGACGGCCCTGAGCCGGGGCGATGCCCAGATCGGCGCGCACGCGCGCGTGCAGCCACTCGGCCATCCCCTCGGCGGTCTGCACGCCGAGCCCGTGCACGAACAGTTGCTCGGCGAACTCCCCTTCGGCCTCGAGCCGGCCGATCAACTCGGTCACCTCGCCGCCGGCCGTGACCGCCTGCAGTGCCACCACGTCGGGCTCTGAACCCAGCGGGCGGTAGAAGTCCGCCAGGCAGATCCGATCGTGGCGCGGCTGGCGGGGGAATACGAGCCGCGTGCGCTCACGCGGGTGGGCGGGGTCGAAGTCCTCGACGTCCCAGATCACCAGCTCGTTGCCGTCGGAATTGCACGGGAAGTAGCCCAACAGCGCGCGGGGGTGAAGGTATCCCCTTGCCTGCGTCCGGTCGGCGCCCTGATGGGGGTGCGAGCCGTCCGGCCTCGCGATCGCCTGCGCCCACATCCGCTCCAACCGCGGCTGGAAGTCGTCGCACAGCAGCTCGGTCCAGGCGTCACCCTTGACCCCGCGCCCTCCCCAGTGCAGCTTGAACAGGACGTGGGTGTCCAGGTGGCGGTAGACCTCGTCCAGCGGCACCTGCAGCTCACGCGCGCCCCAGAACGGCGGTTGCGGGATCGGGTTGTCGGTCGCGGCCGGGCTGCGGACCGAGGCGTCGGTGGTCGGCGGACCGTCGTCGATCTCGACCGGGCGATCGCGCAGCGCCTGGGCGGCGTCGCGCGTCTTTGTGACCAGCGCCGCGCGCGCCTCGGGATCGATCAGCTGGTCGACCTTCGCCAGGCCCTCGAACGCGTCCTTGCAGTAGAACACGCCCGGCTCGTAGACGTCGTCGGCCTCGGTGCCGTGCGGGTACAGGATCCGCAGGCCGAAGTTGCGGTTGATCGCGGCGCCGCCGATCAGGACCGGGAACGGCAGCTCGCGCTCGTGCAGCTCCTGCACGGCGGCCGGCATCTGCTTGGAGGTCGAGACCAGCAGCGCCGACAGCCCGATCGCGGTCGCGTCGTGCTCGACGGCGGCGTCCAGGATCGTCGAGATCGGAACCTGCTTGCCCAGGTCCACGACTGTGTAGCCGTTGTTGGTCAGGATCGTGTTGACCAGCGACTTGCCGATGTCGTGCACGTCGCCGAACACCGTCGCCAGCACGACCGTCCCCTTCGTGTACCCCTCCAGCTTGTCCAGGTAGCGCTCCAGCTGGGCCACGGCGCGTTTCATCACCTCGGCGGACTGGAGCACGAACGGGAGGATCAGCTCCCCGGCCCCGAACTTGTCGCCGACCTCCTTCATCGCCGGCAGCAGCACCTCGTTCAGCGTCGGCACGGGCCCGATCTTGGCGACGCTGCGATCGATCCACGCCTCGATCCCCTCCTTGCGCCGGCGCAGGATCTGATAGTGCAGCGCCTGCTCGGGCTCCATCCCCTCGGTCGGGTCGGCGGCGCCGGCCGCGCCGGCGTCGGCGTCGGCGGGGCCCTTGGCCTCGAAGTGCGCGATCAGCCGCTCCAGCGCATCCTCGCGGCGGTCGAACACCAGATCGTCCGCGAGCGCCCGCTCGGTTTCGTCGATCTCGGCGTACGGCGTGATGTGGTTGGGGTTGACCATCGCCAGGTCAAGGCCCGCCTGCACGCAGTGATGCAGGAACACGCTGTTGATCACTGCGCGTGCTGTCATTCCCACGCCGAAGCTGACGTTTGAGACCCCGAGCGAGGTCAGCACGCCCGGGATCTGCGCCTTGATCGCGCGGATCCCCTCGATCGTCGCCACGGCGCTCGGCCGCCACTCCGGATCGCCCGTGGTGAGCGTGAACGTGAGGCAGTCGAAGATCAGCGCCTCGGGGTCGAGCCCGTGCTCGTCGCAGCACATCTGCGTGATCCGTTGCGCGATCTCGAGCTTGCGCTCGGCGGTCTTGGCCATCCCGACCTCGTCGATCGTCAGTGCGATCAGAGCCGCGCCGTGGGCGACCGCCAGCGGGACCACGCGGTCGAGCTTGGCCCGCCCGGCCTCGAGGTTGATCGAGTTGACGATCGCCCGGCCGGGGATCTGCTCAAGCGCGGCCTCGATCACCTCAGGCTCGGTCGAGTCGACCTGGATCGGCGCCGGCTGCGTCAGCGAGATCCGCTTCACGACCTGGGTCATCTGCTCGGCCTCGTCCTGGCGCTCCGTCAGCGCCACGCAGACGTCAAGCACGTGCGCGCCACCGGCGACCTGGTCCTCGGCGACCGTCGCCAGCCCGTCGTAATCGTCGGTCAGCAGCATCTCCTTGGCCTTGCGCGAGCCCTGCGAGTTGACCCGCTCGCCGACCAGCGTCGGGCGCGGATCCTGGGCCAGCGGCGTGGCGGCGATCATCGAGCTGACATGGGCGGGACGCCGCGCCGGCCGCGGCGGCGGCGCATGGTCCTTGACCCGCTCAGCGATCGCGCGGATGTGGTCGGGCGTGGTGCCGCAGCAACCGCCGACGATCGAGACTCCGTAGCGGTCGACGAATTCCCCGAGCGCCTGCGCCAGCGGCTCGGGCCCCGCAGGAAAGATCGTCTCGCCGTTGGGCCCCTGGATCGGGATCCCGGCGTTCGGGATGCAGTGCACCGGGACGGGGCAGTGCTCGCCCAGGAAGCGGATCGCGTCGCGCATGTCCTCGGGCCCGGTCGAGCAGTTCAGGCCGATGCCGTCGACCCTGAGCGCTTCCAGCGTCGCCAGCACGGCGCTGATGTCGGTTCCCAGCAGCATCTTGCCCCCCTGGGGCAGCAGCGAGACGCTGCACTGGATCGGGATCGCGCGAGTATGTTGGGCCGCCGCGCGGCGCACGCCGAACACCGCCGCCTTGCACTCGAGGATGTCCTGAGCGGTCTCGATGACGATCAGGTCGGCGCCGCCTTCGATCAGGCCCGTCGCCTGCTGGGCGAACACGTCGACCAGCTCCTTGAAGCCGATCGCCCCCAGGGTGGGATCGTCGGAGGCGGGCAGGAAGCCGGTCGGACCGATCGCGCCGGCCACGAAGCGGTGCTCGCCGGCGGCCTTGCGGGCGAGTTGGGCCGCCTTCAGGTTGATCTCGTGCGTGTGCTCCTCAAGGCCCCACTCGGCGAGCTTGCACCGGCTTGCCTGGAAGGTGTCGGTCTCCAGCACGTCGGCGCCGGCGTCGAGCATCGAGGCGTGAACGCCCTCGATCACGTCTGGACGGTTGAGCACCAGCGCCTCGTGGCAGCGCCCGGGGAGCCGGTAATCCCGCTCCAGGTCCAGGTCGAACTGCTCCAGGGTGGCGCCCATGCCGCCGTCGTAGACGATCGTGCGCTCGCGCGCCGTGGCGATCAGATCCCGCATGCGGCGGCATCGTAGCAAACCTTGACACGTCTATGTGAAGGTTGGCTGGCGGCCGGCCCGCCCGGCCGCGGGCGCTGTCAATCCGAAGCGCGCATCGCGTCCCAGGGCGGTGTGCGCTTCAGATCGACAGCCGGCTGTCAATCCACCGGCCCGCACCGTCCGCGGCGCCTGTGCGCGCTTGGAATTGACAGGTCTTGGCGTCGCCCCGCGCGGATCCCGGGAGTAGACTCAATCGGCGATGGGCAAATTGCGGATCGCCACGCACGGTCGGCTGCAGGACTGGATCGCGGTGCAGAACGGCTACTTCGAGAAGGAGGGCCTGGACTACGAACTGGACGTCCGCGCGCAGGAGAACATCCAGCAGGAGATCGTCGCCGACGGCGGCGGCGAGATCCGCACCGGCGCCTACGAGCTGTACCGCAGCGGCTCGGGTGGCAAGCAGCACATGAGCTGCGCCTGCCACTGGGCGGTCAACCAGGCCGCCTCGGACTCGGCCGGGAGGATGTGGGGCCACGCCTACGCCGTCCTGCCGAGCGGCGTGTACGTGTCGGGCGACTCGATGCTGCGAGAAGCCGCCGACCTGGCCGGGGTTCCGGTCGCGGTCGGCTACCACTCGGGCAGCCACTTCTCGACCGTCCAGGCGCTGGAGGCGGTGATCGACCCGGCCCAGATCGAGCTGCGCTTCGGCGGCATGCCCTACGACCGCGTGGATGCGCTGCTGGCCGGCGACGTCCAGGCGGCCGCGGTCTGGGGCGCGGCCACGTACCTGGTCGAGCAGCAGGGCTTCGTGAAGCTGCTGGACACGACCTTCATGGCCGCCTTCATGTTCGAGCAGGCGATCGACCCCGAGGACGTCAAGCGCTACATGAACGGCCTGCGCCGCGCCCAGATGGAGCTGGACCTCCAGCCCGAGCCCTACAAGCACCACTACCTGAACGAGATCCCCGAGCGCTTCCACGCCCTGATCGACGTGCGCCGCTTCGGCCCAGGCGAGCGGATCGCGTTCCTGCCATACACGGCCGACGCGTTCGAGCGCGCGCAGCGCTGGATGCGCGAGCGCGCGCTATTTGAGGACTCCGGCGAGGCGCCCGCGGCCTACGCGTCGGTCGTCCAGGTCTGACGCCGCAGGCCCAGCACGGCCCACCGCAGGCCTAGCCCGTGCTCCACACACCATCTAGCGCGCGCTCCATCCCAGGTCCATCGTCACCGGCACGCCGCTGAACGAGCTGCCGGCCGGCCCGGCCAGGAAGGCGACCACGCCGGCCACCTCGTCAGGCTCGATCAGCCGCTTGATCGCGTGCGGCGCCAGGATGACCTGCTCGAGCACCTCCTCGCAGGCCATCCCGTGGGCTTGCGCTTGGTCTGCGATCTGCGCCTCCACCAGCGGCGTGCGGACGTAGCCGGGGCAGACCGCGGTCGCGCAGATGCCGGCCTGCGCGCCCTCTAGAGCGAGCGTCTTGACGAGTCCCAGCAGGCCGTGCTTGGCGGACACGTATGCGGCCTTGAACGGCGAGGCGACCAGCGCGTGCGCGGACGCGATCGCCACGAAGCGGCCGCTGCCGGACTCGCTCAGCGCCGGCCAGGCCGCCCGCGCGAGCAGGAACGGGCTGGTAAGCATCAGCGCCACGAGCGTATGCCAGCGCTCGACCGGGAACTCCTGCACCGGCGCGACGTGCTGGACGCCGGCGCCGGGAACGAGCACGTCGAGCCGGCCGAAGCGGTCGATCGCCGCGCCGACGGCGGCGGCGTTCGCCTCCGGATCGGTCAGGTCGGCCTGCAACGCAACACCCGGTCCGTCCGGATCGGGCGTCAGGTCTACCGACAGCACGTCGAACCCGTCCTCGGTCAGGCGCGCGGCGATCGCGCGCCCGATCCCGCCGGCCGCGCCGGTCACGAGCGCTGCGCGCCGCTCGCTTACCCGCGCCGGCCTCTGGCCGGTCAAGCTCGGGGCCGGTCGCTCGCTCACGAGCGCCCGCCTCCGGCTAGCTCGCCATCCGCCGCCGGCTCGCCGTGCACCACCTTTACCGGGCCGCCGTCCGCAGCGGCCGCGTACAGGGCCTCGATCGCGCGCGCCTGCCCGACCGCGTCCCGGCGACCGAGCAGGGCCTCGCCCTCGCCCCGGATCGCGGCCGCCAGGTTGTCGACCTCGAGCCGGTAGGGGTCGGCAGCCGGTATGGCGATCCGCTCGCACTCGCCGCCCCGCCGCAGCTCGATCCCGGGCGCATCGCACAGCCACGGGTCGGAGACGAGCAGGGTTGCCTGGTCTCCCACGACCTCCAGCTCGTGGCGCTGCGCGAGTTCGATCCCGGCGTCGAAGTGGCTAATGACCCCGTGCTCGTGCTCGAGGACGCCGACGAATGCCACGTCGACCCGGTCGCCGCCGATCGTCTGCCATCCGTTGACGCTCGCCGGCTCCCCGGCCAGCAGCCGTGCGGCGCTGACGCAGTAGCAGCCGACATCCATCAGCGCCCCGCCGTCAAGTTCGGCGCTCAGCCGCACGTCGCCGGGGTCGCCGATCGGGAAGCTGAACGAGGCGCGGATCAGCGCCAGCGAGCCGATCGCGCCACCGTCCACGAGCTCCCGCAGCCGGCTGGTCTGCGGGTGGTGGCGGTACATGAACGCCTCGCTGAGCAGGCGACCGGCGCGTTCGGCCACGTCGAACAGGGAGTCGGCAAGCTCCGCGCTGCGGCTCAGCGGCTTCTCGCACAGCACGTGCTTGCCTGCCTCGAGCGCTCGCCGGGTCCACTCGCCGTGCAGCGCGTTTGGAGCCGAGATGTACACCGCCTCGACGCCGGGGTCGGCGAGCAGCGTCTGATAGCCGCCGTAGGCGCGTGGGATCCCGTGACCGCGCGCGTAGTCGCGCGCGCGATCTTCGTCGCGGCTGGCGACCGCCGCTGCCTCGCATAGCGGCGAGGCGGCGATCGCAGCAAGCACCCGGTCGTTGATGCGCGCGGTGGAGAGGATCCCCCACTGCACGGCCATCACCCGGCGCTCCTCAGCCGGTCGGGCCGGCGGGGATGGGGGCGCGCTCGCCGGCCTGGCTTACGGTTACGCTCTCGGCGGGCTGCCCGCTGAGGGCCCCGCGGAAAACACGGATCGTGCGGCCGAAGGCACGGCTGGCCTCGGGCAGGCGCTTGGGACCGAGCACCAGCAGCACGACCACAAGGATCAGCACCAGATGGATTGGCTGGAGGATGTCTGAGATGAGCATCGCGCGGAGCGTACACGGTGGTTGAGGCGGTGATCGCGTTCGCGCCCGGGCGGGTGAACTTGATCGGCGAGCACACCGACTACAACGGCGGTCTCGCGCTCCCGTTCGCGATCGACCGCGGCGTGACGGTGCGCGGCGCTGTGAGCGGCGGTCTCACCGTGCACGTGCACGCGACCGATCTCGGCGCGCACGATGCGTTCGACCTCGGGCGACCGCAGCCGACAGAGGGCTGGCGCGCGTTCGCGCGCGGCGCGGTCGCCGAGCTGCGGGCCGCCGGCGCGCCGCTGGTCGGGTCCCGGCTCGAGATCTCGGGCACGGTCCCGTCTGGCGCCGGGCTGTCGTCCTCGGCCGCGCTCGAGGTGGCGCTGTGCCTGGCGCTACTCGCGCTCTGCGACACGCCGCCCCCGGACCGCCAGGAGCTGGCCCGACTGTGCTCGCGGATCGAGAACGAGTGGGTCGGCGCGCCGACCGGACTGCTGGATCAGCTCGCGTCGCTGTACGGCGAGGCCGATCGCGCGCTGCTGATCGACTTTCGATCGCTGCGTGTCACCCCGGTGCCGCTCCTGCTGCCCGACTGCCGGCTCGTGGCGCTGCACTCGGGCGAGCGCCATACCAACGCGGCCGGCGACGGCGGCTACGCGACGCGCCGAGACGAGTGCGCGCGCGCCTGCGAGGCGCTGGGGGTCGCCACGCTCAGCGAGGCCACCGAGTCCGGCGCCGAGCAGCTCCCCGAGCCGTTGCGCTCGCGGACGCTACACGTGACCGGCGAGAACGAGCGCGTGCACCAGGCGGCGGCTGCGCTGCAAGCCGGCGATGCGGCTCGGGTCGGCGCGCTGCTGGACGCCTCCCATGCCAGCCTACGCGACCTGTTCGAGGTCTCGACGCCCGCCGTCGAGCGGGCCGTGCAGACGCTGCGGTCCGCCGGCGCGCTCGGCGCGCGATTGATCGGGGGCGGCTTTGGCGGCCACGTGCTGGGGCTGCTGCCCGCCCGCGCGGCCGTGCCCGACGGGGCGATCGAGGTACGGCCGGGTCCCGGGGCGAGCATCGTGGGGTAGCGCCCCACAGGACGGGGGCGGCGCGTCAGCGGCCGCCCGATAGCCGCCGCATCATCGGATACATGGCGCGATAACGCGATCGGTGCACGCGGTAGGCCTCGACCCACTCGTCGACCGGCTCGATCAGCTCGCGGGGCCGCACAGTCGCGGCGACCGCGGCGTGCACATCGCGCCAGGTGCCGGCGGCGACGCCGGCGAGGATCGCGGCACCGAACGCGGCGCCCTCGTCGTCCGCGACACGCTCGAGCGGCAGCTCGAGCACCGAGGCGATGATCGCCAGCCACAGGGTGCTCGTGGCGCCTCCGCCCGACACGCGCCCCAGCGGCGGTCGCTGCGCCAGGCTCGCGATCAGGTCAAGCGAGTCGCGCAGAGCGAAGGCCACCCCTTCGAGCACGGCCCGCACGAGCGCGCCGCGGTCGTGCCGGATGCTCAGTCCCGCGAACATCCCGCGGGCCTCCGGGTCGGGGTGCGGCGTACGCTCGCCGGCCAGGTACGGGGCGAACAGCAGGCCCTCGACGCCCGGTGCCCAGGCCGCGGCAGCGGCGGTCAGCTCATCGTAGGGGACGCCAGGGGCGGTCACGTCGCGCAGCCAGCGCAGCGAGCCGGCCGCCGACAGCACCACGCCCATCACGTGCCAGCCGGCCGGCGTCGCATGGCAGAAGGCATGCAACCGCCCGTGCGGGTCGGTCGCAAATGCGTCAAGTGCGGCGAACACGACGCCCGAGGTGCCGAGCACGATCGAAAGCGGGCCAGGGCGGTCGACGCCGACGCCGAGTGCCGCCGCCGCCTGATCTCCGGCCCCGGCCGCGACCGGGATCCCGGCGGCGACCGGACCGCCGGCAGCCGTCACGCCGGACACGACCGGGCTCTCGAGCACCCGCGGCAGCCAGGCGGGATCGAGCTCGAGTGCATCCAGCACGTCCTCGCTCCAGCGGCGGCCGGCGACGTCGAGCAGCAGCGTGCCCGAGGCATCCGACACGTCCGTGGCGTGCTCGCCGCACAGCCGCAGGCGAACGTAATCCTTGGGCAGCGCCAGGCGCCGCATCCGGCGCCACACCTCGGGCTCGTGTGAGCGCAGCCACAGCAGTTTCGGTGCCGTGAACCCCGGCAGGGCGCCGTTACCGGTCAGCGAGATCAGACGCTCGCGACCGACCAGGTCCTCGATCAGGTGGCACTCGGCGCCGGTTCGCTGGTCGTTCCAGAGGATCGCTGGGCGCAGGACGGCGCCGGCGCCGTCCAGCGCGACCAATCCGTGCATCTGGCCGCTGAGGCCGATCGCGGTCGGCGTTCCGCTCAGATCGCCCAGCCGGGTAAGCACGGAGCAGGTCGCGCGCCACCAGTCCTCGGGGTCCTGCTCGGCCCACCCCGGTCGTGGCGTGAGCAGCGGGTACTCGGCCTGCGCCCGTCCGACCACCGCGCCCCGCTCGTCGACGGCGAGCCCTTTGACGGCCGAGGTGCCGACGTCGATCCCGACCGTGTGGCTCACGAGCGGCGAGGCGAGCTGCCGGAGACGCGGCGCATGGGCCAGCGATCCTAATGCACCCGTGCGCGTTAGCGCTAACATCCCGCGCTGCACTGAGTTGACCGAGGCGCGCGGCACTATATCTGCGAAATGAGCGAGCAGCGGCAGACCGGTCCGGAGCGCAGGCCGCGCGGGGCGGTGATGGCGGATGTCGGGCGACTGGCGGGCGTGTCGCACCAGACCGTCTCGCGCGTGATCAACGGCAACCGCCACGTACGCGCGGAGACACGAACGCGAGTCCTGACGGCGATGGCCCAACTGGGCTACCAGCCCAACCCGATCGCTCGGGCGCTGGTCACCGGCCGCACGCGCACGCTTGGGGTCGTGAGCTTCGACACGACCCTCTACGGTCCCGCCTCGACGCTGTGCGGGATTGAGCGCGCCGCTCACGATGCGGGCTACTTCATCATGGTCGCGAGCCTCGAGGCGCTTGACCGCCCCTCGGTCGAGTACGCGGTCGGCCGCCTGCGCGGCCACGGAGTGGACGGGATCCTGGTGATCGCGCCGCTGCGTGCCGCGGTCGACGCTCTGCTTCACGCCCACGCCGACGTGCCGCTTGTCGCCGTCGAGGCCGGTCCCGACCGTGACGTGCCGGTCGTGGCCGTGGACCAATTCGCTGGCGCGCGTGCCGCCACCGAGCACCTTCTGGCGCTCGGCCACGACACCGTCTGGCACGTGGCGGGGCCGGAGGAGTTCCTCGAGGCCCAGCAGCGCCAGGACGGATGGCGGTGGACGCTCGAGCAGGCGGGCCGCACGCCGCCGCCGCCGCTGATCGGGGACTGGAGCGCGCGCAGTGGCCATGAGCTCGGGTTGCGGCTCTGCGACGAACGCTCCGCCGGCGCGGTCTTCGTCGCCAATGACCAAATGGCGCTGGGCGTGCTCCACGCGCTGCACGAGCGCGGCCTCGCCGTACCCGGCGAGGTCAGCCTGGTGGGCTTTGACGACATCCCCGAGGCTCCGTACTTCACGCCGCCGCTGACCACCGTGCGGCAGGACTTCGACGAGCTGGGGTCGCGGAGCCTGCGTGCGCTGCTGGCGATGATCGACGGCGCGCCGTTGCCGGCCGGGCCACAGGTGAAGCCGCGGCTGATCGTTCGTGGCAGCACGGCGCCACCGCGCGGACGCTAGCCGCGCCGGCGCGGCGTCGTGATCGGGCCCCCGAGCGCTGGACCATGTCGGGCGAGCGCCGGATCGATATCGGGCGAGCGCGAGCGTGGTTGACAGATGCTGGATGTTATCGCTAACATCGCCGCGGATCGTCACGGTAGAGGTACGACAGCGACAGGTCACAGGTCCACGACAGAGGAGGAGGTGCACAGATGTCCCAGGAAGACATCGTCCACGATGCCGTTGAGCGGCTCGAGTGGGACGAGCGCAAGCAGGATGACTCACCGTTCAAGCGCATGCGCCAGGTGACCCGTCGCACCGCGCTGACCGGTGGCGCGGCCGGTCTGGCGGCTTACATGCTGGAGGCCTGCGGAGGCAGCAGCGGGCCGTCCACCAGCAAGGCGGCCGGTGGGTCGGGCGGCAGCAGCGCCGCCTCGTCGATCTTTGGCGTGAACACCAAGTACCACTTCGTGATGGTGTGTCACGTGACCACCAACGTGTTCTTCACGCCGACCCAGAGCGGCGCCGCCGACGCCTGCAAGCTGCTCGGCTGCTCCTACACCTGGACTGGCTCGGCGACCAGCAACGTGGGGGAGATGGTCAACTCGATCAACAGCGCCGTGACCTCGAAGGCCAACGGGATCGCCACCTCGCTGATCGACCCACACGCGTTCACGGGGCCGGTTCAGTCGGCGCTGAAGGCGGGGATTCCGGTCGTCGCCTACAACGCGGATGAGCCGCAGAGCGGGCGGCTGGCCTACATTGGCCAGGACCTGTTCGTCTCCGGCCAGCAGATGGGCCAGCACGTGGTCGAGCTGCTCCCCAGCGGCGGCGAGATCGCGCTGTTCATCGCCACGCCCGGCGCCGCCAACATCCAGCCGCGAATCGATGGCGCCAAGGACACGCTCAAGAGCCATCCGAATATCAAGTACAGCGTCATCCCCACGGGCGCGGCCGTGCCCGCCGAGCTGACGGTGATCAACTCATGGGCCACCGGTCACTCGAGTGCCAAGGGGATGTTCGCGGTCGACGCCGGCAGCACCCAGGGCATCGCGCAGACGATCCAGAAGCAGGGCCTGAAGGCCAAGGGCTGGGTCGGCGGCGGCTATGACCTGACCCCGATCACCGAGCAGCTGCTCGCGGCCGGGCAGATCGAGTTCACGATCGACCAGCAGCCCTACCTGCAGGGATTTCTGCCGATCCTGGAGCTCTACATGTACAACGCGTCCCAGCACCTGAGCGGGATCGCGGACGTGGACACCGGGCTGAAGTTCCTGGACAAGACCACGGTCCTCCCCTACAGCTCGACCAAGAGCCGCTACGAGGGCACCGGCACGGCGCCCGGCGTCCAGAAGGCGTAGCGGACTCGGTAGTCTTCGCAGCGGTGGCGGTCGCCTCCGACACGCGTCAGGCCGGTCCTTCACCCTCGGGTCCGGTGCCACGCCGGACCCCGGGAGGGGCTGGCCTGTCACTGCTGCAGAAGCTTCTGACGCTGCGCGAGGGCAGCATCGTCGTGGTCACCCTGATCACGGTGATCTACTTCGCGGTGACCGTCCCGGCGTTTCTGACCGGCGGCAATCTCAAGAACCTGCTGCCCTACTTCTGCTTCCTCGCGATCATGGGTGCCGGCCAGGTGTTCGTGATGACGCTGGGCGAGATCGACCTGTCCGTCGGGGCGCTGTACCTGATCACCCCTTTCATTTACTGGAAGATCAACGAGGCGGGGGTGCCACTGGTCCCGAGCATCGTGCTGTCGCTCGTGGCCGCTGGGATCCTCGGCGCGGTGAACGGGATCTTCACCGCCTACGTGGGGATCGCGTCGTTCGTGGTCACGCTGGCGATGCTGTTCTTCCTCGACGGGCTGGCGCTGATCCTGTCGCACTCGGAGCAGATCACGACGCCGGGGACGTCGGTGACCCAGGTGGCGACCTTCGCGCAGGTGTTCGGCGCGGGCACCTACTCGGAGTTGCTGTGGGCGGTGGGGATCGTGATCCTGCTTCAGGTCGTGCTCACGTTCACCCGCTGGGGGCTGTACACGGTCGCGGCTGGCGGCAACCGGCTCGGTGCCGCCGAAGCCGGGATCAACACCCGGCTGGTGGTGGTGCGCAACTTCCTGCTGTGCGCGGTGACGGCCGGCTTTGCGGGGATCCTCGAGGGGGTCCGCACCTCCAGCATCACCCCGGACCCGTCGGGCTCCAACCAGTTCCTGCTCTACTCGATCGCAGCGGTGATCATCGGCGGAACGGCGATGACCGGCGGCGAGGGCACCGTGGTCGGGGCGTTGATCGGCGCCCTGTTCATCGGCGTGCTGCAGGACGCGTTCGCGGTCAAGAGCGTCAACGCCAATTATCTCTACCTGTGGTTGGGGATCGCGGTGATCATCGCGATGACGATCAACGTGCTCCTGCGGCGCGTGCGCCTGGGGTCCGGCCGTGCCTGAACAGGCCTTCGCCGGGGAGCAGATCGTCGGTCCCAGCTCGGCGCCCGACGACGTCCTGCGAGTCGAACACGTCTCCAAGCGCTTCGGCCCGATCACCGCCCTGCGTGACGTCAACCTGCATCTGCGCAAGGGCGAGGTGCTGGGCCTGCTTGGAGACAACGGTGCCGGCAAGTCCACGCTGCTGAAGATCCTGTGCGGCTTCCACAAGCCCGACACGGGCACCATGTGGCGCAACGGCCAGCGCTACAGCCCCAAGAGCGTCACTGACGCGCGCGCGCAGGGGATCGACACCGTCTACCAGGATCTGGCCCTGGTCGATCAGCTGACCGTCTACCACAACCTGTTCCTGCGTCGCGAGCCGGTCCACAGACCGATCCCGTTCCTCTCAAACGCGCGGATGCGCCGTGAGGCGCGCAGGGCGCTGGACCAGATCGGGATCAACATCCCGCGCCTGGACGTACCGGTGGCGCGCCTGTCCGGTGGGCAGCGGCAGGCGATCGCCGTCGCACGGACGGTCTCCGGCGACGCCGAGATCATCTTGCTCGACGAGCCGCTGGCGGCGATGGGCGCCAAGGAGGGCGCGATGATCCTTGACCTGATCGAGCGGCTGAAGCAGGAGGGGCGGGTCTCGATCGTGATGATCCTGCACAACTACGTCCACGTGTTTCAGGCCTGCGATCGCGTGAGCCTGATCCAGGACGGCGTGATAGCGCTGGACAAGCTGACCTCGAAGACCAGTCCCGAGGAACTCAACGAGATCGTCGTCGAGCAGTACCGGCGGGCGCGGATGGCGAGTACGCTCGGCAATGGCAAGTCCGGTTCCCGCGAGTCCGATCCGCACGGGTCCGGCTCGCCGCCGGCAGGCGGCGCAGCGGCGCCGGGCGACACCGGCAGTGACCTGTGAGTGCAGGCGACTGCGCGATCGGGCTCGACTTTGGCACCGAATCCGGCCGCGCGGCGCTGCTCGATCTGAGCAGCGGGGAGGTGCTGGCCACGAGCGTGGTCGAGTATCCGAGCGGGGTGATCGAGGCTACGCTGCCCGCGACCGGGGAGCAACTTCCACATGACTGGGCGCTGCAGGACCCCGACGACTGGGTCACGGTGATCGAGCGAGCGGTGCCTGACGTGCTTGCGACGGCCGATGTGCCCGGGGAGGCGGTGCTCGGTCTCGGGATCGACTTCACCTCGTGCACCGTGCTGCCGGTCACCGCCGACGGCGTGCCGCTGTGCACTCTGGAGCGCTGGCGCGCGCGCCGGCACGCATGGCCGAAGCTGTGGAAGCATCACGCGGCCCAGCCGATCGCCGATCGCCTCAACGAGGTCGCGCTCGAGCGGTCAGAGCCATTCCTGGAGCGCTACGGCGGGCGGATCTCGTCGGAGTGGTACTTCCCGAAGCTGATCGAGCTGTGGCTCGAGGACCGCGAGCTCCACGACGAGACCGACGCGTTCGTCGAGGCCACCGATTGGATCGTCTGGCACCTGACCGGGGCGCCGTGCCGGCAGACGGCGACGGCCGGCTTCAAGGCGATGTGGTCGCCGGACGAGGGGCTGCCGCCGACCGCGTACTTCGAGGCGGCCTATCCCGGCTTCGACAGGCCGGCCGACAAGCTCGGCGATTCGTTCGTGCCGCTCGGCACGTGCGCCGGAACGCTGCAGCCGAAGCTCGCCGACAGGCTTGGCCTGCCGGCCTCGGTGGCCGTCGCGGTCGGCAACGTCGACGCCTGGGTTTCGGTCCCCGGGGTCGGCGTGCGCGAGCCGGGCACGTTCGTGGTCGCGATCGGGACCTCGATCTGCGACATGGTCGTCGATCCCGCTGAGAAGTGGCTCCCCGGCATCACGGGTGTGGTCAAGGACGGGATCCTGCCCGGGATGTACGGCTACGAGGCCGGGCAGGCGGCGGTCGGGGACATGCTCGCCTGGTTCGTGCGCAAGCTGGCCGGTGACCCCGACGGCTACGCCACGCTCGAGCGCGCGGCGGCCGAGATGCGCCCGGGGGAGACCGGGCTGGTGGCGCTCGACTGGTTCAACGGCAACCGCACGATCCTCGCCGACGCCGACCTCAGCGGCGCGATCCTCGGCCTGACGCTGCAGACCACTCGCGAGCAGATCTACCGGGCGCTGCTGGAGTCGATCGCGTTCGGCAGCCGCCGGATCATGGACAACTTCGAGGAGCACGGGCTGGGGCTCTCGCGAATCGTCGCCTGTGGCGGGATCGCCGAGCGCAGCCCGCTGATGATGCAACTGCTGGCCGACACGAGCGGGCGCGCGGTCGAGGTTCCCGAGGTGCGGGAGATCCCGGCGCGGGGGGCGGCGCTGTTCGGCGCGGTGGCGGCCGGCGTCTACCCGGACATCGGCTCGGCGATCGAGGCCACCCGCCCCACGCGCGTGCGCACGTACAGCCCCGACCTCGATGACAAGCGCACCCACGACCGTGTGTACGAGATCTACCGGACGCTGTACGACGTGCTGGGTCGCTCACGGTCGCGACTCATGCACGACCTCAAGCGGATCAGCGCGGAAAGGAGAGAGCATGAGTGAACGGCCGCAGATCGGGCTGCTCGGGATCATGCAGGAGCTCTACGACGAGATGATCCCCGGGATCACGGAGCGCCAGGCGCAGTACGCGGCCGAGGTGGCGGGACGGCTCGGCTCCGTGGCCCAGGTGCGGTTCATCCGCCCGGCGCGCAACCGAGAGGACGTGGAGGGGATCGTCGCGCAGCTGCTGGACGAGGGCGTCGATGGGATCGCCGTCGCGATGCTCACCTACGGCCCGGCGATGCGCACCGCGCGGGCTCTGCTCGACGTGCGCGTGCCGCTGATGCTCGCCAATATCCAGCCGGAGCGGTCCGTCACCGCGGCGTGGGACATGGCCGACCTGACCTACAACCAGGGGATCCACGGCGCCCAGGATCAGGCCAACTCGATGGTGCGCTCCGGGATGCCGTTCTCGGTCATCACGGGCGACTGGCGCTCGCCGGCATTCGAGCGGGCGTTCGAGGACTGGGCCCGCGCGGCTCAGACGATCACCTCGCTGCGCGCGACGAAGATCGCGCTGCTGGGGTATCCGATGAACGGAATGGGCGACATCCGCTGTGATCCCAACGAGCTGCTGCGCCGGATCGGCCCGGCGATCGAGAACATCGACCTCGGGACGCTCCACGAGCGCGTGCAGGCGGTCCCGGACGGCGCCGTGGACGAGCTCGTGCGCGAGCACGGTGAGCGCTTCGAGGTCGCGGCCGAGCTTCCCGCCGAGCGCCACCGGTATGCGGCCGCATTGGAGCTGGCGATCGCGCAGCTGCTGCGAGAGGGCGGCTACGGCGGCTTCTCGTTCCACTTCGACTCGATCGGCGGCGACGGTCGCTTCGAGCAGCTGCCGCTGCTGGGGGCGTCGGACCTGATGGCCGACGGGTACGGCTACGCCGCGGAGGGGGACACGACCACCGCGTCGCTGATGTGCGCGGCCCAGACCCTGGTCGGCGACGCGCACTTCAGCGAGATGTATGCGATGGACTGGGAGCTTGACTCGGTGCTGATCAGCCACATGGGCGAGGGCAACTGGAAGGTCGCCCGCACCGACCGGCCCGTGCGGCTGATCGACCGTCCGCTCGGGATCGGCCGGCTTGACAACCCGCCGACCCCTGTCTTCTCGGCGCGGCCGGGACCCGCGACGACGGCGGCCCTGGTGGCGCTCGGCGGCGGGCGCTTCCGCCTCGTCGTCGGCCGCGGCGAGGTGCTCGATACGCCGGAGCTGCCGAAGGTCGAGATGCACCACTTCCACTTCCGCCCCGAGCGGGGTATGGAGCCATTCATGGACCGCTGGCTGTCGTTTGGCGCGCCGCATCATTTCGTGCTCAACCTCGGCGACCATGCCGGTCGCTGGCGGCGGGTCGCGGAGCTGCTGTCGCTCGAGTACGAGGAGATCTGAGCGGGCGTGGATGCCGGCCTGCGAGAGCTTGCCGAGGCGGTCCTCGACGCCAACCTCGCGCTGACGCGCCATGGGCTCGTGACGCTGACCTGGGGCAACGTGAGCGGGATCGACCGCGACCGCGGTCTCGTCGCGATCAAGCCCAGCGGCGTCGCCTACGAGGAGTTGGAGCTGGACGACATCGTGCTCGTCGACCTCGATGACGCCAGCGTGATGGGGTCGCGGCGGCCGTCGACCGATACGCCGACGCACCTGGCGCTGTACCGCGCGTTCGCGCAGGTCGGCGGGGTCGCGCACACGCACTCCACCTGGGCGACGGCGTGGGCCCAGGCGCAGCGGGAGATCCCGCTGTTCGGAACCACGCACGCGGATCTGTGCGCCTACCCGATCCCGCTCACGCGCGCGCTGCGCGAGGAGGAGATCGCCTCGGACTACGAGGGCGCGACCGGCACCGTGCTGGTGGAGGCGGTCGCCGACCGCGACCCGCTCGAGGTCCCGTGCGCGCTCGTGCGCGGGCACGCGCCCTTCTGCTGGGGCGAGTCGGCGGCCGCGGCGGTCGAGACCGCCGTCACGCTGGAGGCGGTCGCGCGGATGGCGCTGCTGACGACGACGATCGAGCCGGACGCGGTGGAACTGCACGAAGGGGTGCGTGACAAGCACCACGAGCGCAAGCACGGTCCCGGCGCCTACTACGGTCAGGAGAGATGATGAGCGAACTCAAGATCGACCCGGCCGAGCTGGTCCCGCGCCCGGAGCACAGGTTCACATTCGGGCTCTGGACGGTCGGCAACCCCGGCCGCGACCCGTTCGGGGAACCGGTGCGAGCCCCGCTCGATCCTGTGCACACGGTGGAGCGCCTGGCGGAGCTGGGCGCCTACGGCGTCAGCTTCCACGACAACGATCTCGTCCCTTACGGGACAGGCGCGGCCGAGCGCGACCGGATCGTCGCCCGCTTCAAGCAGGCGCTGGAGCGGACCGGGCTGCGCGTGCCGATGGCGACCACGAACCTGTTCGGACAGCCGGCCTTCCGCGACGGCGCGTTCACGTCCAACGACCGCGCCGTGCGCCGGGCGGCGATCGCCAAGGCGATCCGGGGGATCGACCTAGGGGCCGAGCTCGGCGCCTCCGTGTACGTGTTCTGGGGAGGGCGTGAGGGCGCGGAGAGCGCCGCGGCCAAGCGGGTGGGGGATGGGCTGGAGCGCTACCGGGAGGCGATCGACTTCCTCTGCGGGTACGTGACCGAGCAGGGGTACGAGATGCGCTTCGCGCTCGAGCCCAAGCCCAACGAGCCGCGCGGCGACATCCTGCTGCCGACCATCGGCCACGCGCTGCACTTCATCACGAAGCTCGAGCACCCGGAGATGGTCGGCATCAACCCTGAGATCGCGCACGAGACGATGGCCGGGCTCAGCTTCGTGCACGGGGTCTCGCAGGCGCTGTGGGCGGGCAAGCTCTTCCACATCGACCTCAACGGCCAGCGGATCGGCCGCTACGACCAGGACTTCCGGTTCGGGGCCGAGGACCTCAAGGAGGGTTTCCTGCTCGTGCACCTGCTCGAGACCTCCGGCTACGACGGACCGCGTCATTTCGACGCGCACGCCCACCGGACCGAGGACGCGGACGGGGTGTGGGACTTCGCCGCCGGCTGCATGCGCACATACCTGGCGCTGGCGGCGAAGGCTCGTCGGTTCGAGGCCTCCGACGCGATCGCCGCTGCGCGCGAGGCAGCGCGGGTGGACGAGCTGGCGCAGCCGACGATCGGCCCCTACTCCGCCGAGGCGGCGCGTGAGCTGCTCGATGAGTCGCAGGACCTCGATGCGCTGACGCACGGGTACGGCGTCGAGCGTCTGGACCAGCTCGTCGTCGACCTGCTGCTGGGCGCGGGTTAGCGTCTCCGGGGGCCTGTGCGCGGCTCACCGCCGCACCGTCGGGCCGGGCCGGGCCGCCGGGTCGCCGCGTCGCCGGGCAGAATGAGAGCGATGAGCCAAGCCGGGCTGAGCGCCGCGACCGAGAAGATGCGTGTCGCCGGGGCGCACGAGGAGGCGATCCGCGCGTTCGCGAGCGCGTACGAGCGGGT
>JBOGYE010000136.1:0-12057 GCA_050696635.1 Solirubrobacteraceae bacterium | reverse complement strand
GCCGTGGAAGGCGATCACGGCCGCGCCGGTGCCCGTCCGTGCCCCATGCGGCGCCCCGGTCAGCGCGGCCCGGTAGGTCCGCACCAGGGCATGATGTCCGGCCGCTGATGGGGTGGACGCTGCGGGGTTGGGTGCGCTCGCCGAGCCACCACACGCCGGCAGTCCGAGCATCAGCGCGGCGATGCCGGGCGTCGTCAGCGCTGCGGGCGACTGCCTGAAGAGGTGAGCGAGACGCATCGCGGCGACTGTAGTCGCCGAAGATGACCCCGCGATGAGAGGCGATCACCTGCTATGTCACCTGCGTGTCCGGGCTGCGGTCTGTGCGTACGGATCGATGCTCGAGGCGTGTCCTGGGGACCCCTGGCACGCGCGCGGGTCTTTTCATGGCGCGGTCATCTTCGGGCGTCTACCGTGTTGTGATCCCGGGCGCAGATGTTGACCGAAGGCTTTGAGGACCGTGCGTCTGCTGATCGTCGAAGACAATGAGAAGTGGGCCGCGCTGATCGCCCGCGGGCTTCGTGCCCAGGGGTTTGCGTGCGATTTCTCCCCGCGGGGCGAGGACGCCGTCTGGATGGCGGAGGCGACTGCGTATGCGGCGCTCGTGATCGACGTGATGCTGCCGGGGATCGACGGGTTTGAGACGTGTCGAAGGCTGCGTGCCGACGAGGTCTGGACCCCGGTGCTGATGTTGACGGCGCTGGACGCGGTCGAGGATCGGGTCGCCGGGCTGGATGGCGGGGCAGACGATTATCTCACCAAGCCGTTTGCGTTGGCAGAGCTGGTCGCGCGGTTGCGGGCTCTGATCCGCCGTGGCGGACAGCCGCGTCCGGTGGTGCTCGAGGCGAGCGGGCTGCGGCTTGACCCGGCGGCTCGGCGCGTGTGGCGCGCCGAGACCGAGATCGCTTTGTCGGGCATCGAGTTCAGGTTGCTTGAGCTGTTGATGCGCCGGGCGGGAGTGGTCGTGTCCCGGTTCGAGCTGCTCGAGCACGGCTGGGATCAGTCGTATGAGAACCGCTCGAACATCGTCGACAGCTACATGCATCGCCTGCGCGAGAAGCTCGACCGCCCGTTCGGGGAGGACAGCATCGAGACCGTGCGCGGCGCCGGGTATCGTCTGCGAGAGGGCGGCGCATGAACAGGGTGCCGATCAGGCTGCGGCTGTCGCTGGTGTTCTTGGTCGTGATGACGCTGATTCTGTTCGCCGCCGGCCTGTTTATCTACACGCGCTCGCGCGATCAGCTCGACGGCGCGCTGAACCAGGATCTGCGCAGCCGCGCCGCGATTCTCTACGGGCTCGTCGACTCAGAGGACTCCGGGGTTCCGGAGATGTCCGACCTGCGCGGATCCGGTCTCGCGCTGCGTGACGAGGGCTCCAGAGCATTTGTTCAGGTCGTTGATCCAGCGGGTGCGGTCTTGGTGGCGCTGCCCGCGACCTATCCCGCCTCGGCGTTGACGCCGGATCTGATCGCCAGGGCCGTCAAGCGACCGCTGCTGTTGGACACGCGCCCACCCGGGTCAGCTCAGACCTTTCGCGTCTACGCGCGGTCGATCCCGGCGCCTCGCGGCCGGCGGGAGGTCGCCCTGGTGGCGATCTCGCTCGCCGGTCGCGACGCGGCGCTTGCGGGCCTTCTGCGCGTGCTGTTGATCGCCGGGCCAGCCGCGCTGCTGCTGGCTGTGGCCGGTGCCTACGTGCTGGCCGCGGCCGCGCTTCGCCCCGTGTCCTCGATGAGTCGCCGCGCGATGTCGATCTCGTCCGCCTCGGCCGGGGAGCGGCTTCCGGTCCCGCCCGCCCGTGACGAGATCGCGCGCTTGGGCGAGAGCCTGAACGAGATGCTTGACCGCCTCGAGGCGGCAGCGAGGCACGAGCGAGCGTTCGTTGCCGACGCCAGCCACGAGCTGCGTACCCCGCTCGGGGTGATCAAGACCGAGCTCGAGCTGGCGATGACCAGCGGACGCTCGCCGCAGGAGCTGCGCGCGGCACTTGCATCGATCGCCGAGGAGAACGATCGTACTGTCGCGCTGGCTGATGGCCTGCTCTTCCTGGCGCACGCCGACGAGAAGCGTCTGCCGCTGCGAGTGCAACGGCTGGCGGTCGGTGAGATCTTCGAGGATCTGCGCGAGCGATATCGGCAGCGTCTGAGGGACAGGCGCGGGTTGCTTGCGATCGAACCGACCGTCGGGATCTATGTGTGCGCGGACCGCCTGCGGATCACCCAGGCGCTGACCAATCTGATCGACAATGCGCTCAAGTACGGTGATGGCGAGGTGTGTCTGATGGCTGACGCTACGGAAAGCGGGGTCAGGCTTCACGTCCAGGATCACGGAAGCGGCTTCCCGAAGGCCTTTCTGCCGCGCGCGTTTGATCGCTTCGCGCGCGCGAGCGCTGGGCTCGGAGGCGCGGACGGGACCGGGCTGGGGCTGGCGATCGTCAAGGCGATCGCTGAGGCACACGGGGGGGACGCGCATGCGGCCAACGGTGTGTGGGGAGCGCACGTATGGATCTTCATCCCGCAGCGGCACGAGCCGGCGATCGACCCCGCGCGCGCGTCCGATGATCGTTTTGGCCGATCCAGCGGCCCGCTGAGCGAGAACGCCCACGGGCAGGTGCCGGCGTGCACTCCGCCGGATGTGGGGCCTGGGGTCGGACGGAGTGCCCCGGACCGCGAACGGGACACTGTCGGCGGCGATTTCGTTCGGACCCCAACGCGAGGGACGCCCCCGCCGGTCGGAGGTCGTCGGCCGCCGGCCTGAGCTGAGATTGAGCTCTCGTCTCAGTGGGCGCTTTGCCAGCAGACCCAGACGACGTGACCGAGCGCACCACATGCTCGCAACCTCACGCGCCGTGCTGGGGAGTGCGGATTGGCGTTCGGTGGGTGTGCAGATCGACAGCGCGAGCTGATGGTCGTAGCTGTCGAACCTGTAACGTGTCTACCAGACCGGGGGAGGTCCAACCCGATCTTCGGCGCACGGCAGCCGGGCCCCGCGTCCACCGCGCCCGCGACGTCGTGAACGCTCATAGGCCTCCCACCGCCTGGGCGGCGAGATCGGCCTGGACCACCGATCCGTTTGACTGGCGGCTCTGGCTTGCGTCGGGCGAAAGCGCCCCCGGACGCAGGCGCACGCTCACCAGCGCCGCGCTGGTAGGCGCGAGCGTCAACCCATACCCAACCCCGCTGGCGGCGATCGTCCGGATCACCGGTCGGCCATGCCAGCGCCCATCGCGTCCCAGCCACTGCCCGTCAAGCGTTACGCCCGACAGTGACCGTGGCGAAGGTGCGCGCAGATAACCAACTAGCGCGGTGCCGGTGGCGGGCAGGCGCAGCGCGACCCGTGCGCCCCGGGCGCCCTTGTCGATGACCAGGACGTGCAGTTCGCGATCGGCGACCTGCACCGCCCACGCCTTCAAGTGCAGGGAACGCCGTGCACTCAAACGTAACCGCACCAGCCGCGCGTCGGGACCCAGTGCCCTGGCGAACATGGCCATCCCGTACAGCAGGGGTCGCGCTACGAGACCGCGCCGACCGAGCGTGAAAGCGCCGTTGATCGCGTTGGCGCGAACGTGCACATTGACGCCATCGACCCCGGTTCGCAGCAGCTCAAACAGCACATCGGGCGCCCAAAGGGCGGTCGCGAACGTGTTGCTGACACCCGCGCGACCGCCGCAGGTGACCGAGTTCAGCTCGGTGAGGCGAAACGGCAGACCGGCCCGTTGAGCCGCGCGCAGCGCCGGCTCGATCGATCTCGCCACCCCCGCCGACGCGAACTCACCCAGCAGCCGCGCGATCGTTGGATAGTAACGGGAGCTCCTGTTGTGCTCGCACGCCGACAGGGGGTAGCGGTGCGCGCTGACGATCCTCAAGCCCGAGGGCTCGCGAGCGAGCAGTTGAGAGATCCAGCCCACGTCACGAGACGGGTTGGCCAGCGCCGGGCCGATCAACGGGACGCTCGGCGCCGCGGCCCCGACTGACCGCGCGTAGGAGGAGAACGCCCGCACGTAACCGCGTGGAGACAGGCTTGCGGGCAACCTCACGCCCGAACTCCCGTGCGTGATTGCCGTGCGCCAGAATCGGCGGCTGTAGATGTCAGGCTCGTTTCCGACCTCAAGCGCAGCAACGCTCCCGCGCGGAAGGCCGGCCTCCGCGGCGCGCGCCCAGGCGGCAGCCCGCGCCGCCGAGCCGGTGATCAGGTTCAGGTCCAGGATCAGCCGCATGTGCGCGCGACGCACAAGCCAGCTGGTCTCGCGCAGCCACGCCGGGGTAAGCGCGAACGCCCACCGCGCCAGCGCTCGATAACGCGGGCTCCAGAACGCGTGGTCGGCAGAGTCACCACCGACGCGCAACAGCAGTGGGCCGCTACCGGGCGCGTGCAGCAACGACAGGACCCGCGCCAGGAGGACCTTGCGGCGCTCGAAACGAGGTAGCCCCCAGTACTCCATCGATAGCCCTAGAAACGACCTCGGCACGCGAGTCACCCGAGCGTGTGCGCTGACGATCACCGTCGCGTTTGGCGCGCGTGCCTCCAACCGTGCGGCCGCGACGATCCTCGTGCTCACGTTCGACCCGTCGAGCCCCGCTACCGCTGCCACCAACGACGCCAGCCCGACGACGATCAGTGCCCGCGCGACCGCGCGCCAACGGCTGCGCGCACGGCCCGCTCTCGAGACGATCGCTTGCTCGCACGCCTTCAGGGCACTCCAGTTGTGCATCGCGCGAAGCACGCTACGTCCGGCGGATGACCGGCAAATGAACCCCACGGGCGCACGGTCATCACCCCGTCATCTTCACGAGCACGGTCGGCGTGGATCAGTCGGCCACCCGACTCGACGCGAGGAGTGGCGTCCGGGCGCGCTCGGTACCCGATCGAGAGTGGAGTATCCGTCAGGGCCCGCCGGCACCGCCTGAGGCGTCGTGCGCAACCGCGGTGATCCAGGCTCGCAGTGTCAGCAGGTCGTCAACGTCGCGCCGCTGGAAACGGGACGCGAGCTTGATCCGGGAGAGCTCCTGCTGCGATCCTCGCTGCCGGTCATCGGAGACGAGCGCGAATCCGGCATCCTCGAAGATGTCGCGATAATCGGAAGCGAGCAGCCGGTTGTGGTACTGGAGACGGTTGTTGACAAGCTGCCAAGCGGGGTCCGAGAAGCGAAGGTGGTTGAACTCGCTGATCCGGTGGTCGAAGTGTGCGTAGTGGTCGGACATGTCGATGAAGTGGCTCAAGACAGCGTCTGGGACGGTGAGCCGACGCAGCCGGGCCAGAAGCGCACACAGGTCGACAGGCGGGATGTGCTCTAGGGTGTTGTTGGAGACGATCAGATCGACCGACCGCGCCGGCAGGTGTCGCTCCGGTTCCCTCCCCACCAGTACCCGCACGCCGAGCCGCTTCAGAAGTTCGGCCGCCTGTTGTGTCGCCGGCACTGCCCCTGCCAGAGGCAGCTGTTGCACGCGCTTGGAGTCGACGGCGGGCAGCATTGCTGCCAGGCGATCCTGCTGGAGGCGAGCCATGTAAAGCTTGAGCGTGCGCTCGGTGTTCCGACGGTCCAGCAGTGGTCGGACATCCGCTGTCAGGACGGACGCCACCCCTGCGAGCGCGAGCCCCACCGGTACGATCGGCGACCAGCCGGTCCCCAGCTCAAGCACGCAGCTCGGCAGCGCACCCTCACCGTGGCACGCAGCGTAGGCCTCCAGATGGCGACGGCACTGGGCAACCTTCACGTCGAACCGTGCATCGGTGATCACGGTGCTGGCGGTCAGGCGCTGAAGGACGCCGTTGAGGCGGTCGCGCGCGGGCAGCGGCGAGATCGCGTTTTGAACTGCCGCTTTGAGCAGCCAGGAGGTCATCCAGGCGCACGCGCAGGAGCTGCTCCGGCGCGGTCAGGAGCCCTGGCCACGGCGACCATTAGGGTGCTCGCACCGTGGTGCCGTGGCCAGTGGCTCATGCCGCGCCGCTCGGGGCTAGTGCCGGGCTAGTGCTGGCCCTGCTGCTGGGTGTCGACGTTGGCGCCGGGCGGGTCCTGATAGCCGCCTGGTCCGTCAGCCTCGCCACTCGCCGGTCCCGTCGAATCTGACGGCTCCGATGATGCGGAGTCGGCGGACGTCGCGCCGGTGTCGGGCGCGCTCTGGTCCCCGGACTGTGCGCTGGGGCCCTGCTGTACGTTGGGACCGCCCGGGCCGTCGATGTCGACCGCAGGCGTCCCGGCGCCGTCTACGGAGTCTGGCTGGGCACTTGCTGTCAGTGCGGGAGCGCTCGCCCGAGCGGTCCGATGCGACGATTTGGCGGACGCGATCACCGAGCCGCCGAGCGCGAACGCGGCAAGCGCCGCGAGCGAGAGGCCGGTCGTCATGGTGCGCTTGAGCATGGAAGGGCTCCTTTGGTTGATTGGCTCGCCAGCCAAGCTAGGAGCGGCGGATGACACGGCGATGAATCCATGGAGGGGCCGGCGCCGATCAGCCTCCAGGATCCCGGCCGCTGTCGTGGCGGCCAGAGCGACGGCCGGCATGCCTTGACCGTTCGCGCGGGCCCTGTCAGCTCACCTGAGGTAGACGGCGAAGAAGTCCCGGTCGTCGGGTGTCAGGTAGCGGTACGGTGATCGACTCATGCCCGGCAGCAGGTTTGAGGGGTCGCCCGCGTGTGTGTGACGGTAGGTGATGAAGCTCGGCCAGTAGGAATTGATGTCGAGCTCCATCGCACGCACAGCACCGGCCCGGCGCAGGATCTCAGCCAGCGAGCGGACCGTCTGGTCGTTGGCGACCGCGTAGATCAGGTTGCCGCGCCGATCGACCCCGAGTCCAGAACGCCACACTCGAATCGCGTCACCGACCGTGACGCCCCACTCCGGACCGCTGGACAGATTCGGGTTCAGGCGACCTTGGGAGACGATCAGCGGCAGGTTCTGCCGCGCGTAGATCACATCTGGGCCCACGGCCGGCCCGCCGTGCCAGTCGACCAGCGCGATCCCTCCGCCGCGGTATCGCAGAATGGTCGCGAGCCCGTCCTTCATTGGTGCGTAGGTGTGGCCGCCGCTGGCGAAGCCGCCCCCGGAATCGGCCAGCTTGAAGGCGCTGTTGAACGTCGCCACGAGCTCGGCGCGCTTGTCAGGGGGGACCTCCTCGGGCCCGCGCGAGGCCATCGAGACGGCCGGTTCATCCCGTCCCGGATACAGCCAGATGCTGGTCTGAGCGGCATCCATCCAGGCCACCCCGGCCACCATCCCCGGATAGCTTGGGTCCGTGCGAAAGCTCGTGATCAGCACAGGCGGCCGCGAGCCGCCGCCGGCGAAGGTCGGTCTCCAGACTCCCTCACCCGGCAGGGCGGGATGGATCACCGGAGCGATCCGCTGCGGCTGGTACGGCAGCGCAAAACGGTGAGAATGCGGAATGCGGACCGGCGACGTGTTGGCCGCGCTGGCCTGAGGGGGCAACGCGTGCAGCGTTGGACCACCGGTCGCAGGCGCCTCAATGGTGTAGTACGTGGTCTCAACCCGGCTGACCAGACTGCTGGCCCCGTTGGATCGAAGCCACTCGACCGCGCGGATCGACAGAGACGTGTTGGAGGGCTGCACGAGCATGCCTGCGAACGAGAGGAGCGCCGGGACGAGCGCCAGCAGCGACGCGGCTGTAAGCACGCGCCGCCAGCGCCGCCGACGGGCCTGTCGCGAGCGGTGCGCGCCTCGGGCCCGTCTGACCCGCGCCGATGGCGCAGTGTCATGACGGGGTCGTTGCTCAACTCGGCCTGACATGGCCGCGATCTTGCCAGAGCGCGCGCCGGACGCGGTCGCTCTCCCCTCACACGTTCATCCTCCAGTCATCTACGTGCCGCAGATTGAGGACGTGCGGTCCTCAGATCCAGCGCTGCCAGTGAGGCTGCGCCCGTCCTTCGCGGCGCCGTCTGCGCACGCGCGCGCTGAGCGAGCCGGGCCGACCGCGGAGGTCCCGCGCCGTGGCCGAGCCCGGGCGCTGCTGGCGCTCGCGCGCCCCCGCCAGTGGATCAAGAACGCGCTCGTGATCGCCGCTCCGGCAGCGGCCGGCGCGCTCGGGCACGACGATATGCCTGCCCGGCTGGCCTTGACGTGCGTCGCGTTCTGCGCACTGTCAGCCGGGGTCTACGCGCTCAACGACGTACGCGATCGCGACGAGGACCGCCGCCACCCACGTAAGCGACTTCGCCCGGTGGCGCGAGGCGAGATCGCGCCACGTGACGCGCTTGGCTTCGGACTCGTGGCGACCATCGGCGGCGTCGTGCTGTGTTTTGCGGTGACCCCTGAACTGGCGCTCGTCGGCGCCGGATACGTGGCGCTGACGCTCAGCTACAGCTGGGTCTGGCGGCGCGTCGTTTGGCTTGACCTCGCGGCGCTCGCGGGCGGTTTCCTTCTGCGCGCGATCGCCGGCGGGGTTGCGGCCCCGGTCGGGCTGTCGCGCTGGTTTGTGGCGGTGGTCGCGTTCGCGGCCGTGTTCGTCGCCGCAGGCAAGCGTCTGGCCGAACTGCAACGCGCGCGCGCGTTCGGCGTCCGGCCTCGGCACGTGCTTCTGCTCTACAGCCGGCGCAGCCTGCATCTGACGCTGGCTGCCAGCAGCGCCGCGACGCTGCTGGCCTACGGTACATGGGCGTTGGAGCTGCCCGTGGTGGATGGCGTTCCGTGGCGCTTGATATCCGTGGTGCCGTTCGTGGCCTGCCTGCTGCGCTACGTTTGCCTGGTGCGCGCCGGTGAGGGCGAGGCCCCCGAGGAGGCGATGCTGTCGGATCCCGGCCTGCTGACGGCTGGGCTCGCGTGGGTGCTCGTGTTCGCGCTCGGCGTCACCGCGGCTACGTGACTCTCACCCGGACGCCAACCGCCGCGCGCCGGCCGGGTCAGCGGCCAGGCGGCGATGGCGGCTCGGTGACCGTGGTGGACGCCGCGCTGGCGGGCTGGGTGCTTCCGGTCGTTCCCGGCGCGCAGCACGTGACCGTCGGAGGTGCGATCGCGTGCGACATCCACGCCAAGAACCACAGCACCGCCGGAACGTTCGGCGCGCATGTAGCCGAGATGAGGCTGATGACCGCGGGGGGCGAGCTGCTGACCGTCTCACCCGCGTACTACGGCGACGCGATGCGCGCGACCGTCGGCGGCATGGGATTGACCGGGGGGATCGTGTCGGCCAAGCTGCGTCTTCGCCCACTGCCAAGCTCGTGGCTCGCGGTCGATACCGACCGCGTCAGAGACCTTGACGAGGCGCTCGCGATCCTCGACGGGCCCGGCGGGCCGCACCGGGTGGCATGGCTGGATCTCCTCGGCGGTGATCCGGTTCGCGGGGTGGTGACGCGCGCAGACCACCTCTCGGCGCCGGCCGCGCCCGCGGCGGGACCGGACGCGATCGGGGTCGGCGCGCGGACGCGAATACCTCCCCGCTGGCCAGCAGGCAAGGACCGGCGCCTTCCGGCCGCCACGCTGGCCGCGATGTACCCGCGGCTTGACGAGTGGTGCGCGGTGCGCGACCGGCTTGATCCAGAGCGCCGTTGGCGCTCTGGTCTGGGATTGCGGGTCGGGCTCGTGGAGGGGGGCCGGTGAACTCCGTCGCCCGGCGAGCGCTGGTCATCGGGGGCAGCTCGGAGATCGCCGTCGCGACCGTCCGGCGGCTTCGCGCCGACGGAGCGATCGCAGTCTGTCTGATGGGGCGAGACCAGGCCCGCATGCGCAGCGCCGGTGCGGCGCTCGAACGCGCCGGCGTGAACCCGGTGACGCTGTCGCGCGTGGATGCGGTCGACACCGCCACGCACGAGCTGGTCGTCGCCGATGCGTTCGCCGCCATGGACGGCGGCTTTGACCTGGTGATCGTCGCGGTTGGGCGGCTGGGGGCTCAGGCCGGGCTCGACGCCGATCCACGGGAAGCACTTGAGGTGCTTGCGCGTGACGTTCCTGGGCGCAGGCTCGCTGCTGCTCGCCTGCCTGCGCCAACTGCGCGCCCAGCGACACGGGACGATCGTGGTGCTCCCATCGGTTGCGGCCGAGCGCCCGCGCGCCACCAACGCGATCTACGGCGCGGCCAAGGCCGGGCTCGACGCACTCGCGAGGGCCTCGCGGACACAACCGCCGGAAGCGATGTGCGGGTGCTGATCGTCCGACCAGGGTTCGTCAGGACGAGGATGACCGCCGGTCACAAGCCAGCGCCGATGGCGGTCTCAGCAGACATGGTCGCCGATGCGATCGCCAGCGCGATCGCCCGCGGCGACCAGACGATCTGGATCCCCGGCGTCCTGCGATACGTGTTCGCGATCCTGCGCCATCTCCCACGGACGCTGTTCAGGAGGCTGCCGCTGTGAAGCGGCGACGCGGCTCGCCATTGACCGAAGCGCTGCTCGCCGTGGTGATCGCCGCGGGCGCGCTGATCCTCGCGCCGGGAGTCGCGATCGTGGCGATAGTCGCCGTGACGGTACTGGCAGGGTGCGCGCTGACCCTCGCCCGCGACCGACTCGCGGCCAGGCGACGAAACCGATCTGGCCGGCGCGTGGCATCACAAAGCAGATCTCGATCAGCCGCTCGGTCGCGCTCGTGGCACACTTGAGGCAACCGCATCGAGTTCGCCAGCGCGACCCGACACCCCTGACCCGCCGCGGCCCGAGGGGTATACGAGTGGCAGGGGCGGATCTCGCGCTCGATCAAGCCGCAGCTGTAGGCTCAGCGGGCTCAGATCAGACAGCGTCCGATAGGTGGTGCCCGCGAGACGCTTTTCGCAGCAGCCAGCCGCCGGACAGAAGCCCATGGCCGAACGCGACGCGTCGGACGCCGATCGTTTATGAAGGGCGTACGCGTCGCGGCGCCGTGGTCGGCCCGGCGCGCAGCTCAGGGTATGACGGCCGCGCGCTGACGCGGGCGACCGCCTGTGCTCGCGCGCTTCGTTTCGGCGACGGTGACCAGACGCGGTTGCTTCGCACGCTGCCGGGCGTGCCACGGCTGCTGTGGTACCTGCTCCGCCTCCCCAGGACGGCGGTGGCGTTGAGCGACGGGCCGGCCGGTCAGATGATCGCCCAGCATCTCGCCTGCCGCCGCTGGGGCCTGCCGCGCTTTCGCCTCGCCCAGGGCGTGCTGCAGCTTCCGTCAGACCGCGCCGCGTACCTGCGCGGCCGCCGCCGTCAGGCGGTGCGTACCAACGTCCGTCGCGCCCGCGAGCTGGGGCTGCGCTGCGAGCGCGAGGTCGTCGAGGATTGGGTGCCACCGGCGGGCGGGGAGCGCGGCCTGACATGTCGGGCGGCGACCGAGTACTGGCGGGTGCTGGATGACTCCGGCGCGTGCGTCGGCGAGGCGTGGGTCACGGTTGACGTGGACGCGGCTTTGCTGCACAGCCTGTGGTGCAGCCGGGGGCACGGGCGCTGGCTGCTTCACACCTCGATCGTCGAACGGCTGCTGGGCTCGTCGTGCCGCCTGCTGTTGACCAACTCCTACGACGTCCCGCTGTTGGCGCCGGGTCAGCAGCACTTCCAGCATCTGCTGGGCTACTCGGTCGCGCGACTGCGCCCTCAGCTGCCGTGCTCGTCGATCGCGCCCATGGGAGTGCTACGCACGCTCGGGCTCGGCGCGCTCGCTGCTGCGGCGATCGTCGCCTCCCAGGCGGTCACTGACCCGTACCGGCCGCCTGGGCACCGTGCGCTGGTCTGGCTGACGGCGCTCGTGGCGGTGCGGCTGTGCTGCGCGCGGGCAGGGATCGCGACGCTGGTGGGCGGCGCAGCGGGCGTCGCGATCGCCACGCTCGGCATGTCCTCGTCGCTGCTGGTCTCGCTCGCCTATCTGCTCTGCGGGGCGGCGGTCGACGTGTCGCTGTCGCTGTTCCCGCAACTGGCCTCGCGCCGGCGAACGATGTCGCTGCTCGGCGCCGGGGTGATGTTCCTCACGCTCGCGGCGCCAGGCTTTCCGACGCTGGGCCACGCGCCCGGGTCCGAGACGCCTGTGATCCCGCCGGCGCTGGGCGCGGCGGTGTTCGGCGCGGTTGCGGGGGTGCTGGGAGGTCGCCTCGGACGCACCCGGCAGCGCCGAGCACCGCGTTTGCACCCGGACGGCTGACCTCAGCGGTCCGCATGCCGCGACCGGTATGA
>JBOGYE010000135.1:0-22418 GCA_050696635.1 Solirubrobacteraceae bacterium | reverse complement strand
CTCCTCGCGGTCAGGCCTTGATCAGCCCGTGCGGGTTGAACACGAACTTCTTGGCGACGCCGCTGTCGAAGTCCTTGTAGCCCCGCTCGGCTTCGTCGAGCGAGATCACGGTCGCGTTGACTGCCTTGGCGATGTGCGCGCGATCGTTCAGGATCATCTGCATCAGCCCGTGGTGGTAGTGCATCACCGGGCACTGGCCGGTGGTGAAGCTGAGCGACTTCGCCCAGCCCAGTCCGATCCGGATCGACAGCGAGCCGACCTTGGCCGCCTCGTCGACGCCGCCCGGGTCGCCGGTCACGTACAGCCCAGGGATGCCGAGCTTGCCGGCCGCCCGGGTCACGTCCATGATCGAGTTCAGCACCGTCGCCGGCGCCTCGTGGTCCGCGTCTGCGCCGTGGCCGCGGGCCTCGAAGCCGACTGCATCGACGGCCGCGTCCACCTCGGGTACGCCGAGGATCTGCTCGATCTGGTCCTTGGGGTCTCCCTTGGAGATGTCGATCGTCTCGCAGCCGAAGCTGCGGGCCTGCTCCAGGCGCTCGGGGATTAGGTCGCCGACGATCACGACCGCCGCGCCGAGCAACTGCGCCGAGTGCGCCGCCGCCAGTCCGACGGGTCCCGCGCCGGCGATGTACACGGTGGAGCCCGAGGTGACGCCGGCGGTGAACGCGCCGTGATAGCCGGTGGGGAAGATGTCCGACAGCATCGTCAGGTCGAGGATCTTCTCCATCGCCCGATCCTTGTCTGCGAACTTGAGCAGGTTCCAGTCGGCGTAGGGCACGGTCACGTACTCGGCCTGGCCGCCGACCCAGCCGCCCATGTCGACATAGCCGTAGGCCGAGCCGGGACGCTCCGGGTTGACGTTCAGGCATACGCCCGTGTGTCCCGTCTTGCACATCCGACAGCGCCCGCAGGCGATGTTGAAGGGGACCGAGCAGAGGTCGCCCTTCTTGATGAACTCGACCCCGGGGCCGGTCTCGATCACCTCGCCGGTGATCTCGTGACCCAGGATCAGGCCCTCAGGCGCCGACGTGCGGCCACGAACCATGTGCTGGTCCGAGCCGCAGATGTTGGTCGCGACGCACTTGAGAATCGCCGCATGAGGCAGCTTGCGCCCGATGTTGTCGGGGTGGACCCCCGGTCCGTCCTTGATCTCGAACGAGGGGAAGTCGATGTTGTGCAGCTCCACCTTCCCGGTGCCCATGTATGCCACGCCTCGGTTATCCGCCATTCGCGGCTCCTTTCGCTTGCGCATGTGATGACGGTTGGTCAACGATCGACGCTAGCTCCGCGCGCGATCGGATTCAGCTGTCCGAACAGGCTCTTTGACCTGCCCGGTCGGGCGGTCGCCGCTGGCCGGTCGGTCAGCCGCGCGACAGCCCGTGCCTGCCGGCGGCGTAGGCGACCTCGGCCCGCCGTCGGACGCCGAGCTTGCGCATCACGTTGCCGACGTGGAACTTGGCGGTGCTCTCCGAGACGAACATCCGGGCGCCGATCTCGCGGTTGGTGAGGCCGTGAGCGAGCAGCCCGATCACCTCGCGCTCGCGCCCGGTCAGCGTCGACTCCTCGGGCGCGGAGTCGCCGGCGACCAGCGCGCGCACCATCGCGGCGCTGCGTCCGTCGAACCCCGACTCGCCTCGTGAGACGGCACGGATGATCCGCACGAGCTCCACCACATCGACCTCCTTAAGCACGTAGGCCTTGGCTCCCCGCCGCAGCGCCTGATCGAGCAGGTGCTGATCCAGAAACGTCGACAGGATCACGACCCTGGCCTCTGGAGCGGCGGCCAGGATCTCGCTGCACAGCGCCAGCCCCTCGGCGTCTTGATCGACGCTCAACTTGAGGTCGAGCAGGATCAGATCGGGCTTGGCGCGCTGCAGCGCACGCAGCGCGTCGGTGCGCCCGCCGGCCTCGGCCACGACCGCGATGTCGGGCTCGAGCTCGAGGATCGAGCGCAGCCCGCGGCGCACGATCACGTGGTCGTCGATCAGCAGCACGCGGGTCTGCTCGGCGGGCGGTTCGGGCGACGGCCCGCTCGCTCGGTCAGGCAACGGCACCGCTCCCCGCGAGCGGAATCTCGACGGCGAGGCTGATGCCGCCCCCGCGCCGCCGTCTCAAGGAGACCGTCCCGCCGAGCTCGCGCACGCGCTGCGCGATTCCAGCCAGCCCGAAGTGCCGCCCGGCCGGTCCGGGCACGGCCAGGTGTCGCGCGAGCGCGCGCGGGCCGCCCTGGCCGTCGTCGGCGACGACCAGACGCACCCGGTGCGGCTGCCAGCGCAGCATCATCCAGGCGCGATCGGCGCCCGCATGGCGGACCACGTTGAACAGCGCCTCACGGGCGATCTGCACCAGCGCGTGACCGGCGGCGCCCGAGATCGGCTGCGCGGGGCCATAGGTCCGCAGGCTCACGCGCAGCCGGGTTCCGGCCACGACGTCGTCGATCACCTCGGCCAGCGCCCGGCGCAGATCACCCTGGCCCTCGCTCGCCAGCTCGAAGATCACCGAGCGGATCTCGTCGACCGCGCCACGGGCCAGCGACTTGGCTACCGTGACGCGTTCCAGCACGGGCTCGGACGTGGATTCGTGGCGGCGGCACCACTCGAGGTTCATCCCGATCGTAAGCAGCTGCTGGGCGACGCTGTCGTGCAGCTCGCGGGCGATCCGGTTGCGCTCGCGCCCGAGCAGCTCTCGGCGTCCGGTGTCCTCCAAGCGCAGCCGGATTCCATCCAGCTCCGCGTTGCGCCGCTCGAGCTCGGCCGCGCGCCGCTCGGCGAGCCGCGACACCGCCTCGGACCGCAGCCGCAGCCGCTCGCTCTCCTGAAACAGCCACGCGTTGTGCAGCGCGACGCCGGCGTGGTTGGCCAGCGTCACGAGAATCGACAGGTCGGTCGGGTCCAGGACGCAGTCGGGCGCGAGGCCCACCGCCAGCACCCCGGCCGGCTCGCCGCCGACCGGCATCGCGGCCGCCAGCGCGGCTCCGGCCGCGCTGGGGTTCGGCCAGCGGTCCGGAAGGTCGGCTGCCCTGACCAGCAGCGGCGTGTCGGCGCCGAGCGCGCGCTGCGTGATCTCGGCCAGCAGCGCGATCAGCTCGCCATCGCCACCGCGTGACGATCCGACGCCCGCGCGGTCGATCACGTGCGGCGGCTCGTGCCCGCTCGGGTGGCCGGTGCCGTTGGTCGCGCGCGGCAACTGGCGCTCGCTCGGGACGTCGCGGGCGCCGGTCGCCTGAGGCCATCCGCGCCCGTCCGAGTCCTCGTCGCCCACGAAGCTCATCGCCGCCCAGGGGGCATCGAAGTGGTGGGCCGCGGCCTCCACGACCGCGTCGCACAGCGCGCTCGGGCCGTCTGGGGCGGTGCACAGCGCGGTCGAGATCCTCTCCAGCGTCTCGATAGAGCGATCGAGACGGGCCGGGCTCTCACGCCGTGCGGCGCCGAGGCTGCGCTCGCCGCGCGGCGGTGCGGGTGCCGCGAACATCTCCCGCGCCATCCTACGCCGCCAATGGTGGCGGCGGCTGTCGCGCGGACTTGCTTTCGGTCCTGACGCGTGGAGTGTGCTTTGAGCCGATGGGCTGGGACTCGCGTCGCTGCTACAAAATGGGCCAATGACGATGGTTGGGGAGAGCGGCGCGTTCCCGGCGGGACGGCATGCCGGAATCTGACGGAGAAGGCGAGGAGCCGCAGCAGCTGGTGCTCATGCGCCGGCTCGTCGATCTCTCGCTCGAGCGGACCGGGTATTCCGCTCAGCGGACGGCGATGTCGGCCGAGCGCTCGTACATGAGTGCCGAACGCACCCTGTCGGTCTGGATCCGCACGGCCCTGGCGTCGATGGTCGTCGGGATCGCCGTCGACCGCTTCGGGCTGTCCACGACCCAGCAGCGACCTCCGGGTTTCGGGCCGGACACCCTTTCGACCCGGGTCGGCGCCGCCATGGTCGCCTTCGGCGTGTTGATCGCCGTGGTGACGGGTGTCCGCTTTCGGCGCTATGCCGCCGCCTACTGCGAGAACCACGTCCCTCCACAGCACCATGGTCCGTTCATGGCGCCGGCCTACGCGCTGCTCACCTCGCTGTTCGGCGTCGTGCTTGTGGTCCTGCTGCTCGCGGGTCCGTGAAGGCGAGGAATGGGATTCAGGACTGTGAGGTCGCTGTGTCGTGCTGGTGCTGGAGCTCGGTAATGAGGGCCCGCAGCGCCCAAGCCACGGCAGCCCGGGCTCCGGCGGCGCTCAGGTCTGACTCATCCTCGAGCGCGATCCACGATCGTGAGCTGCAGAGGTGGGTGATGACCGCGATCGTCTCCGCTGCTTGATCGTCAGGAAGATGGCCGGCGATCTTGGCAAGCGCGTCACGGATGGCTTGTGCCCGGCCCGCTCGGCGCGAGTTGTGGATCAATCGGCCAGGCTCGGTGTTGAGGAGCACGCGGGCGAGCCGGGGGTGTCGCGCGATCTCGGCGCTGGCCTGCAGAAAGCTGTCGGGGATCTCCGCGGGCTCGCGGATTTCGGTGGGAACCCGGAGGCGGTGCTCGTAGATCCAGTCGCCGGCGGCGCTGAGCAGCTCGGCGCGGCTCGGGAAGTAGCGGTAGAGGGTACGACGTGAGGTCCCAGCGCGCTCGGCGAGCACCTCCATCGAGATGTCCTCGAGGTCCTCACGCTCGAGCATCGAGACGAGCGCCTCGAGGATGGCGTCGCGGGCGACGGCGGCTTGCCGCTCGCGAAGCGGCACGGGTCCCGGGCTCGCGGGCGAGCCTGGTGGTGAGTTGTTCGACTCAGCCGTGGGTCGGCTCATGCAGCCAATAGTACCATCCGTATCAGCTTGACACAGCCGTGCCATATCGTTACGCTGCTGTCAGCACCCTTCCCGCACGACTACCTTGGAGACACGCGATGATCGATCTCGCCTCGGGCCCCGCCCGGCCCGGATTCATGACTACGACCGAGGATTGCGAGTACGTCAACTGGCCGGGACGTGACCACCACTTCTGGATCAAGGCACCGTCAGAGCAAACCGGAGGCTCGTTCAGCCTGACCGAAAGCCGCGCCGCCGCCAACTCGACCGTCGGGCTCCACGTCCACGACGCCGAGGACGAGGCGTTCTACATCCTCGACGGCGAGTATCGGTTCACAGTCGCCGATCAGAAGTTCATAGCCGGCGCCGGAAGCCTGGTGTTCATCCCGCGCGGCACCTGGCACAGCTTCACGATCGGAGACACGAACGCACGCTGTCTCTCGATCTTCTCCCCAGGAGGCTATGAGGAGGTCTTCCGAGAGGTCGGCGCCGCCCTGAACGCCGGAACCGATCCCTCGCCGGTCTTCGCGCGTCTCGGCGCCAAGCACCAGACCCGCTTCCGCCAATGAGCGACCCCACACAACATCACCGCACCTGCTCCCAGACGCACGCAGCCATCCGGCCACCGGCCCTCCATGCTCGCGATAACCCGAATCGGGGGTCTCGACCCCTCCGTCGCGACGCACCGACGACGACTCGGGCGCGGCCCTGTCCAGCGAGGCTGGATGCCGAGCGGGCCGCAAGACCGAGCAGACGCCGGCAAAGACGCCAGTAATTCCGTCGTGAGCACTAAGCTAGAGTTCGTACTCGGCGAGCCGCGCGCGCAGATCCCGGCAGCGACAGGTGAGTTCGGCGGTCAACCGGCGGGTGGCGACGTGACGCGGGTGCCCGAGACCGCCGTCGCGACCGCTGCCCATCGCGAACGCATAGTCCCACGAGGCGACGTGCGCCTTGACCGCGGCATCGGCCTCCGCGAGCTCCCGTCGCAGCTGCTCCACAACGATCCGTTCCGGACCGATCATCAAGCTCAAGTCAACCAACCGGCCCGGACGGACCGGGCCCGCGGCGCGAGCCGGCGCGAAGCTTCAGTTGCCCGACAGCTCGATCGCGACCGAGCGTCCCGGCGGGTTCAGGGGACGATCGCCCGCGAACGCCTCGAGCGTTCGCATCTGCGCGAGCAGCCGATCTGCCTCGTCGCGCAGCCGCGTCAGCGCAGGATGGGAGCCCTCGATTGCGCATCCGTGCCCGAACGCGAACGCCACGTCCATGCGAGACATGAAGTCGCGGTACTGCCGGCGTGCTTCGGAGACGGTCATGATCGACTGGTGCCTGACTGACTGCGGCGCTCAGTCCATCTGATCGGCTCCGACCCTCGGCAGCTTGAGCGCCTCGCCGGGAGCGCGCCGCGCGACCGCCCGTTGCGCGGCCATCCGAACGGGCGCGTTGGCGGCACCGTAGCCCTCGTAGCCGCAGCGCCGCTGCACGACCTCGAAGAACAGTCGGCCGCCGAGCACCGGCGTATAGAAGTGCAGGAAGTCAGCCTTCCCGGCGCCGTCATAGAGCACGTCGAGCGCTTGCAGGGACTCGATCAAGTGCGGCTCCAGATCGGTCCGCGCGGCCAGGTCCGCGTAGTAGTTGGCGGGGATCGGCAGCGCCTGAACGCCGCGCGCTCGCAGCCGCCGCGCGACCTCGAGGACATCGCCGCAGGCGAAAGCAACATGCTGCAGGGCGTCCGCCTCCCCGGAGGCATGTGCCAGCAGGGGGACGTTCAGCGCCAACCGGACAGTGCCATCTCGATTGGTCACGGCGCGGCTGCGCACCAGACCGGTGGGGGCGTTCAGCTCGAGGCTCTCCAGCGGCTCGAGTCCGAGCAGCGAGCTATAGAACAGGACCGCCTCGTCGAAGTAGTCAAACGGCTCGGCCAGCGCGATGTGGTCGATCCCGTCCAGCCCCGGAGCCGGGCCGCCGGGGGGTGGCGCCGACCCGGTCGGTGCGACCGCCATCTGCTCGAAGTCGCGCAGCCAGCCGCCGGCCTGCGCGCCGGCATCGCTACGACAGAAGAACGTGGCGGTGCCGTCCGGCGCCGCCACCGCCGCCAGCTCCGCCTCCCCCGGGCCCCGCCAGCGCTCGAGCACCGGCGCCAGCAGCGCCTGTGCGCGCCGCGTCGAGCGGCCCGGGTCAGAGCTCTCGACCGCGATCGCCGCGACGCCCGGCGCAGTCGGCGCGTCGGCGTTGAGCAGGACGCGCGTCGAGCCCTGCTGCCACAGGGTGACCGGCTTGGAACGGTGCTGTGAGGTGGCGGCGAAGCCGAGCCCGTGCAGCGCGCGTTGGGTCGCGCCGACCGACCCGGGCTCGACCGCCAGCTCGACGAACGCATAGCCGCCGAGCTGGGGCGGCGAGGGCGCGGGCGGCGCGGCGCGTGCGGAGGTCCGGGGGTGGCCGCGCGCCAGCGACTCCTCCAGGATCAGCAGCGACCGCTTGGCGTCGACCGCCATGCGGTCCGGGTCGGCCTGGCGAAACACGTCGTTGAACACCTCCAGCGACAGCGGGCCTTCGTATCCGGCCGCCAGCACCCGCTCCAGAAAGCCGCTGACGTCGAGCCCGCCCTGGCCCGGGAAGCAGCGGTAGTGGCGACTCCATTGCAGGACGTCCATGCTCAGGTTCGGCGCGTCGGCGAGCTGCAGGAAGAACAGCTTCTCGGCCTCGATCTCGGCCAGCGCGTCGAGGCTCGTGCCGCGCGACAGCGTGTGAAAGCTGTCCAGAGCGAGCCCGAGCGCCGGATGATCCGCCGCTTGAACGATCCGCCAGGCATGGTCGTACTCGTTCACGTGCCGGCCCCACGCCAGCGCCTCGTAGGCGATCTTCAATCCACGCCGGTCGGCGCGCTCGGCGAGCGACCGCAGCTGCGCCGCCGCCACTCGATCGTCGTCGATCGCGGTCGCCGAGACGTTCGAGCAGACCAGCAGCATCGGCGCGCCAAGCGCCTGCATCACCTCGAGCTTGGCTTCCGCGCGACGCAGGTTGCGTGCGAGCTGCGCCTCGCCGACCGCCTCGAAGTCCCGGAACGGTTGGTATAGGTCGATCGTCAGTCCCAGCTGCGCCGCACGGTCTCGCAGCTGCGTCGGCGACAGCGTCGAGCCGATCAGGTCGGGCTCGAAGATCTCGACCCCGTCAAACCCGGCCCGCGCGGCGGCTGCAAGCTTGTCCTCAAGCGTGCCGCTGAGGCAGACGGTGGCGATGCCGTGGGGGAGGGGTAGGGCGCGAGTGGACAATGTACGAACTGGTTAGTTAGCATTCCACGGTGGTCAAGCCCTCAATTCCGTGCCCGCCCCGACCGCCTCCATACCAAAGCCGCCCCGGCGCCGAAATGCGGCGGCGACGCGGGCCGAGATCCTCGATGTCGCGGGCCAGGAGTTCGCCGAGCACGGGTTCGCGGGCGCACGCGTCGATCGGATCGCGGCGCGGACCAGCAGCACCAAGCGGATGCTCTACTACTACTTCGGCGGCAAGGAGCAGCTGTTCCTGGCGGTGCTGGAGCGCGCCTACGCCGCGATCCGCGAGGCAGAGCAGGCGATCGACGTCGAGCACCTCGAGCCGGCGGCTGCGATCCGGCGACTCGCCGAGCTGACCTTCGACCACCACGAGGCCAACCCGGACTTCATCCGTCTGGTCAGCATCGAGAACATCCACCGCGCCGAGCATCTGGCGCGCTCGCAGCGGATCGCGAGCCTGAACAGCCCGGCGATCGACCTGATCGCCCGGATCCTCGCGCGCGGACGAGCATCGGGGGCGTTCACGCGCGACGCGGACGCGGTCGACCTGCACCTGATGATCAGCTCGTTCTGCGTCTTCCGGGTGGCCAACCGGCACACCTTCGGCCTGATCTTCGACCGCGACCCGCTGAATCCGGCTCTGCGCGAGGGCTACCGCCGGATGCTCGGCGAGATGGTGGTCGCCTACCTCACCGGCCGGTGAGGCGAGCCGTGTCGCACCGATGACGCCGGCGCTCGCCCAGGAGATGTTCGTGGGTCGCGCGGCCGAGCTGGCGCTGCTCGGCGATGCGCTCGAGCGGGCGCGGGCAGCGCAGCCCGTGGTGGCGCTGGTGCAGGGGCCGGCCGGGATCGGCAAGACCGCGCTGATCAAGCGCTTCGTGCAAACGGTCGGCGAGCTGACCGTGCTGCGGGTCGGAGGCGACGAGCTCGAGACGCTGGTGCCCTACGCGCTGGTCGACCAGCTCCTGTGCCAGGCCGGCGCGATCGACCCCGCGCTGCTGACGCGCCGCGCGGATCGGATCGTCGACCCGGTCGACGCCGGCTCACGGGTGCTGGAGGCGCTCGGCGCGTTGCAGCGCGAAGAGCCGGTTCTGCTGGTGGCCGACGATGCCCAGCACGTCGACGCGCAGTCCCTGTGCGCGCTGGTGTTCGCGCTGCGCCGGCTGGTGGTCGATCGTGTGCTTGCGATCGTGGCCGCGCGTGACGACCGGCCGACCACGCTCCCCGAGGGCTTCCGGCGCCTCGCAGACCGGGAGCCCGCCACGGCCGTGCGGCTGGGGCCGCTCGACGCCACCGAGCTCGTCGCGCTCGCCGCCGGCATCGGGGTCGCCGGCTTCACGCACCGAGCGGCGCGCCGGCTGCGCGACCACACAGCCGGCAATCCGCTGCACGCACGCGCGCTGCTGGCCGAGCTACCCGACGCCGTGTGGCAGGGGCCACTGTCGCGGCTTCCGCCCCCGCGGTCGTTCGAGGCGATCATGGTCGACCGGCTCGGGCTCTGCTCGACGGCGGCGCGCAACCTGGTCGAGGCGGCGTCGGTGCTCGGACTGCGCAGCAGGCTGGGCGTGGCCGGAGCTGTTGCGGGGCTGCCGGACCCGATGCCCGCGCTCGATGAGGCGTTCACGGCCAGGCTGCTGACAACCTCCGACGAGAGCGACGAGTTCGAGCTCGCGTTCGGGCAGCCGCTCGAGCAGGCGGCCGTGTACAGCCAGCTGTCGCCGAGCCGGCGCACCGCGTTGCACCTGGCCGCGGCCGCGGCGACCGGCGACGAGTGGGCGGGACTGCACCATCGGGCGGCCGCCGTGGCGACCAGCGACGGCGCCCTGGCGGCCGAGCTGGAGCGGTTCGCGTTCCATGAGACGGCGCGGGGCGCCTGGGCGCATGCCTCCGCGAGTCTGGTCGCGGCGGGCCGTGTGAGCCCGACGCTGCAGCAGGCGCAGACGCACCTGCTGCGCGCGGTGGACTCGATGTTGTACCGCGGCGACGTCGCCCAGGCCATCGCCCACGCGGACGAGATCGCGGGCTTCCCTGCCACTCCACTGCGTGACTGCGTGCTCGGCTTCCTGGCGATCCTCACCTCGCGTCCCGACGCCGCCGAACGGCTGCTCGCGCAGGCATGGGCCAACTGCGACCGCGACCGTGATCCACGGCTGGCGAGCACGATCGCGCGCCGCACAGCGCTGCATTTCCAGTACCGGCTCCGGGGTTCCGAGACGCTGCGCTGGAGCCGCCGAGCGCTCGAGCTTGTGCCTGCCGAGGAGCGCTCGTGCGTCCAGGCGGAGATGCTTCCGCTGGGGCTCGGCGCCGCCTACGCGGGGCGTCTCGGCGACGGGATCGCCGCGGTGCAGTCCGCGATCGACTCCGCCGGCGAGTCCGAGCGCGGGGGCTGCGTCACGCTCCGGCGCGCCCGTGGCTGGCTGCGTCTGGTCGGCGACGACTTCGCCGGGGCGCGCGCCGACCTCGGCGACGAGGCCGCGGCTGCGCTCGCGATCGGGTCGCTCGGTGTCGCCGCGTTCGCGATCGTGCACCTGGCCCGCCTCGAGCACACGACCGGAAACTGGGACAGGGCGGTCGTGCACGCGGAGCGGGCGATCGCGATCACCAGCGAGCTGGAGCATCCATTCATCGCGCTGGCCGGCCTGGCAGCTGCCACCGTCGCCGCGACTCGAGGCGACTGGGACGCCGCCCAGGAGAGCGTCGCACGGACGGCGACGCACGCGGGTGACTACGAGCAGGCGCTGGTCGCCGCCGGCATCGCGCGGGCGCAGCTGGCGAGCGCCCGCGCCGATCACGCGGACGTGCTGCTGGCACTGGCGCCGGTGCTCGAGATCGAGCCCCGGGAGGGGGTCGACGAGCCGGGCTGCTGGCCTTGGCAGCACCTGTACGGCGAGGCGCTGGTGGCCACCGATCGAGCGGCGGAGGCGGACGAGTTCCTGGCCGGGCACGAGGCGCTGGCGGCGGCGCGAGGTCGCGAGTCGGCGAGCGTCCGCCTGGCGATCGTGCGCGGCCGCGTGTCGGCAGCGCTGGGCGACCACCAGGGGGCCGGGGAGCGGCTTGAGTGGGCGGTGGAGCACGCGCACCGGGCCGCGATGCCGTTCGACCGGGCGATCGGCCTGCTGGCCCACGGGCAGGTCCTGCGCCGGCGCGGACACCGGCGGGCCGCCGTCTCGCATCTGGAGCGGGCGCGCATCGTCTTCGAGCAGCTGGGCGCGCGTCCCTACCGGGAGCGCTGCGAGGCGGAGCTGCGGGCATGCGGGCTGGCCCCCGCCAAGCGCCGAGGGTTCGATCGCGACCGGCTGACCCCTCAGGAGACTGCGGTCGCGCGGCTGGTCGCGTCCGGCCTGGCAAATCGCCAGGTCGCGACTGAGTTGGTCGTGAGCGTGCGGACGGTCGAGTTCCACCTGACCAGGATCTACGGCAAGCTCGGGGTCAGCTCCCGCGCGCAGCTGGTCGCGCTGGCGACGCGGATCGAGGGGATCGAGGGGATCGAGGGGATCGGGCGATGATCGGTCCGCGGACGCGCGAGAACTGTGGTTTTCACCGGCGCGAACGGGGCCTGGGCGACCGTATAACCGCCACGGTGCTTGAGGAGGAGCAGCGATGACGACGGCCGCGAGCCAGGACACGGCGGTGTTGCGGATCGCCGGTGTCTCCAAGCACTACGGCGGTGTGCGCGCGCTTCACGATGTCAGCCTCGACGTCTCACCCGGTGAGGTTCTTGGGCTGGTTGGCGACAACGGCGCCGGCAAGTCGACCCTGATGCGGATCGTCGCCGGGGTCCAGCCGCCCAGCGCGGGCGAGATCGAGGTCGGCGGCGAGCGTCACACGTTCTCGTGCCCCAGCGACGCGGTGCGGGCGGGGATCAGCACCGTCTACCAGGACCTGGCGCTGGCGATGCAGCGCGATGTCGTGGCGAACTTCTTCCTCGGTCGCGAACTGGTCCTCGACGGATGGCTCGGGAGGCGGCTGGGCTGGCTGGACCGCGCGACGATGAAGCACCGGACCGAATACGAACTCGCGCAGCTGCAGACCAGGATCCCGGACGTCGAGGTGATCTGCAGGCAGCTGTCGGGCGGCCAGCGGCAGGCGCTCGCGATCGCACGCGCCGCCGCGTGGTGCCGGCGCGTGCTGCTGCTCGACGAGCCGACCAGCGCGCTGGGCGTCCGCCAGCAGCAGGAGGTGCTCGAGCTGATCCGCCGGATTCGCGACCGAGGCGTCGCGATCATCCTCGTCAGCCATCAGATGCAGGACGTGATCAGCGTCTGTGACCGTGCGGTGGTCCTGCGTCTCGGCCGCGTTGCCGCGCGCCTGGACCGAGACGAGCTGACCGTCGAGAACCTGATCGGCTACATCACCGGCGCGCTGGTCGCGGAGGACGGGAAGTGACCGGCCAGCCGATCGTCGGCCACCCGACCGAGGATCCGGTCCAGGTTCCGGCGGAGCCCGTGGCGAGCGCGGCCAGCCAGCGGCGCCGGAGGCTGCTGCGCGACGGCTGGATCTTCGGCGTCCTGGTGGTGATCGTGATCGCGTTCTCGATCGCCTCATCGTCGTTCTTGACCCAGGCCAACTGGCTCAACACCTCCTCGACCGCGACCGAGGTGCTGCTGCTGGCGGTCGGCCAGACGTTCGTGATCATCACCGCCGGCATCGACCTGTCGGTCGGCGCGATCCTCGGCCTGTCGGGGATGGCGGGCGCCTGGGCGATGGAGCACTTCTTCTCCGGCGGCGGGACTCCGGGCGGAATCGTGACCGCGGTGGGGTTCATCGTCGCGCTGCTTGTCGGCGCCCTGGTCGGCGCCACCAACGGCGTGCTGATCGCTCGCTGGGACATCCCGCCGTTCGTGGTGACGCTCGGCACGCTCGGAATCGGAACCGGACTGGCGGACCTGATCTCAAACGGCCAGGAGATCTCCTCGATCCCCCCGCTGGTCGGCAACATCGGCAACACCAACATCGCCGGGTGGGTGCCGGTACCGGTGCTGGTCGCCGTGCTGGTGGCGATCGTGGCGGGCGTGATCCTGGCCAGGACGAGGTGGGGCGCCTACACCTACTCGATCGGCGACAGCCGGGAGGCAGCCGTCCGTGCCGGGATCGACGACAGGCGCCACCTGTTCAGCGTGTACACGGTATCGGGGCTGCTCGCCGGCCTCGCCGGGATCATCGTCATGACCCGGCTTGGCGCGGCCTCGCCGGCATCGGGCGCCGACGACGAGCTCAACGCGATCGCCGCCGTCGTGATCGGCGGCGCCAGCCTGTTCGGCGGTCGCGGCACGGTGATCGGCTCGGTGATCGGGACCTGCATCATCTCCGTGCTTCTGACGGGGCTGATCATCGTCAACGTGCCGCCGTTCTGGCAGCTGGTCGCCGTCGGCGTGGTGCTGATCGCGGCGGTCTACGTCGACCAGTTGGGGGCGCAGAGCGCGGCCGGCAGGGAGCGCTGACAGGCGGACCCGCGCTCGGCGCGGGCTCCAAGTCCACACAACACAGAGGAGAAAGCAGGGCATGAACCTACCTTTGCCATATCCAGCCACGGCCTCGATCGTGGCCGCCGGGATCTGCGCGCTCGCGCTGGCCGCCTGCGGCGGCAGCTCGAGCAGCAGCTCCGCGGCCGCGGGCGGCTCGTCGACCAGCGCCGCGTCCGCCGGGACGAGCTCGGCCGCTGCTACGAGCTCCGCCGGCGCCAAGCACCTGTCGGTGGCGTTCATCCCGGGCGCCACCGGGGTCGCCTTCTACAACTCGCTCGCCGCCGGAGTCCAGTCCGAGGCCAAGAAGCTCGGGATGAGCTACACGATGCAGGGAGCGGCGGACTTCTCGCCCGGCGCCCAGACCCCCGTCGTGCAGGCCGTCTGCGCGCGCAGCCCGAGTCTGCTGCTGATCGCGCCCACCGACCCAGCGGCGATGCGTCCCTCGATCCAGCGCTGCATGCAGGAGGGCGTGGCCGTGGTCACCGTCGACACGAGCCTGACCGATACCTCTGGGATCGTCAGCCAGATCTCGTCCAACAACATCCAGGGCGGCCAGGCGGCGGCCAAGATCATCGGCCAGGCGCTGAAGGGCAAGGGGCAGGTCGCGCTGATGAGCCTCAGCCCGACCGCCACCACCCAGGTGCAGCGGCTGCAAGGGGCCGCCCAGGAGCTGAAGGCAAGCTATTCGGGCATCTCAGTGGCCGCGACCGAGTACACGCAGCAGGCTCCGACCTCCTCGGAGACCACGGCGCGCGCGATCCTCAGCGGGCACCCCGGCGTCGGCGCGTTCTTCGGCGCCGCCGAGCCCAACGCCGAGGGGGTCGCACAGGCGGAGGCATCGACGGGCAAGAAGTTGGTAAACGTGGGCTATGACGCCTCGCCGACCGAGGTCGGGCTGCTCAAGCAGGGCAAGATCTCAGCGCTCGTGATCCAGCAGCCGGCCCTCGAGGGCCAGCTTGGGGTCCAGTACGGCTATGACTGGCTGACCAAGAAGCGCTCGGCGATCAAGCCCAAGGTGCTGCTGCCCAACGTCGTCGTGACGACGGCGCAGGCCAGCACGCCACGGGCGGAGAAGTACTACTACAGCGGCACCGGATGATCCCGGATCGCGGCTGCCGGTGCCAGACCCGTCGCTTCAGACGGGTCTGGCGATGGGGGGGTCGACGATGAGGGCTGTGCTGACCGTCGGCCCCGGACAGATGCGGGTGGTCGACGACTGGCCCGAGCCCGCCCCAGACCCCGGAGAGGTGGTCGTGCAGATGACCGCGCTCGGGATCTGCGGATCGGACCTCGCCGTCTGGTCCGGGCACCGCCCGCCGCCCGAGCTGCCGTGGATCGTCGGCCACGAGGCGATCGGCACTGTCGTCTCGCTGGCCCCGGATGTGACCGGTCACGCGCTCGGCGACCGCGTGGTGATCGAGCCGAATTACCCCTGCGGGCGCTGCAGCTCGTGCCTGGCGGGGCGAACGTCCACCTGCCCTGCGCGCGCGATCGTCGGGATCAACTCGCCCGGGCTGTTGCGCGAGCGCGCCGCCGTGCCGGCCGCGTTCGCCTGGCCCGCCCCGATCGGCGTCGCCGACGAGGATCTCGTCTGTGCCGAGCCCGTTGCGGTCGCGCAGACGGCGGTGTCGACCAGTCGCCTGGGGGCTGGCGACCGCTGTCTGGTGCTCGGCGCGGGCGCGCAGGGCCTGTTCGTCTGCCAGCTGGCGCGCGCGATCGGGGGGGAGGTGGCGGTGATCGAGCCGCAGCCGGCCCGCTTGGAGCTCGCCCGCGCGCTCGGGGCGCGCCCGGCGGACGAGCAGGATCAGTACCCGTTCGTGTTCGAGACCTCCGGGACCGGCGCCGGGGTGCGCACGGCGCTCCAGCGCGTCGAGCCGGGCGGCACGGTGGTTCTGATCGGGATTCCGCATCAGGACGTCCCGGTCCCGATCGCAACCGTGGTCCGCAACCAGGTGCGCGTGATCGGGTCCCTGATCTACGACCACCCGCAGGGCTTCGCGCGGACGCTCGAGCTCCTGGCTCAGGGCGACCTGGCTCCGAGCCGCGTGCTGGGCGCGCGCTTCGAGATCGAGTCTGGGCCCGAGGCGCTGGCCGCCGCAGCGACGCTCGCCGGGAAGGCCTGGATCTCGTTTGCGAGCGCCGCCGTCGGGAGCTACTCGTCCGTTTCGTCTCGACCTCGCGAGCTCGACGATCGCCCGTGAGCCTCACCGGATCGCGGGTCGGGCCGTACGATCGATCCGATCGTGATCCCCGAAGCCCGGTTGGCCTCCACCGATGCCGGTCTCGTAGCCATGAGCCCTGGCTGGTTCGTCCTCAACGCGCGCGACGCCCGCTGGCTGGAGAAGCCGGGCCAGGGTCACAGCCTGCCGCTGACCGGCCACGACGCGCAGGAAGCGCAGACGCTGTTCGGGATGCTGGGGATGTCGCTGCGGGTGATGGGGCCGGGCGAACCGAGCACCACTTATCACTGGGAGACCGAGCAGGAGGACTTCCTGATCCTCTCCGGGCGGGGCCTGCTGATCATCGAGGGCGAGGAGCGGCCGCTTTCGCAATGGGACTTCGTTCACTGCCCCCCGGGGACGCGGCACGCGATCGTCGGAGCCGGCGACGGTCCCTGCGTGGTGCTGTGCGCCGGCTCGCGACGGTCACAGAAGGACGGCCCGTGGGGCTCCTACTGCGCCGACCCCGTCGCCGCGCGACATAACGCGAGCGCGCCCGAGGAGACTCAGGACGCGCGGCTGGCCTATGCGCGCTTTCCGCCGGCGCGGCCCGTGCGCTACCACGATGGCCTGCTCCCAGATCTCCACGGCGTGGATGCACCTTCGTAACGCTATGCGTTACGAAGGTCCCTCACACCTGCGCGAGCGTCAGCAACCCCAGCTCCCAGCAGTCCGGTCGCGCCGGCGAGCACCTCAGGTTCGGCGCCCTCTACATCCACCTTGAGCACGACCGGGCCCGCCAGCGCGAATCGGGCCGCCATATCGTCCAGGGCGACCATCGAAACCGTCCGACCAGTCCTGCTGCGCGTCCTCGCCGCGGTAGGGCCCCAGCAACGACGAGCAGACCGGCGCTCGATGGACCGAGATCCGGGCCTCTCCGGCCTGCGCTCCCGCGGCCGCGGCCACGATCTCCGCCGACCGCTCGTCGCGCAGCCGCTCGAGCTGGGGACGCCACTCCTCCAGTGGCTCGACCAGCACGAGCCGCGCATCCGGGAAGCCCGCATACAGCTCGGGAGCGCCCGCGCCGACGCCGACGTCGACCACGGCCGCCGCCAGCCCGAGTCGGCGGTAGGGCGCGAGGATCGGCGGCAGCGAGCGCCGCCATCCGGCAGACGAGCGATGCACCTCCAGGTCGGCCGCAGCCAGCCAGCTGCGCAGCGTCGCCGTCAGCCACGCGCGGGCGGGTCCGAGGTCCATGAACGGGATCGTATCGGGGTGGCTTGGCTGAAACCTGAGCTCGGGTCAGCGACCGACGCGGATCGGCGACGGCATCATCGAGGCTCAGCCGGCATAGCGAGCGTGAGCACCCGGTCGCAGGCGGAAGTGACGTCGGAATCGCCGGAGGCAACGATCACGATCGCTCCGCGCCGGGCCTGCGCGCGCAGCTGATCCAGCACGACGTCTCGCCAGTGCGCGTCCAGGGCGGAGGTCGGCTCGTCCGCGAGGATCAGCTCTGGCTCCGCGGCGAGCGTGCGCGCGACCGCAACGCGCTGGCGCTGACCGCCGGACAGCGTGCTGACCAGTTGGGCGGCGTGATCTGCGAGGCCGAGCAGATCCAGTGTGTGAAGCGCCCGGCGCGCGACTTCGACCCTGGGCAGTGCGCGGGATTGAAGCGGCAACGCGACGGTCTCCTGCGCGGTCAGGGTCGGGACGAGGCAGAGGTTCTGCAGGACGGTCCCCGTGGCGGTCGCGCGTGCGAAGGACACGGGCCGACCGTCGATCGACACCCGCCCCTCAGCCGGCGTCGTGAGGCCCGCCAGCGCATACAACAGGCTGGTCTTGCCCGATGCCGATGGGCCGTCGATGGCGAGGATCTCGCCGGCGCGGGCGCGGACGTTGAGCCCCTGCAGGATGATCGTCTCGCCTGCTGCGATCGTCAGGTCCTCCCCGCAGATCTCCTGGAGGCCGCTCATCCGGCGGCCTCGGTGGGTCGGTCGCCTGACGGCTCGCCGCCACCGAGGTCTGGATCGGCGTGGAACGCCCGCTCGGGCGTCAACGCGACGATGTCGTCCTCGATGGTCACAGCGAATACCGTGCCCGGCGGGAACCTGGCCGTGATCTCGGGGGGCAGCTGCACGCTTCCGTCGCGGCCGGCCACGGCGTATCGACGGTCCGCTCGCCGCTCCGAGCCGACGACGCCGTGGGCGATTCCGAGCGTCCGTGGCAACGCCCCGGCGAGCGCGGTGTCGTGGGTGACGATGATCACGGTGGCGCCGGTCAGCTCGTGCGCTCGGCGGAGGTGGTCGATCACGGCGTCGCGCCCGGCGGGGTCCAGCCGGGCGGTTGGCTCGTCGGCCAGCAGGACCCGTGGCGAGGTCGCCATCGCGCTGGCGATCGCGACCCGCTGCTGCTCTCCCCCGGAAATGTGGTGCACGGGCCGGCGGGCGATCGCCCCCAGCCCGAACGCGTCGATCAGCTGCTCGCCGGTCCAGCGAAGCGGCCAGCCACGCCGCCGGGCGCCTCGCTGGGCAAAGGTGAGGTTCTCGAGCGCCGTGGCGTAGGGCAGCAGGTTCTGCAGCGGGTCCTGCAGCAGCAGCGCCAGCTCGGTGGCGCGCAGACGAGCCAGGCCGGCCCGGTCCAGCCTGGTCATGTCGTGCTCACCGATGTGGATCGTGCCCGCGGTGGGCGCGAGCAGCCCGGCCAGCAGCGCCAGCAGCGTCGATTTGCCCGACCCCGATGGTCCGATGATCGCCAGCATCTCGCCGGCCCGCGCATGCAGCTCGACGTTTCGCAGTGCGACGATCGGCGCATCCTCGCCCGGGTAGACGTGGACCACGCCGGTGCAGATCACGTCAACACCGGCGGCGCGGATCGCTGACTCAGGCTGAGAGATCATCCGGGACGCTCCGTAGCAGGCCGGGCGACATCTCGCGCACGAGAACCGTCGAGACGGCTCCGGCGGCAAACGCGACGGTGGCGATCACCGCGAGCGTGACAGCGCCGATCACCGCCCAGGGCAGCGCGTACTGCAGTGGTGCCAGGGTGGCGGCGGCCAGCTCTGGCAGCGACGGGACCGCCATCGCGGCTGCGAGCGCCCCGGCGCCGGCTCCGGCAAGTGCGGCGATCATCAGGATCAGCGCCTCCACGCCCAGCGAGCGGATCAACGCCGGGCGGGGCACCCCCGCGACCTCCAGGGACGCCAGCTCCGTCGCTCGCTGCCGGGTGGTCGCGCCCAGCGCTCCCAGTGTGCTGGCCGCAGCGATCAGCAGCGCAGCGATCGCGGCGATCAGCAGGAAGTCGTCGGCGAGCGCCGGCCCCGAGCGTTGCAGCCGGGAGAACACCGCCGAGGACAGCTGCACGCCGGTGGGCGTCAACCCCGCCGCACGCAGCTTGGCCAGCGCGTCGGCCGGCGCGTGCGGACCGAGCCAGACCTGATCGGTTGCGTCGGGGATCGCCGGGCCGGTCTGCGTGCGGGCCAGCAGCGCGAGGTCGACCATCACGGCGTTGTCGCCGACCCGTGGCAGCGCCGAGGAGGTCGCGACCGGACGCACGCTGATCGTGGCACCGTCAAGTCCCTGGGTTGGCTCGGGTCTGGCGGTCCCGCCGTTGGAGCTTTGCACCTGAGAGGTGACGACGGCCGGCAGGACGAGCGGGTGGTCGGCGGGCGATGCCATCGGCGCGGTGAGCGCTCCGGTCGCACCCGCTTCGTTGCCGATCGCGGCGGCGGTTGCTGTCAGCGCAAGGCCGACGCTCTGGCCTGACACCACTCGCACACCCACGCCGCCGCCGGCGACTCGCCACCCGCCGGCGATCAGGTCCGCCTGCAGCGGGCGGGCCGTGCCGTTCGGCAGCTCAGACCACAGGCGACTGACGCGCACGCGAACCGTGCCGGCGGTCGGGAGGGGGTGGCCGGGCGTGGGAAGGATCCCGAGTCCCGCCAGCCGGCAGTCACCGGGGCACACTCCGGCGAGGTCGCCACCGTAGACACGCCTCCCCTCCCGCAGCCTCCCCAGGTCGATGATCGCGGTCCCGCCGCTCGAGCTGAACGCCCACACACCCAGGTCGACATCGGCAGGTCGGACGGTCGCCGTGGTCTGCGCCGCGAGCCTCAAAGACGCCTGTGGCAACGCCACCGCCGGCGCGACCGGAGGGTCGAGGCTGCGACCGACGCCGGTCAGCCCGGCGGCCGAGATGCCCTGCGGCCAAGACGCCACGCGCGAGAGGCGGCGGCTGTCGACGGCCAGCAGTTGGGTGCTGGGGGTCTGCAGGTCGATGGCGGCCATCGCGAAGCGCCCCCGCGGGTCTGCGCGCTGCACCGCGCGCTGCAGGCCGGTGGGGCTCTGCGCCGTGACGGACACCACGCTCGTGGCTCCGACCTGGAACCTCGCGGTCGTCGCCCGGTTGGCCCGGGCCACCGACCACGCCACCGCGGCAAAGCAGACCAGGCCGAGCGCGATGATCAGGACGCGCGCCTGGCGCAGCACGCGCGGACGGCGCACGCTCTGACGCAACGCCAGGAACGCCCCCACCCAACCCGACTCCGCCGTCAGCGAGACTCCCAGGCGACAGATCCACAGGACCACCTCGACGGCCACCACGGCGCTGCCCAGCGCGATCAGCCCGGGAGCCGCCGAAGCCAGCGGATCGACGTGCCCGTTCAGCGCGCCCGTCGTGCCAAGCGCCACCAGCGCCACGATCGCCAGCACGATCAAAACCCCGTCGACGACCCGGGTGACGCTCGACGCGCTACGCGACGCCCGCGTCGAGCCGTCGACGGGACCGTCCGGCTTCCAGAACCGAACGGCGCCGGCCCCGAGCGCCCCCACGATCGCGACCACGGTCAGCCCCAGGGCCGCGAGCGTCCAGCCGTCGAACACGATCGCCGCCGATGGCGCCAGCAGCTGTGACCGGGCGAGCAGCATTGCCGCCCAGGCGCCGGCCAACCCCAGCACCACGCCCGCCAGGCACAGCAGACCGGGCTCGGCCGCCGTCAACCACAACATGCTCGCCCCGGGAAACCCGCGCAGGCGAGCCACCCGCGCCTCGGAGCGACGCGCCTCGCTGCTGCGCACCAGCACGCTGCCCAGCACCCAGATGGCGAGCAGCACCAACTGGATCGCGGCGATCGCCACGATCGTCGCCATCGCCCGCCGCTGACGGTCGGCGTCCGCCAACAGGGACGGCAGCTGGCTCTGCGCCTGGGTCCCCTGTTCGTGCAGGGTGCTGGTCGCCGCGTGCAGCGCACGCTTGACGCCGCTCTCGTCGCCCAGATGCACGGCGCCGGTTTGAAGGGGCAGCTGCCCGATCACCTCCGGCACGTCGGCAGCCGGCACCGCCAGCGCCGTCGCCGCCGACGCGATCAGCGGATCGGTAGCTACGGTGCCGCCCGGCGAGGCGCTGAAGCTGCGCCCTGCCGGGAAGTCCGCGGCGCCGTCGCCCCACCAGTAGGGCAGGTTGAGATCGGGCGTGAGCACGATCCCCGTGACCCTCAACGGCAGCAGCCGGCTGCGTCCGGTGACGACCACCCTGACGATCGAGCCGACTGACGCCCGGATCTGCCGCGCGCCCCGCGCCGTCATCAGCACATCGTCGGGGCCCAGGTCACAGTGACCCCGGACAAACCGCAGCACCCCGCAGATGCCCGACCGCCAGAACAGCTGGGAGCTGTCACGATTGGGCATCGTCACGCCGCTCATCACCGTGCTGATCGCAGCGCCGTACAGGTGCCGCCCGGTGCTGAGGCTTTGCATCAGCCGTTCGGCCTGCTGCACGCTCGCCAGCGGATGCGCCTGATCGGCCTGCGGGGTCACCGTCACGCCGGAGTCCTGGACCGCCGCCGATGCGACCGTCTGGCGCAGCACCGTGTCCCCGGCCGCGTGCAGGTACATCGGGCCGACCACGGCGGTCGCCACGGCGATCGCCGCCGTAAACACCGTCAGCATTGACGCGCCCAGGCGCCACCGCACGCCTCGCAGCAACAGCCCGCTCCCGAGCCTCACGCCGGCTCCCTCGTCCTCATCGCCATTTCATCCTCCCCGCGCGGGTTCGCCCGCGCGCCGAGACTCGAGCGCGCAGCACGCGTCCCGACCACCCAGAGCAGCACCGGCCGAAGCTACCACCCCTGTTGGACTGCGACGTCGCTCGTCCACCGGCGCGCCGCGAGCTCGCCCGGGTCCAGACGGAGCTGCGAGACGACCATCGGCTCTGGACCGGGCAGCTCAGGATTCGCGACCAGCGGACCCTAAAGAGCTGCGTTCAAACGATCCGATACCTAGGCCTAGTGGAGCCGGGAGACCACGTCCACCCGAGCTTGACGCTGAAGGATGGTCGATGGTGACTCCAACTTTCCGACCCGCGCTCTCTGCTCAGAGTCCACTTCTCGACCCGTGAAGAGTCCGGTCCCCCACCGGACACTCCCGAGCGGCTCCAGGAGGAGACTGTGTCGACTTGAGAGCCGGCCGGCTGTTCCTGTATCCGCGCCTCTCGCCGGTTCAATTCCAGGACCTCGACGTCAACCACGTGCCTGCCGGCAAATGGGTGCTCGATCCGCGGCCGGTTCACGTCTTCTCCTCGGTGTCATACGCCTTCAGGCCCGCGACCTCGCACTCCGGACAGCAGAACGTCGCGCCACGCGGGAAAGCGATCCGCAGATCCAGCCGCTTGGTCGCCGGATCGAACTCCACGCTCGTGACCTGCCACGGCTCGGTCAGACCGAGCGCCGCCTTGAACAAAACGAGATCCTGAGC
>JBOGYE010000134.1:0-29968 GCA_050696635.1 Solirubrobacteraceae bacterium | reverse complement strand
ACTACACCGACGGCGACAACCCCACCACCAACATCCAAGACGCCTACGGACTAACCACCAACACCGGCACCCCCAAACCCGCCCTCGCCATCTTCCAAACCCAAGCCCAGAACTCCGCCAACTGATCGGAGGCCGCGTCCCGCGCCGGTGGTGCTAGGCTTGCCCGTGTTGCGAACGCGCCCCGTCGTCATGGGAGCGATGACGTGGGCGTCGCCGGCCGGCACCTGTTCCGCCACCGACCAGCCCGTACTATGCGCATTCACACGCCCTCTCGTCCGTACCGCACGATCTCACTCGCGCTGTTCGCCTGCGCGCTGATCGCGCTCCTCACCAGTGGGATCGCGTGCGGTCGCGCCATAGCCCCCCGAGTCCAGCGCGCCACGACCGCCGCCGCGGTTCACTCGCCGCTGATCGTCGGCCTGGCCGACGGCGCGGCCGGGTACGGCGGCGGGAGCACCGATCCCAGGCTCTCGGCCGTCAGCAAAGCCACCGGCGCCAAATGGCTGCGCGACCAGTTCTGGTGGAATCGGATCGAGCCGCGGCCGGGGCACTTCAACTTCCGTTACTACGACCATTACATGCTGAGCGTCGGCCAGCATCACATGCACGTGGTCGCGCAACTCGAGGGCTCGCCGCGGTGGGCCGCGCGCAGTCTGTTCGCCGTGCCCGCCAGTCCCAACGCCTATGCCGCGTACGTCGCCGCGGTGCTGCACCGGTACGGCAAGGGCGGGACCTTCTGGAAGGCGCATCCGGCGCTGGCCGGCTCGGCGATCACCGCGGTCGAGCTCTGGAACGAGCCCTACTTTCCCTATGGAAACGCCGGGCATTACGATCCGGCCCGCTACGCGCGGCTCGTCCGCGCGGCCTACATCGCCGCCCACCGGGTCGACCGCTCCGTGAAGGTGCTGCTGGAGGCGGACATGGCTACCTACCACTACAACGTTTGGCGCTGGTGGGTCGACTCGCTGTATCTCGCGATGCCGAGCCTCAACCGCTACTTCGACGGCGTCGCGATGCACGACTACGGTAACGACGCGACTCACCTGACCCCGATCCGTGCCGGGCAGCCCTACCAGAACTGGGACCGCACGCGCAGGATCGAGGACGTCCGCGCGCAGTTTGTTCGCCACCACGCGGCCAACAAGCCTTTCTGGATCATGGAGATGGGCTTCACCACCTGCCACGTCCGCAACGGCCAATGCGTCAGCGAGGCCGCTCAAGCCGCCGACCTGAAGACGATGTTCGGCTACATCAAGGGGCGCTACCGCCGCTGGGTCCAAGCGGTCTTCGTCTACTGCTTCCAGGACGCCAACGGCGGGATCGGCCACTACGACGGCTACGGTCTGGTCCGCACCAACGGCACCGCCAAGCCGGCCCTGTCGGTGTTCAAGCCGTTCGCGCTCGCCTCGGCGAGCTGAGCGGAGCGCCCGGCCGGTCGGGCCGGCAGCCGGCCGGGCGGCGCACGTGTCCGACTCAAGCTCGACCATACTCGCGTCGAAGCTGGAGCCAGTGAGAGCGGTCGCGACCTTCCCAGACGGGACACCAGAGTGAGACACGCGCGTGCCGGGCTGATCGGAGAGGTCCTGTCGCCGCAGACGATTGCGATCGTCACCGGCGCAGCGTTGGCGGCCGCGGCCGGCTTGGTCGTGTCGACCGCGCCCGGCTCGGTGCCGGTCGCCATCGGGGTCGCCGTGCTCGGCATCGTCTGCCTGTTGCGCTGGCCCGCGTTCACGCTTCTGGCTGCGCTGGTGGTCTGCCAGGAGCTCGAGGCAAGCAGCGGGTTCGGAGCGGGCGGCAGCGGGCTGCTGTTCATCGGCCACCAGCTCTACTTCAAGACGTTCAGCCGCATCAGCCTGCTGACGCTGACCGCGGTGGTCGCCGCCGTGCGCGTGATCGCGATCGACCCGCCGCGACGGCCGCGACTGACCGCCGTCTCGCTCGTGGCCCTGATGGGCTTCTGGTACGCCGCCACCGTGTGGCTGGATGGGGAATCGCTGACCTCGGCCGTCAACCAGGATGCGCGCTTCGCGCTCCTGTTCGTGCTCGCCTTCGTCGTGGGGGCCTCGGCACAGCGCCGGCGTCAATGGCGAGCGCACGCCATCGGGGTCATGCAGGGCCTGTTCACGGTGATGGCGCTGATCGGCGCCTACCTGGCGGCGACCGGTCAGGGACAGGCGCAGACCGGTCTCGACATCATCTTCTACGACGCGGCGCTCGGCGCGGTCGCCGGAGCGGTTGTGCTCGCGGTGGCGCTGGCGCCGAGGCAGGCTCGCACCTGGCAGGTATGGTGGCTCGGCGCGGCCGCGCTGATCGTCGTCGTGCTGTCAGCGCGCCGCAACGTCTGGGCGGCGATGATCGTCGCCCTGCTGGTCGGGGTGGCCGTCGCGCGTGATCGCGTACGCCTCGTGCTCCGAGGCCTCGCTGTCGTCGCGGCGATCCTGATCGCAGTCGCCATCTTTGCCCCGTCCGTGCTGACCGAGATCGGCCACCAGCTGTCCGCCATCTGGGAGGCGACGCAGGGCACCGCGGCCGACAACAGCACGCAGGGCCATCTCAGCGATATCACCGTCGGGCTGCGGGCCGTGCTCGCCCACCCGATCTCGGGGATCGGCGCGGGCGGCCATCTCGCCGGCCTTGTCGTCGAGGAAGGCGGGCCGCTGTACATCCACAACCAGATCCTCGAGTCCTGGCTGCGGTTCGGCGTCTTCGGCGGCGTCCTCATGATCGTGGTTCAGGCGACGCTCGTCGGACAGGGGATCCGCGTGCTCAGGCGGCGCGCCGACGACATCACGGTCACCTGGGCGGCCATGTTCTTGATCATGGCCCCCGTGTCGATGCTGACCGCTCCATTCTTCACCGAGACCCAGCGCTGGCCCGCGCTGGCCGGTCTCGCGGCCGGTCTCGTGGCCGCGCGCCGGCGCTCGGAGTCGACGGCGCTCAGCCCAGCCGCCGCAGAGCCTCGTAGGCTCGCTTGACAAACTCCGCCTGCCCGTCCAGATATGGCCCCAGGCGGTAATTCTGGGCGTGCAGGTGGGCTCGCGTGACGCGCGCCCGGGTCGCGGACCGGTCGGTCAGGACTCGGGTCAGCGCCCGCGCCGCCCCCGCCGCGTCGCCCCGGCGGAACAGTAGCGCGTGCTCCTCGTCCCGCATCCCCTCCGCGATCCCACCCACGTCGGATGCAACCACCGGCACCCTGGCCAGCGCGCCCTCGATCGTGACCAGCCCGAACGGCTCGTCCCAGGTGGACGGCACGATCAACGCCGCGGCGTCGGCCAGCCTCGCCGCGATCTCCTGAGGGGTCCTGGGCCCGAGCCAGGAGACCGCGCGCGCGACCCCCAGCGCCTCGGCCTGCCGACGCAGCTCATCTCCGTGGCCGTCGTCCTCGGGGCCGATCACGGTCAGGCGTGCGTCTGGCACCACGCCACTGCGAAGCCGGGCGAGCGCGTCGATCGCGACTCGGACTCCCTTGTACGGGGTGACACGCCCGACGAACACGATCTCGAGGGTGGGTCGCGGCGTCGGAGTCACGGACGCGAACACATCGCCCCACCGGGGAACCGGGTGCTGCGTCTCCTCGAGCACGGGCTCGACGAACTCCGGCACCGGTGACATCCGCGCGACCGCGGCGGAGTTCCAGGAGATGGCCATCGGCACCGGCGCGAGCGGATCGAGGCGCAGCCCCGGAAGCCGGTTGGTGCAACGACACAGCGACGACCATGCCGCGCGCGGCACCGAGCGCTGGGCCGGAAGCAGCTCGCGCAGGAATTGATCCGCCCTGAACAGGTAGGTGAACCAGTATTCGCAGACGCGCACGGCGACCGGCACGCCGGCGTCGACGAGCACCCGCAGCGCGCTCTGCGGGATCCCCGAGCCGTTCCAGATGTACACGAGGTCGGGACGCCAGCGCAACGCCTCCCTGGCGATCGCCGCCCCGCGCAGGGCCGCCGCCGGCGCGCGCAGCGAGCCCTTCAGGTCAGCGGTCAACAACGGCAGCACGCGGCGGACCCCGGCCTCCTCCGGGGCCTCGTCCGCATGCCAGTTGGCGGTCAGCACGAGCACCTCGTGGTGTTCGCGCAGTCGCTCGACCACCCCGCCGCATTCGCTCTCGTAGCCGCCGAACGCGACGGGTGGGTACAGCGTCGACGTGATCAGGATGCGCATGGTGTGAGATCGACGGCGGCTCGTCACGCGTGCGCCGCGGCCTCGCGCGTCAGGAGCGCGCGCAGCTCGCTCAGCGAAACCGCGCGGAGCCCGAACAGGACGGGCGGATAGACGATAGCCGCCACGATCAACCCCACCTCGAGCGGCTCCGAGCGCAGGAACCACACCGCGACCGCGGTCACGCCCGTCGCGATCAGACACCGGCCGATCCGTCCCAACGGCAGGCCCAACCCGAGCCGGGCCTTCGTCCACCCGGCGATCGCGGCCATCACGACCAGCTCCGTGCCCACGGTGGCCCAGGCGGCGACCGGTGCTCCCCCGATCGGAATGCCGATCACGTTGGCCGCGAGGTTGACCACCGCCCCCATCGAGGTGATGGCGATGTATGGACGGAGCATGTCATGGAGGATCAACTGGCTGGTGAGCACGTAGCCGAGGCAGATTGGGATGAACGCCGGGAGCAGGATCCGCAGCAGCAGGATCGAGCGATGGTAGGCCCCGCCGTAGATGAGCGAGACCACGCCCGGGGCCAGGATCGCCCCCAGGGCGGCCAGGGGGATGGCGACGGCGAGCAGCACGATCACGGCGAGCTCGAAGGCTCGACGCCTCCTCGCGGCCGCATCCGTGCCGCGTTCTGCTGCCGCCAGAAACGGCAGCAGAACGCCCGTGACCGTGATCGGAAAGATCTGGAGCACATCAAGGAAGCGGTACGCGGCGCTGTAATAGGCGCTGGCGGTCGCCCCGCGATAGTGAAACAGCAGCACCCCGTCGATCCGGTAGTACGCGGTCACGAACAGGCCGGCGAGACCCAGCGGCCAGGCGAGCTTGAGCAACTCAACGATCAGTCCGCCGCTCCCCGAGAAGCTCACCCGGGTCACGCGAACGGCGATCGCAGCCGCCACCGCCGCCTGGACGACGGCCGCGCCGAAGGCACCGACTCCGTACAGCGCGAGGCTGCCTCCGGTCGCGGCCAGCGCGAGCACCACCCCCAGCCAGATCAGGTTCTGGACCAGCATGGGGGCGATCACCAGGTCGGGCCGCAGCCGGGCCTGGGATGCGACCGCCAGGCCGCTGATCGCGCCGACCGGCATGGTTGCCATCACGAACACGGCCATCAGCCTCGCCTCATGACCGGGCATCAGCGCGAACGCGACCCCGGTCCCGACCAGGGCGAGGACGAGACCGGTGACGAGCTGGGCTGCGAGGAGCGCGCCGGCGATCTGTGATCGCCGCTCGGGGCCGCGAGCCATCTCCCGCACCGCGACCTGCTTCAAGCCCAGGTCGCCGAGGCTCCCCGCGAGGGTGGTGATCGTCAGCGCCAGCGCGAGCTCGCCGAACTGCGGCCGGCTCAGCGAACGGGCCAGAACGGCCGCCACGACGACGCCGAGCAGCGCCCCGACCAGCCGCACGCCGATCTGGATCGCGGTCGCGAAGGTCAGGCGCCGGCGCGACACCGCGACCGTCAGCTCGGTCATGTCGCCAGCATGTCAGAGGCTCTTCCTCGGCCGAGAAGGGTGACCAGGGTCTGAAGCGAATAGCACCGCCTGGCCAGAGCGCGTCCCGCTGCGCCGATCTCGGCCGATCCGCGCGGGTCGTGCAACCGCTCCAGCACCGCCTGCGCAAATGCCTGGGCGCTCGTTCCCGCGACCACGAAGTCTTCACCCGGCGTCCCATCTTCCAGCAGGCTCGCGGCATGGCCGGTGGCCACGACCGGGAGGCCGAAGGCCAGGCCCTCGACGAACTTCAGCGGGGAGCCGCCGCCGCGATGCAGCGGGACCAGCACAACTGCGACGTCGGCATAGGCGTCGCGCAGCTGATCCATGAATCCGACCACCTCGATCCGCGGATCGCCAGGCGGGTCAGCGAGCCCGCGTCCGGCCAGCCGCAGCCGGACCTCGGGGTTGCGTGCCCAGACCGCGGGCATGACGCCGTCGGCGAGGAAGGCGACCGCCTCGCGGTTGGGGGCATAGGAGAAATCGGCGACGAGCAGCAGTCGCGGGGTGCTGCCCGGGGGCGCGGGATCGATCGCGTCGACGTCGACGACATTGGGGACATAGCGCGTCTGCGCCCGCGGAGCCAACGCGCGCGCTCCAAGCTCGTCGGCTCTGGTCGCCATCCAGGACTCGCTGAAGGTCTCCAGCGTCTGTCGCTCGAAGCGCCGGAGCCTGCCGCGGCGGTCCGGGCCCCGAAACCCCGAGGACTCGAGGTTGTGAGCGAGGTAGACGATTGGGCGCCGGCGAGCGAGCGACATCAGCGCGGCCGCCGGCACGGGTCCGTCGGCGATGATCCGCGACTCGGAGGGCACATCGCTCACCGACCCGGCCAGCTCGACCGAGACCCCCCGGGCCAGCCCGCTGGGCACGCCGCGGGCACGGGCGCGCATGAAGGTCAGGCCGCGCGCCAGACCGCGTGACGCGTGCAGTGAAGTCAGCGTCACGCCGGGCAGGCGTCCATATTCCGGCGCCGGCTCGGAGCCTCCGAACGCGATGTAGCGGATCTCCAGGGGACCCAGGCGGGCCAGTGCGGCGCTGACACCGTACGTTCGCAGCGCGACACCGCTGCCGAGTGCCGGGGTCATCGACGTGACCAGGATGTCGGTCATGGCAGCGCGGCGTCGATCTCGGCCAGCCTGGCCGACCACGAGTGTGCGGCGGCAGCGGCGCTGAGCCCGCGGCGGCGTTCGGGCGAGGTGCTCAGGGCGCGCTCGAGTGCGGCGACCACGGCGGCCACACCGTCGACCAGTTCGACGCCGTCCACCCCGCTCACCGACGGCAGCCCCGTGGCCACGAGGGGGACTCCGGCGCTGAGGAACTCATACAGCTTCATCGGAAAGATGCTGGCGGTCAGCCGCGTGCTCCGGTACGGGATCAGTCCCGCGTCGGCGCCGCGTAGGACCGCGGGGAGCTCGTCCTGACGACGGACTCCAAGCAGGTGCACGTTGGGCGCCTCCCGGAGCGCGCTCACGTCCGTCGATGGGTCACCGAGCCCGACTGGACCGACCAGGATCACCGACCAGCCGGGCCGAGCGGATGCGATCGCGGCGACCAACTCGAGGTCCACCTTGCGCGCGGCCACGGCTCCGACGAACACGATCCGAGGAGCCGGCAGCGGCGCCACGCCCGGGTCGAGCGGGCCATCGTCCAGAGCGGTCGCGAACAGGCTGGTGTCCGCCACGTTGGGCGCGAGCAGCACGTGGTCGCTCAGCGTCCGCATGCGCTGCGCCAGTGGCGGGGCGCTGGCCAGCACGAGGTCGGCGCGCGCGACGAAGCGCGCCTCGGCCGCATTGAAGCTCGCCTCGTCGATCCCCTCCTGAGCGGCTATGTCATCGACGCAGTGGTAGACGACGTATGCAGGGTCCACCGTTTCCAGGAGAGCCTCAGCCTGGGGTACGTAGGCCCACAGGATCGGCTGGCGCATCCCCAGCCGGCGGGCGGCGACGGCGACCTGCCAACGCAGCAGGGCGGCGTTCAGGGCCCTGACAGCCGCTCGGTCGTGGACCGGCAGGACGAGCGGCGAGAGCACGGTCACGTTGCCGCGACGCCGCGGTCCCCTCAGCCCGGTGCCCAGGCGCCGGGCGATCCGGCGCAGGTCGCGGCCGGAGCCGAACCGGGGACGCCGCAGCCCAAGCGACTCGACGAACAGCACCTGGGTGCCCGAGGCGGCCAGCCGGGACATCAGATGCTGCTGATTGCTCCAGGCCTCCGCATCCCAATCGTTAAAGCCCACGCATACGATCGAGCGACTCCGAGTGGCGCTCTGGCGCACCGTGGTGACCAGACGCGCCGCCTCGACGGCCCCGACCGACGCGGGATCGAGAACCTCGCCTCTCCCTCCGGGGGCCAGGCGCAAGGCCACGGCGCCGCGCCGGTCCAGCGCGACGCTGGCCGAGATCGGGCTGATCTGCGCCTCCCCTGCGGCGGCCCGCAGCAGTGTGACGGGACCGCGACCCGTGGCCGTGCGCACCCGTAGGCGCTCTCCGCCTCGCCGCCGCTCGACGGCCTGGTCGGCGGCGCAGACGACAGACACGAATGCACCGGCCCGCGCCACCGCTTCCAGCCACTGCCAGTGGTTGCGGGGATCTCCGACGGCCAGCAGATGCCCCGGCCCCTGGGGCTCGCCGGGGCGGCCGAAGTGACCCGCCGGTCCTGACCTGCCACCGCCGTCGCGGCCGCCGCGACGTCGGGCGAGGATCCAGGTGGTCGCGTCCCCGCAACACTCAAGCACGATCCGGGTCAGGCCGGCCGGCCCATCGCGGACGCCGCCGAGCACGAACGCGCCGAACAGGAACTTCGCCGCCGGGCGCACGAGCACCCCGATGATCAGGTCGCGGTCTGAGACGCGATCGATCCCCGTGGCTGACAGGCGAGCGTAAGCCCACGTGTCACGCAGCGCTTCGCGCAGGCTCCCGGCGAGTTCGTGCTCGAGGTCCCCCGTGAACACCCAGGGAGGCTCGCCGGCCCACAGGCCCTCGTGCACGCTTCGTGTCTCGTCATGACGGTACGCGCCGCGACGTATCAGCCGACTGCGGTAGAACGGGTAGCGTCCGGCCGGACCCAGAACCCGCCCGAGAAAGCGGTGGCGCATCGGCAGCGAGCAGATGCGGATCTCAGGGGGCGGTGGTAGGGCCAGGAAGGCCTGTATCTCGCGGGCAAGCTCGGGCGTGACCCGCTCGTCGGCGTCGAGTTCCAGCACCCAGTCGCCGGTCGCCGCGTCCAGTGCCATGTTGCGCTGACGGGCGAAGCCACTCCAGGGGTGCTCGATCACACGGGCGCCGGCCGCCAGGGCTATCTCCACCGTGCGATCGGTCGAGCCCGAATCGACGACGACGATCTCATCGGCGATTGCGCGGGCGCTGCCTAGCGCCGCCTGGAGCCGACGCTCCTCGTTGCGGGCGATCGTGCAGACGGTGAGGGTCGCACGGACGCGACCGGGGATCACGGCTGCCACCGACCGACGCCGGGCAGATCTCCGTAGGTGCCGAGTCGCAGCGCGCCAAGCGCCGCTGCCCACGCCGGCGAGTGCAGCACAGCGTCGGTCGCGTCCCGGTCGGGATGGGCCATGATCTCCACCGTCGCGGTCCGCGCGAGCGACAGCGCGCGGTCCAGGCCGTCGCCGCCGAGCTCCGGATGGATCGCCGCCAACGCGAAGAAGTGGTCAGGGACCGGATGACGCGCCGCCAGCCATCGATCCCGGGCGACAAGCGGGACGCGCCGCAGCCCGTGACGTGACGGACCGCGGAATGCAGGCCGAACGGCGATGCCGCGCGGGAGCACGGCCAGCGCCGTCGGGTTGAGATGGGCGTGGTTATGGCCGTCGAGATGTGTCGGCTCGCTGCCGAACAGGCGCCGGAAGGCCTCCAGCTGGTCGAGGATCACATGCCGGATGACCCGGACCATCGGCGCCGAGATGCCCATCCGACGTCGCGTCGGGTCGGACATGAACGCGGTCACACGGCGCTGGCGGACGGCGACGGGCGCGGATACGTCCGGGTCGTCGTAGGCCTGGGTGAGGTTCAGGTGCAGGCCGACCGGCAGCCCCGCCTCGCGGGCCAGCGCCGCCGCTCGCGGCGAGTCGGACATGAACATCATCGCCGTCGCGCTGGTCAGCACGCCGGCGCGGTGCCCCGCGAGAATCCGCTCGGTGGCGAGCGGGTTGCCGCCGAGGTCATCGGCGTTGACGATCAACAGGCCGCTCATCGTGGCCTCCACGGCAGGCGCAGGCGCCGCCGGACCTCGGCGCGTGGCGGCGCATGCGGGGTGCTCAAGCCGTCCAACAGCGCGTGCGGTCCCTCCTCGGTGAAGTACGCGACTTCCGCGGCTGACAGGCCGGCGGCTGAAAGCACCGACCGCACCCTCGGCCCCCGGCCGACCGTGTCGTGCGCGTCAGACGCGACGGCGTGGATCAGCCCATCGGCGAGCAGGCGCCGCGCCGCCGCTCGCGTCACCCGATCGGCCGGCTCGGTCAGCGACGAGGCGTTGAGGCAGCACCGCGCGCCCTGATCGACGAGCGTCCGCACGAGCGCAGCGTCGTCGCGCAGCACCGGGGTGCGCTCAGGATGCGCGAGCAGGATCTGAAAGCCACGGCCCGCGAGGCGCGCGACGGCGGCTGCCATGCCCGCCCTGCTCGCCCGCCACGGCAGCTCGACCAACAGCGTCGGGCCGCCCCCGAGTGTGAGACGTTGCAGCTCATCGTCCGACAGCTCGACCGCCCTCACGAGCGCGACCTCGCCGCCTGCCCGAAGATCGATCGCGATCCCGGCCCGGTCCAGCGCCGCGCGCAGCTCCCTCACCCCGATGTGCACGGTGTCGGCGTCGATGGCGGGATACTCGAAGTTGATGTGCGGCGTGGCAACCACGATTGCCGTGCCGTCGGCCGCCGCGGCCGCGCACAGATTCAGCGCGTCCTGCACGCTGCGCGGTCCGTCATCGATCTCCGGAAGTGCGTGAAAGTGCAGATCGATCAAGGTCCGGGAGGGTACGCCGCCACCTAATCACCAGCTCGCGCCGGCGCTCGAAGCAGCCGGCTGCCGGGCCGACGGGTCCGGCGCGGCATCGGTTCAGGCAGCTGCGCGCTCGCGCGCCTCGTCCCTCACGCGCGCCTCGTCCGCCTGCGCGCTGGCCGTCTGGCTGTCACGGAAGCGCAGCATCTCCGCCACCGTCAGCACCATGATCTTCAGGTCCAGGCCGAGGGACCAGTTCTGGATGTAGTGGTTGTCCCACTCCACGCGGTCGGCGATCGAGGTCTGCCCGCGTAGGCCGTTGACCTGCGCCCAGCCCGTGATCCCCGACTTGACGCGGTGACGGTCCTCGTAGCGCGCCACGTCGCGCGCGAACTGGGCCACGTATTCCGGTCGCTCCGGGCGCGGCCCAACGACGCTCATGTCGCCGCGCAGAACGTTGATCAGCTGCGGCACTTCGTCGAGCGAGAAACCGCGCAGGACACGTCCGACGCGCGTCCGGCGGTCGAGGCCTTCGACGCCTCCGGGAGCGACGCCATGCGGCAGAGCGAACCGCGCGGGGTCGGATCCCTCCTCGTACATGGTCCGGAACTTGAGCACGTCAAACTCTCGTCCGTCGCGCCCGATCCGTCTCTGGCGGAACAGCACCGGACCAGGCGATGACAGTCTGACCGCGACCGCGATCGCCAGCATCACGGGCGCGCCGGCGAGCAGGGCCAGGAGCGCAATCGTGCGGTCGAGCGCGTGCTTGACGGCGAACTCCCAGCCGTGGGGGTCGACCGGTCGCAGGGTCAACAGCGGCAGCCCACCGAGGTGGTCCAGAGTCGCGCGCTCGTTGATCGCCTCGAACATCCGCGGCACCAGCGAGACGCCGATCCCCATCGCCTCGAGCTGCTTGACCTTGGCCGCAAGCGCCTGATCGCGATCTCCGGTGAACGCGAGGATCACGTGCTTGGCGCCGGTCGTGGCCAGCGCCGAGTCCAGGTTCTCCAGTCCGCCGAGCACCGGCAGCGCCGGCTGACCGCTGCACTCATGGCATGGAAGCGGGTCGGAGTCCAGGTAGGCGACCGGGCGAAGTCCATAGCCGGGCTCGTCGAGCAGGCGTCTGACGACGTGGGCGCCGACGACGCCGGCGCCGACGACGAGGGTCGGGACCGCCAGTTCCCGGGTTCGCAGTGCCTGGCGCCGAGCGGACACGAGCAGCGTGCGAGCGACCCCGAGATAGACGACCGAGAACAGCCACAAGCGCGACGCCAGCCGGATCGGGTCCGGGGTGCCCAGGATCGAGTTGACCGAGATGGTCAGCATCGCGGCCAGCGAGACCACGCCCACGACATGGGCGAACGCGTCGAGCAGCGAGGCGTTGAGACGCTCGTGGGTCGTTCGGCGCGCGCGCATCAGCATGGCCACGGCAGGCGGGAAGATCGCCGCCAGCCAGCGGTTGGCCTGCACCGAGGCAACCGCCGCATCCGCGAACAGCGCCAGGCTGGCCGCCATGCAGAGCACGGCGACGTCTCCCACCAGTTGGACTCGCTGCCACTGCCGGGGATCGAGCAGTCGGGCGAACAGATGCGCGACCGCCCTGCTGCGGTGTCGCTGCTGGGCGACGACGATCGTGCTCGCAGGGGCGGCGTGGGTGCCCGATTGCACCGGGGTCATCGATGAGCACGCTTGTAGCTTGGCATTGAAGTCCTTTTCCGTCGCCGCGGCGGGAACCCATCCGGTTCAGGTCCCCGGCGACCGGTACCCACGGCATCGCCCACACGCGGGACAGAGCTGAGTCCCTGTCGGCATGATAGCGCCAAACCTTTCAAAAACTCACTGCAACTGACCGACATTCGTCCAGGCGGAGATTCCCTCCTGGAGCCGGACCAAACATGCCTCAGACCCCCGCTTTGACACCGCCTGTGGCCGCGCTACGCTATCCGCATGGCAAGAGAGCTTGAAGCAACCCGTTCGCGCCCCCCGATCCTTCGCAAGGCGGTCGCCGGGATCGTGGTGATCGCCGTCGCCGCGCTCGTGATCCACCTGGTCATCGGCCTGGTGATCGCTGTCTTCTGGGCGGCTGTCGTGATCGCGGTGGTGCTCGCGGTGCTCTGGGCATTGAAGACGCTCGTCTGGTAGCGGCCGGTCGTGCAGGGTCTCGGGCTGCTGCCGATCCTGTTCTTCTTCGGGCTCGCGGGTGGGCTCGTCGGCGCCAGGAAGGGCAGCTCGTTCTGCGCCTGGTTTCTGATCTCGTTCTGCGTCCCGTTCATCGGGCTGCTGGCCGCGGTCTGCTACCGCTGGGAGGATCGGGAATTGCGTCGCCAATGCCCAACCTGCCGCAAGGTGGTCAAGTTGCATGACGCGGTGTGCGTGCGGTGCGGCGAGGAGCTTGAGTTCCCCGACGTTGCGATCGCATCGGCGGCGTCGATGCGCACCGCGTCCGCGCGGTGAATCGCCTGGGTTACACTGACCCTGGCCGGGCTCGACCTCGTCGTGCACGGCCGTCCGGTCCGTCCCCGAGTCGCGAGAGGAGGCGAGCAATATGCGCGCGGTCGACGCCCTGATGGAATGTCTCAAGGCGGAGGGTGTGGACGTCGTATTCGGGCTTCCGGGCGGGGCCAACCTGCCGACCTACGATGCCTTCTACGACGCCGGCATTCGGCACATTCTCGTGCGCCACGAGGCGGGCGGCGGGCACGCGGCCGAGGGCTATGCGAAGGCGACCGGGCGGGTCGGCGTGGCCCTGGCGACGAGCGGGCCCGGCGCCACCAACCTAGTGACTCCGATCTGCGACGCGATGATGGACTCCGTGCCGGTGGTGTTCCTGACCGGCCAGGTGCGGACCGAACTGCTGGGCACCGACGGCTTCCAGGAGGCCGACACGATCGGAATCACGATGCCGATCGTCAAGCACAGCTTCATGATCCAGCATCCGCTGGAGCTGCCTCGCTGCATCCACGAGGCGTTCCATCTCGCGCGAACCGGCCGGCCCGGTCCGGTGGTCGTCGACATCCCGCAGGACCTCAGCCGCGCCGAGATCCCATACGAGCCGGTGCAGGACGTGCACCTGCCGGGCTATCAGCCGACGATCGATGGCAACCAGAAGCAGATCCGCCTGGCCGCGAAGGCGCTGACGAACGCGCGGCGACCGGTGCTCTACGCCGGCGGCGGGGTCGTCTCGGCGGGCGCGGCGGTCGAGCTGGTGGAGCTGGCGACGGTCGACGCGCTGCCCGTCACCTGCACCGTGATGGGGCTCGGCGCGTTCCCGGCGCGCCATCCGCAATGGCTGGGGATGCTCGGAATGCATGGCACGCGGACTGCGAACTACGCGATGGACGAAGCCGACCTGATCGTCGCGATCGGCGCGCGGTTTGACGACCGGATCACCGGCAAGCTGTCGGAGTTCGCGCCACGCGCCAAGTTCATCCACATCGACATCGACCCGGCCGAGATCTCCAAGAACGTCCCGGCCAACATCCCGATCGTCGGCGACGCCCGCAACATCCTCCCGCGGCTGACGGCCGAGTACCGGGCGCTCGCCCCCGACGCGGCGCGCCTGGACGAGTGGTGGGCGCGGATCCGGCGCTGGCAGGAGCGCCACCCGCTCGCCTACGTCGACTCGACGGACTCCGAGATCAAGCCCCAGTACATGATCCAGGCGCTGTACGAGGCCACCGGCGGCGAAGCGATCGTCACCTCGGACGTCGGCCAGCACCAGATGTGGGCGGCGCAGCACTACCACTTCGACCGTCCTCGCCGATGGATCAACTCCGGCGGGCTCGGCACGATGGGCTTCGGCCTGCCGGCCGCGATGGGCGCGAAGGTCGGCTGTCCCGACGAAACGGTCGTCTGCATCGCCGGCGACGGCTCGGTGCAGATGAACATCCAGGAACTGGCCACCTGCTCTCAGGAGGGGATCGCGGTCAAGGTGTTCATCATGAACAACGGCTATCTCGGGATGGTCCGCCAGTGGCAGGAGCTGTTCTGGGACAAGCGCTACAGCCAGGTTGAGATGGGCGCCTGGCCGGACTTCGTCGCGCTCGCCCAGGCCTACGGCGCGACCGGGATCCGCCTGGAGGACAAGCGCACGCTGGTCGCCGACATGCGCCAAGCGCTGGCGACCGATGGCCCGGTGCTGGTCGACGTGCGCGTCACTCGCGAAGAGAACACCTACCCGATGATTCCGGCCGGCCGCGCCGCACGCGACATGGTGGGCTGATGGGCGAACCGGGCACAAAGGAGGTCCTGTCGCTGGATCAGCTCGAGGCTGTCGCGGGGCTGCGCACCGGGCGCAAGCACATCCTCTCGATCCTGGTCGAGAACAAGCCCGGCGTGCTGACGCGGATCGCGGGCCTGTTCGCGCGGCGCGGCTTCAACATCGACACGCTCGCCGTCGGACCTACCGACGACGAGCGCTTCTCCCGGATCACGCTGACGCTCGATGGCGCGGTGCACCCGATCGATCAGGTCACCAAGCAGTTGCACAAGCTCGTCAACGTGCTCAAGATCCGCGATCTGGAGCCGGCCGAGACGCTCGCCCGCGAGCTGGCGCTGTTCAAGATCTCGGCCGACGGCGCCACGCGCACGGAGGTGATGCAGGTCTGCGAGATCTTCCGCGCCAGGATCGTCGATGTCGGTCGCCGCTCCGTCGTCGCCGAGGTGACCGGGACCTGCGAGAAGGTCGACGCGTTCGAAGCGCTCGTGCGCCCGTTCGGCTTGATCGAGATGGCTCGCACCGGGGAGATCGCGATCTCGCGCGGTCGCGGCGAAACGTAGCGTGCAGCATCGCCGCTGGCGAGGAGGCGGTGCCGCTCGCCCAGCGGGCGGGCCTGGCGCGCTGACAGCGAACGCTCAAAGTTGACCGCCGCCCGGCCGATACCCTTTGTCAGCCGTGACCGAGTGGCCGAGAACACCTGAGCTTGAGCCTCCGGCGGAGCGCTCCACCCTGATCGACGCCGTTCGCGTGATACGCGAGCGGTGGTGGCTGGTGCTGATCTGCTTCGTCGTCTGCCTCGGCGTCGCGGTCGCGCTAGCGGCGCGCAGCGTCAAGCAGTACACCGCCACAGCGTCGGTGATCGTCAGACCGTCGAACCTGCCTGCGCTGATCGATCCAACCCAGACGCAGGCGACCGACGCCGCCACCTTGGCGCGCGAGCAGAGCGACGATGTCTCGCTGATCACCTCGGGGCCAGTGGCGGCGATGGTCAGGCAATCGCTGCATTCATCGGCCTCGGCGGCGGATCTGCAGAAGCACGTGTCCGCCACCGCCGGCGCGAGCAACGACCTGATCGACATCGCGGCGACGGATCCCAACCCCGCTCGTGCCGCCGCCATCGCGAACGCGTTCGCAGGCTCGCTCGTCACCTATCTGACCCAGTCCGCCCAGGCGCAACTGGTTTCGGGCAAGGCGCACCTCCAGAGCGAGTTGGCGCAGCTTCCGGCCAACGATCCGGGCAGGACGCCGCTCCAACTGGCGCTCAAGCAGGTGATCGCGCTGCAGGCTGTCACCAATGGCGGTGCGCAGGTCGTTGATTCCGCGACGCCTCCCTCGTCCCCGTCATCGGCCGGGATCAAGCGCATCGGAGCGATCGGCGCGGTCGTGGGGATCGTGATCGGGCTGTTGCTCGCGTTTCTGCTTGACCGCTTCGACCGGCGGATCAAGTCGACCGAGGCGCTCGAGCATCTCTACGGCCTGTCGGCGCTCACTTCCGTGCCGCTGCACCGCCGCCAGGCGACGGGAGGCCGCCAGGACGACGGGGCGCTCGAGCCTTTCCGGATCCTTCGCGACGGGCTCGGCTACGTTTCCCTGCGGGAGCATCCCCGGGTGATCTTCGTCACCAGCGCGGTCTCTGACGAGGGAAAGACTTGGGTGGCCACCGGCCTGGCGCGCGCTATGGCCGCGGCTGGCCGCAGGGTGGTGCTGGTCGAAGGGGACGTGCACCGACCCGCTGTCAAGCGTCAGTTCGGCCTGCCGGCTGGGGGACACGGGCTGATGAACTCGCTTGTCGAGGGCGGCAGGGTACTCGGCTACGTCCAGGCCGCTCCGCCGATGACCACGCTGTCGATCCTGGGAAGCGGGCCGTTCACGCCCAGTTCAGCCGAGCTGCTGCGTCTGCCTGCGATGAACCGAGCGCTGCGGGAACTCGCCGGCGCGTTCGACTTCGTGGTCGTCGATGGTCCGCCACTGCTGCCGGTGGCCGACGCGCAGGCGATGCTCGTGCACCCGGGGATCGACGTGGTGCTGCTGGTCGCACGACCCTACCTGACCAAGCGCGAGCACATCCGCGGCGCGCTGGCCGTCCTCAAGCGCCACCCCGAGAAGGGAGTCGGCCTCGTCGTCAACGCCGTCCGCGAGAAGTCGCGCGGCTACTACCAGTACGGCACCCAGCGGTCAGACGAGGAGAGCATCAAGCCCGAGCCTGCGATCGCCGCAGAGGCACCGTGGCCCGCGAAGGGCTACGAGCGCCCAGACGTGGAGGTCCCGCCGCGGCCACCGCAACCCCCGTCTCCCTCGCACAGGAGCCCTGGTCCCGCCCCGCGGTGATCGCACAGCGACCCGCCCCCGGCGCGCCGTGGACGCTGCGCCTGCCGGCCGGATCAGATGCATTGCCGCTGGTGCTCGGCCTCGTGCCGGTCGGGTTGATGCTGGTGTGGGCCGTGCACGACGGGGGGTATGACGCCGATACCTGGTACTGGGGCGCGCTGGTCTGTCTGGCACTGCTGGGCACGATCGTGGTCGGGCTCCGGGGGCGGCTGCGGTGCGCCGGCGGTGCGGCGGCAGCGCTCGGCCTGTTCGCGGCCTACGTCGCCTGGTGCTACGCCTCGATCTCCTGGGCCCAGTCGCCCGGGGACGCCCTGCAGGGCGCAAATCAGGCGCTGGCATACCTGCTGATGTTCGCGGTCGTGCTGCTGGCGCCGTGGCGCACCGCCACGGCGACGGCGGCGCTCGTCATCTACGCGGTCGGCGTCGGTGCGATCGCGGTCGTGCTGCTGTTCCGTCTGGCGTCGGCCGACGACGTCGCGAGCCTGGTCAGCGGCGGTCGGCTCGCAGCGCCGACCGGCTACTTCAGCGCCACGGCCGCGCTGTTTCAGATCGGCGCGCTGGTCGGGATCCTCTTGGCGGCCCGTCGCGAGCTGCCGGGCATGCTCCGGGGACTGCTGCTCGCGCTTGCCTGCGCTGAGCTGCAGCTGTGCGTGACCGTGCAAAGCCGCGGGTGGCTGTTCACGCTGCCGATCGTCTGCGCGCTCGCGATCGTGGTGGCACGCGACCGCCTGCGGGCGGCGGCAGCCGCGGTGCTCCCGGCTCTGGGCGTGCTGGTGATCGTGGGGCGGCTGCTGGCGGTTTTTCCGGGGTCAGGGGCCGGGTCGGCGAACGCCGCCGACGCCGCCGCGGGGAGGCCGGCGCTCTTGATCTGCTTCGGGGTGCTTGTGCTGGGCACGCTGCTGTCCTGGGCGGACAGGCTCAGCGCGGAGCGGTCGCTGCCGGTCGCTCGGCGTCGGATCATCGGCGCCGTCATCGCCGCGCTGGTCGCGGTCGCCGTGCTCGGCGGCGGCACCTACGCGACGCACGGGCATCCGATCTCGTTCGTGGCGCGCGAGTTCAACGGATTCAGCCACACCGAGAGGTCGGTCTCGACGGCGTCGCATTTCGGCGATGTGGGCAGCGGCCGATACGACTTCTGGCGGGTCTCGCTGGATGCGTTCATGGCCCATCCGATCGGGGGCCTGGGAGAGGACAACTTCCACGACTACTACATCACGCGTCGGCGCACCGGCGAGACGCCCTACTCGACGCACAGCCTCGAGCTCCGGCTCCTGGCGCAGACCGGCGCGGTGGGCTTCGCGCTGTTTGCCGCCTTCCTGGCCTGCGCACTGCGCCTGGCGCTGCGTGGGCGCCGGCAGCACCCCGAGGCGGCGGCCGCCGTGGCCGGCGCAGCGCTGACCCCACTGATCGTCTGGGTGGTCTACGGATCGGTCGACTGGTTCTGGGAGATGCCGGCGCTCAGCGGACCGGCGCTCGGCTTTCTGGCGCTTGCTGGCGCGCTGGGAACGTGGCCGCGCGAGCCCGTACCCACGGGGCCGGTGCAGTCCTTCTCGCCGCTCCAGGAGGCCCGCGGGCGGCCTGGTTGGTCGTCCGGCCGGGGCATACGCCGCGGTGCGGCGCTGACCGCCGCTGCCGCGTTCCTTGCGGCAGCGATCGCGCTCGGACTTCCGTACCTGTCGGTGCGGGAGGTGTCGCTCGGCGTGGACGCGTCCGCGAGCGCGCCCCAGGTCGCGCTGGCGGACTTCGCGCGCGCGGCAGCGCTGAACCCGCTCAGCGCCGTGCCGGGACGGTATGGCGGCATGGTCGCGCTGTCGGTCGATCGCAACCGGGTCGCGCTGGCGCGCTTCCGGCAATCGATCGCCCGCGAGCCCGGTGGCTGGCTGGCTTGGCTGGGCGCCGGGCTGGCGGAGTCGGCGCTCGGAAATGCCCCTGCAGCGGCGGACTACCTGCGGCGCGCGCAGCGGATCGACCACGACCAGCCGGCGATCGAGGCGGCAGTCAAGCGCGTGCGCACGCGACACCCGCTGACGTATGGCCAGGCGCAGCGGCTGCTGGCCGCAAGCTAATAGGGTATGTGTCGCCGTCCAACGGCTCCATCTATCGGGGGCAAGTAGGTGTCCGGTGCCAAGCTGAGCCGACCGCGCTTCTTGGGAGGCGTCATCGAAGACCTGAGTCCAGGGCCGGTCGAGGAAGAGGCTCATCGCGATCCGTGCGTGGTCCCGTATCTGTATGTGCATCGCGCCGAGGAGGAGTTCGACTACCCGTCGGTACGCGCGGGGCGCGACGCGAGGCGCGTGGCGTGGCGTTATCTCGAGTGCGTCCTCGTCCAGGCGGCTTCGCTCCGCCTTCGCGACGTGAACTGGGACATCGTGTTCGTCACCAATGCCGCGGATCGGCGGCAGGAGATCGGCGGGTACGGCATGCGGCTACTCGATCGCATCGAAAGCTACGGCGTCGAGATCCGGCACGCCGACTACGGGCATCGGAGCTGGGCGCGCACCACCACCTTCTTCGCGTCGCATTACCTGTTCGACGCAATCGCCGCCGTCGCGGAAGAGGATCGACTCTGGCTTCTGACCGACGTCGACTGCGTCTGGGCAGATCCCGCGCAAGTGTTCGATGCGGTCCGCAGGCTGGACACGATCGGTTCCGTGGCGCTCGTCTATCCGGCCGACTGGGATGTGTGCGGATACACGCCCGCGAGCCTCGGCCGGCTCGGCGCCAGGCTGATCGGACGCGATGTCGAGATCAACAGCTGGATCGGTGGCGAGCTGGTCGCGGCCACCGGACCGCAGTTGCGCGAGCTGGTACTCGCGTCCACGGCGCTCGAAGCGGAGGCGGTTGCAGCGGGCTCGCCGGTCAACACCGAGGAGCATCTGCTGACGCTCGCCAACGCGACGGGCCGAGTTCCGATCGCCAGCCTGAACCACGTCGCGGGAAGAATCTGGACGGGTCCGCGGCACCATGCGGTGAATCCTTCGCGTCCGATCGAGCTCGGGCTGTGGCACCTGCCGGGCGAGAAGGGACTTTCGTTTCGGCGCGCCGCCAAGGCGCTGCTACGAGGCGACGAGGGGCTGCGGCGCGACCTACGCGATCCCGTTAGCGCGGGGCCGCGCTTCAATGTCGGCGGCCTGCCGCGCAGCCGCAGGGTGGCCGACGATGCCTGGATCGCGGCACAGCGTGTCCGTTCGCTGATCCGCTCCTGGCTGCGCGGCTGACTCCGGCATCGGTGCTCGACTCCTGCAGGCCTTGTGCTACCGCCCCGGGTTGCTGTAAGCTTGGTGAGGGGTTGCATAGCCTTGCGCAGGTATTGCGCAGCTGAAGGTGGCACTCGATCAAGAAAGGTCAGTCGGGATTGATATGAAACGCCTCGTGACCATCGGCGCGGTCCTCTGCGTCCTGCTTCTGCCGGCCGCTGCGCTCGCCGGCTCCTCGAGTTGCCAGCAGTACAGCTCGCAGTCGTGCTCGCAGACCCAGAGCTCGACCACCACGTCCAGGTCGACGTCAACGCCGGCGCCCGCGCCGCCGTCATCCACGGTCGCCTCGACCACCCAGAGCCGCGGCACCCTGCCGTTCACCGGCCTGGACATCGGGCTGCTCGCCGCAGGCGGCGGACTGCTGCTCGGCGCGGGCCTGGTCGTGCGCCGGCTGTCCAGCCAGCGGTAGCGAAGCTCCACATCCGACGGCGCGCCTGGCGGCGGGTTCTAGTGCACGGGCCCGGCCGCCTCAGCCGCGCGCGACCTGCTGGCGGATCAGACGCGTGACCTCGCCGCCGTCGGCGCGACCCTTGGACTCGCGCATAACGTAGCCGACCAGCGGGCCGATCGCCTTCAGGTTCCCGTCGCGCACCTTGGCGGCGGCATCGGGATCGGCGGCGATCGCCCCGGCGACCAACTCCGCCAGTCCGTCGTCGCCTTCGCCGTCGCTGCCGCCGTCGGCGCGCAGCGCGCCCAGCCGCTCTCGTTCGACGATCGCCCGCGGATCGCCTCCGTCAGCGACCAGGCGCGAGAGCACCTCGCGCGCGGCGTCGCGGCTGATCTCGCGCGCGCAGACCATCGTCGCCAGCGACGCCAGCGCTCCCGGCGAGACACGGCTGGCGGCGGGGTCGGCGTCGGCGCCGATCCGCTGGACCAGCTGCGGGATCCAGTTGGCGATCTGCACCGCCGTCGCCCCCTCCCCCGCCTGCTCCAGCGTCGTCTCGAAGTAGTCGGCCCGGTCGGCGCGGAATGCCAGCTCGCGCGCCCGATCGGGGTGCAGGCGCAGATCTGCCTCAAAGCGGGCGGCGCGCGCGGCCGGCAGCTCGGGAAGCTCGGCGCGAGCGTGCTCGAGCATCTCTTCGGTGACCAGCAGCGGCACCAGATCCGGCTCGGGGAAGTACCGGTAATCGTGCGCCTCCTCCTTGGAGCGAAGCGGCGTCAGTCGCCCGCTGGCGGGGTCGAAGTGCAGCGTCTCCTGCACGACCGGCCGGCCCTCCCGCAGTTGCGCCGTCTGGCGCTCGATCTCGGCCGCCACGCCGCGCTCCAAGAACCGGAACGAGTTCATGTTCTTCAGCTCGGTCTTGGTGCCAAGCTGATCGCCGCCGGCCGGGCGCACCGACACGTTCGCGTCGCAGCGCAGCGACCCCTCGTCCATGTTGACGTCAGAGACGCCGAGCTGGCGCAGCGTGACCCGCAGCAGCGTCAGCCACTCGCGGGCCTCAGCGGGCGAGCGCAGGTCGGGCTCTGAGACGATCTCCACCAGCGGCGTGCCGCAGCGGTTGAAGTCGACCACGCTGCGATCTGAGCCGTGGATCCTTCCGCTGTGCGACACGTGAACCAGCTTGGCGGCGTCCTCCTCGAGATGGACCCGGTGGATCCGCACGTCGCCGAGGCGGCCGCCGCCGCAGACCGGAACGTCGTACTGGGAGATCTGATAGCCCTTCGGCGAGTCTGGATAGAAGTAGTTCTTGCGATGAAACAGCGACCGGGGGGCGACCTCTGAGCCGAGCGCCAGCCCGATCTGGACCGCGAACTGCACCGCGCGCTCGTTGATCACCGGCAGCGCCCCGGGCAGCCCGAGGCAGACGGGACAGACGTGGGTGTTCGGCGGGTCGCCGAACGACAGCTCGCAGCCGCAGAACATCTTCGTCCGCGTCTTGAGCTGTACGTGGATCTCGAGCCCGATCACGGGCTCGTAGGCGACCCCTGCAGCGGCCGTCATGCCCGCGCCCTCCGGCCATCGAAGCCGATCGCCTGCTCCAGCGCGTGGGCGGCCTGAAGCATGCGGTTCTCGCTCAGCGCCGGCCCCGCAAGCTGGAAGCCGACCGGCAGCCCTTCGGCCAGCCCCGATGGGATCGAGATCGCCGGGATCCCGGCCAGCGGCATCGGCACCGTGCAGAAGTCGTTCAGGTACATGGCCAGCGGGTCGGCCGTCTTGGCGCCCAGCTCGAACGCCGTCCACGGGCTGGTGGGAGTGACCACGAAGTCGAAGCTCTCAAACACCGTCCGAAAGTCGTCGGCGATCTTGGTGCGGACCTTCTGGGCGGTGCCGTAGTAGGCATCGTAATAGCCGCTGGACAGCGCGTAGGTGCCGAGCATGATCCGTCGCTTGACCTCGGTGCCGAAGCCGGTTGCACGAGTCCGGTTGTACATCGTTTCCAGGTCCTGGTCGCCGTCCACCCGCAGCCCGTAGCGCACGCCGTCGAAGCGCGCCAGATTGGCCGATGCCTCGGCGGGCGCGATCAGGTAGTAGGCCGACAGCGCGTGAGGCGCGTGCGGCAGCCGGCAGGAGTCAACCGACGCGCCCAGCCCCTCGGCCAGCGCCAGCGTCGCCTCGAAGCTCGCGCGCACGCCCGGCTCGATCCCGGTCCCGTCGGCGCTGGAGCCGCCGAGCAGCTCCTCCGGGACGCCCAGCCGGATCCCCTGCAGATGGTCGGCGCTGGGCAGCTCGATCGGCTCGGGCAGCTCGATCGAGGTCGAGTCGCGCGGGTCGCGGCCGACCATGTGCGACAGTAGAAGCGCGGCGTCGGTCACGTCGCGGGTCAGCGGCCCGGCCTGGTCAAGCGAGGAGGCGAACGCGATCATCCCGTAGCGCGAGCAGGCGCCGTAGGTCGGCTTGACGCCGACGATCCCGCACAGCGCCGCCGGCTGACGGATCGAGCCGCCCGTGTCGGTGCCGATCGCCCACGGTGCCAGTCCCGCCGCGACGGCTGCCGCGCTGCCGCCCGAGGACCCGCCGGGCACGCGCGTGCGGTCCCACGGGTTGAGCACCGGACCGAAGCCCGAGTTCTCGTTCGAGGACCCCATCGCGAACTCGTCCTGGTTGGTCTTGCCCAGCAGCGGCGCGCCGGCGCGCGCAAGCTTGGACACGACGGTCGCGCTGTAGGGCGGGCGATAGCCCTCGAGAATCCGCGAGCCCGCCTGGCTGGGTACTCCCTCGGTGCAGAACAGGTCCTTGACCGCGACCGGAACGCCGCCCAAAGGGGCGTTCGACAGCTGATCGGATGGGGCAGCCGAGTCCGCGACCCAGGTGAAGGCGTTCAGTTGCTCGGCGGCGGCGCGCTCGCGGTAGGCCTCAAACAGCTCGGCGGCGTCGATCTCGCGCGCGCGCAGCTTCGCGACCGCCTGGGCCGCGGTCAGCTCGACCAGCTCGCTCATTCTGCGGCCGGGCCGGGGCTGGGCACGCCGAAGCCGCCCTGAACCGGCTCGGGCGCTGCGGCCAGCGCCGCCTCGTGGGTCAGCCCGGGCACCGGTTGATCCGGCCGGGTGACGCCGGCCAGATCGACCGCGTGCGCGGTCGGCGGCACGCCCTCGAGGTCGAGCTCGCGGATCCGATCGACGTGCTCGAGAACGTGCGAGAGCTCGGTCGCCATCCGCTGCACCTCCTGCTCGCCGAGCTCCAAACGGGCGAGTCGGGCGACGTGGAGAACCTGCGCGCGATCGAGCATCGCGGGCGAGTCTAGTGTCGTTCGGCGGGCGAACCGACGCTGAGCGTCTCGATCTGCCGCTCGGGGCCGGGAACCCACCCCTCCTCTTGACGCAGGGATCTGAACGCGCCGACCGTCAGCACGAACGTGACGGCCAGACCGGCCCAAGCCCCGGCCTGTGGACCGCGATCGGCGACGGCCAGGCTGATCGCCAGCCACACAGTCGTCAGCGCTCCGAGCGTGGTCGCCACCACGCTCACGCAGGACGGCAGTGCCGGGGCGCGGCAGGCGACCTGTGTCGCAGCCAGCGCCAGGCCCGCGGCGGCCGTGATCAGCAGCGCCCAGCGCAGCACCGGCAGGGCGTGCCAGCCGTCCAGCGTGGCGTGCGCGCTCGACGCCCGCCACCCGGTCGCCAGCATCAGGACCACCAGCGCGATCGCGGCCAGCCCCGCGATCACCTCGCCGTGACGCAGGCGCGTTGCTCTCGACATCGACCGCTGCGCGCTCAGCGGCTGTGGATCACGGGCGCGCCGGCGCGCGTCTGCACCGCCGCGTAGACGAGCGCCGCGGTAAGGATCACGGCCACCCAGAACCCGAACCCGAACGGGCTGAAGTGGATGTTGAACAGGAACTTCAGCGCCACGAACACCGCCGCCGCCGCCGCCAGCACGAACCGCGTCTGGCCGCGGCTGCCGCCGATCGCCGGGACCGTCACCTCCGGCGCCAACCGCTCGACGCAGAGGTCGACGATCAGCGCCACCGCCGCCAGCACCGCCAGCACGCCCAGCCATCCATCGGGCGAGTCGGTCGCGGTCAGCGTGAACGACAACGGCCCGGACGAGACGCTGAACCAGGGCAGGAACAGCAGGTCGAGCGCCAGCAGCAGCGAGACGCCACCGAGAATCCGGTCGTCCTTGGACAGCGCTGCGAGCTTCATCTGTTCGTCCTCCTCTGATCGGTCACCCGCCGCGCGGCCGGCGGGCTGCGCCGGTCCCCGACGCCCTGGTCACGCGGCTTGGAGCCGCGCAGCCAGGGCATAGCCTAGCCACGGTGGCCGGGCGAGGGCCCGGCGGAAGTCCGCCGCCGTACCAGACGGCGCCGTGGGCGCGCGCCGGCGGCCCGCGTGAGCCGCTGCCCGGCGACCGTCTGAAGGCCCCCGAGCACGATTCCCAGCGCGCAGGCGAGGCCGACCAGCGCGCCGAGCTTCTGGTCGATCACGCGCCCGCCGCCGGGCAATGCGATCAGCACACGCCAGATCAGCAGCGCCGAGCTGCATCCGCCGAGCGCAGCAACGGCCGCCCCCGTGTCGGTGCTGACCCCGTGGGCGCGCTGCGAGAGGTGCAACAGCAGCGAACCGACGGCGGCGACGATCGTCACCAGCAGGATCCAGCGCACGATCGGCAGCCCGTTGAAGCCGTCCACGGTCCCGGACACGGCCGGCCGCGCGTAGGACGGGTCGGGCACGCCCGCGACGCCGAACCACTGCAGGCCGAATAGGGAGCCGAGCAGCGCCACCGCGCACGCGGCGCTGAGCAGGTCGCCCGAGCCGGGAAGCCCATCCGGCGCCGGCATGCCTCGGTCCACCTGGGCCATCGCGAGCTCAGCGCCTCGAGATCGGCGCCAGGTCGGCGACCAGCTTGCGCTCGCTGCGATCCGAGCGGAAGCGGATCACCACGATCCCGCCGGGTTCGAGGGCCGTCACGACCCCCTCGCCGAAGGCGGCGTGGACGACATCCTCGCCGAGCCGGAAGCTCGGCGCCGGGGGCTGGGCCTGACCGGCGCCGACCAGGGCGCGGGCCGACCCGGTCGATGCGGAGTGCGCCGACTGCGCGGAGGCCCATGAGGTCGCTCGGACGCGAACGCCGCCGCCGAACACGCGCGGCGCCTCGGTGTCGGTCAGCGCCGCGGGAATCTCGCCAAGGAAGCGGCTTGGCGCACCGAAGTGGCGGGCCCCGAACACGGTGCGCGTGCGCGCCGAGGTCAGATACAGGTCTCGCTCGGCCCGGGTGATCCCGACGTAGCACAGTCGCCGCTCCTCCTCCAGGCCCCCCTCGTCGAGCGCCCGCGAGTGCGGGAACACCCCCTCCTCGCAGCCGATCATGAACACGATCGGGTACTCCAGCCCCTTGGCGTTGTGCAACGTCATCAGCGTCACCAGGCCCGCGTCGTCCTGACGCGTGTCGGCGTCGGCGACCAGCGCGACCTGTTGCAGAAACTCGGCCAAAGACGGCTCGGCCGCCGACGCGCGGTATTCGACCGCGACGTTGACAAGCTCGTCCAGGTTCTCGATCCGCCCCTGCGCCTCGATCGTGCGCTCGTTCTCGAGCGCCTCCAGGTAGCCGGTCTCAGACAGCGTCTCACGCAGCAGTTCCGGGATCGCTGCCCCGCCGCCCGCGCGCTCAGCCAGCCGCTCCATCGTGCTCATGAATCTGCGCAGCGACTTGACCGCGGCCGCGCCCAGGCCGGGCACGTCCTCGGGAGCGGCCGCCAGCTCCCAGACGCTCTCGCCGGTCGTATTGGCGTGCGCCAGCACGCGAGAGATGGAGGTCGAGCCGATCCCGCGCCTGGGCGAATTGACGATCCGAGTGAAGGCGCCCGCGTCCTGGGGGTTGACGAGCACGGTCAGGTAGGCGATCGCGTCCTTGATCTCGGCGCGGTCATAGAACTTGGTGCCGCCGATCACCTGGTATGGGATCTCGGCCCTCACCAGCGTGTCCTCGAGCACCCGGGACTGTGAGTTGGCGCGATAGAAGACCGCGATCTCACTCCTCGCGCTGCCGCCGTCGACGAGCCGCGCGATCTCGCCGGTGACGAACCGCGCCTCGGCGTGCTCGTCGTCGACCTCGCGCACCTTGATCGGGTCGCCCTGACCGATCTCCGTCCACAGCGCCTTGCGCCTCTGACCGCGGTTGTTGGCGATCACCGCATTGGCCGCATCGAGGATCGTCTGCGTGGAGCGATAGTTCTGCTCCAGCTTGACCACGCGCGCGTCCGGATAGGTGTCCTCGAACTCGAGGATGTTGGTGATGTCGGCTCCACGGAACCCGTAGATCGACTGGGCGTCGTCGCCGACGACCATCAGATTCCGGTGCTCGCCCGTCAGCAGCCCCAGCCAGCGGTACTGGGCATGGTTGGTGTCCTGGTACTCGTCGACCAGCACGTGGCGAAAGCCCGACGCGTAGCGCTCGCGAACCTCGTCAAACAGCTCCAGCACGTTGACGGCGCGCACCAGCAGATCGTCGAAGTCCATCGCGTTGGCGCGGTGCAGCTCGCGCTCGTAGGAGCGGTAGACCTCGGCGACGGTCTGCTCGAAGAACGAGCCGACCATCCGCGCGTAGGCGTCGGCATCGCGCAGCCGGTTCTTGGCTTCGGAGATCTGGGCGCCGACCGCGCCGGGCGTGAACCGCTTGGGATCGATCCCCAGCTCGTCCAGGCAGCGCTTGATCAGCCGCCGAGAGTCGGCGGCGTCATAGATCGTGAACCCGCGGGTATACCCGAGCCGCGCGGCCTCGGCGCGCAGCATCCGCGCGCAGGCGGAGTGAAACGTCATCACCCACATCGCCCTGATCCTCGCGCCGACCAGCAGCTCGGCGCGGTCTCGCATCTCCTGGGCGGCCTTGTTGGTGAAGGTGATCGCGAGCACTTCGTTGGGCTTGGCGGCGCCGGTCGCCAGCAGGTACGCGATCCGGTGCGTCAGTACCCGCGTCTTGCCCGAGCCGGCGCCCGCGAGGATCAGCTGCGGACCGTCGCCGTGGGTGACCGCGTCGCGCTGAGGATCATTGAGGCCGGCGAGCAGCGCCTCCAGGTCTGGCTCGTGGTCGCTCATCGGGCCAGATCACGTTAGCGAGCGCGGCGGCGCCGACGGGAGCCGCCGCGACCGCGCGAAGCCGCTCGGCGCCGGTCGCGGGCGCCCGCCATCCTTGCTGCGATGGATGACCTGCGAGCCGCCTGCGCGACCGTCGCCGAGCAGGCGCTGCACGTCCACGTCGTGGCCGACGCGATCGAGACCGCCTACGCGATCGATCGCCCTGTCGCCACCCCGGACCTCCCGACGACCCGCGACGTCGACCGCGAGCCGCTCGCCGCCCGCTGGCTGACGCTCGATGCGGTCAACTTCGGCTCTGGCTGGTTTCCGACCGTGCGCAAACGCCCGGGTCTTTCGGGTGCGCGCACGATCGCGGCGGCGCTGGACGAGCGCTTTGAGGCACGCGGGCCGTGGAGCGCGGAGGAGCTGATCCGGCTGAACGCGGGGACGCTGGCGCCGATTCTGGGCCAGGATCCGGGGCACGAGCTGATCGCTCTCTACGCCGCCTCGCTCAACGACCTCGGGGAGCAGCTGCGAGCGCACCACGGCGGCAGCTTCGCGGCCGCGCTCGACGCCGCCGGCGGCTCGGCGGTGACGTTGGCGCGGATGCTCGGAGGCTGGCCGTGCTTCGCCGACCGCTCGAAACTGCACGGGATCGAGCTCCCATTCCTCAAGCGCGCCCAGATCGCGGCCGCGGACCTGCATCGAGCGGGGGCCGCCCGCTTCGCGGATCTGCACCGGCTGACGATGTTCGCCGACAACCTCGTCCCCCACGTGCTGCGCCTCGACGGCGTGCTGCGGTTCGCGCCGGCGCTGGTCGCCCGGATCGAGCGTGGCGAGCTGATCGCCCACGGCTCGCGCGAGGAGATCGAGATTCGCGCCTGCGCCGTGCATGCCGTCGAGTTACTCGTGCGAGCCGGAGCCGGCACCAGCGCGGTGGTTCTCGACCAGGCGCTATGGCAACGAGGGCAGCTGCCGCGCTACAAGGCCACCCCCAGGCACCGCAGCCGCTGCACCGGCTACTGAACCGAGTGGCCCTCGGCGGCGATCCGGCCCGCCTCCAGGCGCAGACGGACGATCGCGTCCGCGCCGGCCTCGCCGACCAGCAGTTCGGGCGCCAGGGTCCAGCTCGCGAACGGGTCGATCGCCGGGAAGTGGCGGACGCTGGTCAGCTCGCGGTCGAGCGAGATCACCGTCGTCTCGCCGCCAGGCGGCGCCGTGGCCGTGGCGATCACGGTCAGCGAGCCGCCTCCGTCGATGCACCGGGCCGAGCCCAGCGCCCGGCGGGCGATCTGCGAGCTGACGCCGTCGAGGGTGTCGATCAGCACGACCGCGTGAGCGCCGCGTGCGGCCAGCCGCCGCGCCTGATCGACGGCGGTCTCCACCGCGCCGCCCCGCGCCTCCTCGGAGGCGGCGAAGCTGACCGCGGCCACCACCGGCGCCCCCCCGTCCGCGCTCCAGCGGGAGATCTCCTCCGGCCGCACGCCCGCCAGCGCCACGGAGACAGCGAGAGCCTCGCGCCCGGCGAGGACGGACGCGATCTCGCGCAGCAGGTGCGATTTGCCGGCCATCGCCTCGCCGACGATCACGACCCGGGAGCCGCGGCCGAACGGGGTCAGCCGATCGATCGCCTTCAGAGTCTGGTCCTCGGAGCCGAGCGCCAGCTGCTCGCTCGGGAAGGCCGCCGGCAGGTCGTCGAAGCGGACCCCGTCGGCCAGCTCCGACGCGGGGCGGTCGTTGACGGTGTCCACCCTGATCAGCGACGCGAACCGCTCAGAGCGCCGAGGCGCCCGCAGCGGACCCGAGACCCGATCGCCGCTGACCAGCTCGCATCGCTTGACCTGCGCCGAGGAGATGTATATGTCGCCATCGGACGCGTCTCCGGGCGAGACGCGGAGCATCGCCGAGCCGTTGGTCGCGACCTCGACGACGCCGGAAACGACCTCGTCACCCGCCTCCGGGGCCGGCTCGTTCTCTGAAGGACCGGCCTCGTCGGCCGTGACCGTCTCGGGCTCGGTCTCCTCGCGCGCCGCGGAGCGGCCGCGGCCGCCGCGGCGCCCACGACGCCGCCGTCCGGCGGTGGGCTCGCCCTCATCGTCGCCGGGCTCGGGC
>JBOGYE010000133.1:0-15000 GCA_050696635.1 Solirubrobacteraceae bacterium | reverse complement strand
GCCACCGCCTGCACCGCGCCCGAGTCGATCGGCAGCGGGTACGCCCGCACCCACACCTCACGGTCCTCCAGCGCCACCACGCCGCCCTCGAAGTCCACCTCCAGTCCCATCAGGTCCCGGCAGCACTGCAGGAAGTTGTTGCGATAGGAGCGGGTGTGGAAGCCGATGATGTCGTTGGACAGGATTCCGTCGTAGATCTCACGGAGGATCATCCACGGCAGCACCCGCCACGAGTCCGACTGGCTCCACGGGATGTGGACGAAGTGATGCAGGACGGCGTCGGGGCGGACGCGGCGGATCAGCCCCGGCAACGTGTACAGGTGGTAGTCGTGGACCATCACCACCGGCCGCTCGATCCCCTCCAGCTCCTCCAGGACCGCGCGGGCGAGATCCTCGTTGACGACGTTGTAGCCGAACTCGAACGCCTCGGTCTCGTTGCGGCGGATATCCGGCGCGTTGGACAGATCCCACAGGTAATGCTGGATGAACCACAGCAGCGGGTTGGCGATGATGTTGTAGAAGCGGTCGTAGGCGCTCGCGTCGGAGGCGACCAGCTTGACGCGGTACTCGTCCCCCTCCGGACCGGTGACCGGGAACGGACGTCCGGAGTTACGCTCGGCGGCGGCGACGTCCTCGTCGGTCATCGCTGACGCGACCCAGGTGACCGGCCGGTGCGAGGCGAGCCCGATCAGCGCCGTCACCAGGCCGCCCGTGCCGCGCCGGACCTCACCGTTGGGCCCGAAGGTGACGGGGCCGCGGTTGGAGACCAGCACGAGGGGAGTCTGCGACGACATGGCTTGTCACAGACGATAACCGCCGTCCGGGTCGCGTCAGCCGACCAGCCGACGCAACCGCTCGATTCCCGCGTCCACCGCCGCCACCAGCTGGGCGTGCAGCGCGCCGTTGGCGGCCGAGATCGACGACATCTGGTAGGCGTGGCCGGAGCCCAGCAGCGGACGGTCGTGCAGCGGGCGGCCCCAGCCGTCGGTGGCGATCCCCCCGGCCTCGCGCAGGCACAGCCACGCCGCCGCCAGGTCATAAGGCGAGTTGTTCAGCACGTGGCCCCCGCCGAGCGCCTCGAAGCTGGCCCGTAGCGACGGCAGCTCGTCGATCATCCGGGAGCCGACCTCGATCACCGCGTCGAGCTGGCCGGTGATCAGCCGAGTCATCGCAAACGCCTGCGAGCCAAGCTCGAAGGTACCGCCGCCGACCGACGAGCCGTCGATCAGCGCCGCCAGCACCTCGGCCGTCTCGCGCACCGGTCGGCCGCGGAAGCCGTAGCCCCAGAACATCCGGGTCGGATCGGCGTTGGCGCTCAGCGCCACCGGGGCCGTGCACTGCACCAGTCCGGCGCCTGCGGCGGCCAGGAACAGCGCCCCGGACTTGATCTCCACGACGCACGCCTCGGAGACGTCGCCCATCGTCGGCTCGCCGTCGCCCAGCGGTGCCAGCGCGACCGCCACGCAGGCCGACTCCAGGCCGGCCAGCGCCGGGCGGGTGCCGTCGATCGGGTCGACCACCAGCACGTCCACGGCATCCGCGCTGGACACCAGTCCCCGGTCCTCGGAGTAGAACGCGGTCCGGGGCGCGCGCGCCGACAGGAACTCGGCCAGCGCCTGCTCGGCGAGCGAGTCGATCGCGAACGTCACATCGCCGCCCGCGGCAGCACCGGCGTGTCGGCGACCGGCCGCACAGCCCAGCTCCGGCATCACCCTCGCCCGCAGCGCCAGCGCCAGGTCGCGCACGAGCGCGCGCCGATGTGACGCAGTGGCGAGGGCGGTGTCCGGCAAGTGCCACAGGATGACGCAACCGACGGTGGCAGCGAAACTGTGCGCGCCGGACATTGCAAGCCGCGGCCACGCCGCCGAGGGCTGGTCGCCCCGGTGTGGCAAGATCGCGCGCCGTGAACAGGTCGCGCGGGCTGCCCGCCGCTCCGGCCAGGAAGCTTGCGGTCCTGGCCTGCATGGACGCGCGCCTCGACGTCTACAGGATCCTGGGCCTGGTGCCGGGCGAGGCGCACGTGATCCGCAACGCCGGCGGACTTGCCACCGATGACGCGATCCGCTCGCTGGCGATCTCGCAGCGCGAGCTCGGGACCGAGGAGATCTTGCTGATGCACCACTCAGGCTGCGGGATGCTGGGCCTCGACGACGCCGAGTTCGCCGCCGCGATCGAGCGGGAGACCGGCAGCAGGCCGCCTTGGGCGGCGGGAGGCTTCGCCGACCTGGACGCCAGCGTGCGAGCCTCGATCGCGCGGATCCGGGAGTCCCCGTTCCTGCGCCACAAGCGGGCGATCCGCGGCTTCGTCTACGAGCTGGAGGCGGCGCGCCTGCGCGAGGTGGGGTGATCCCCGCGGCCGGCGCGGGTCAGCCGGGGCGATCACGCAGGGCCGGGCCGGGTATCCGGGGCGATCACGCAGAACCGGGCCGGGTCAGCCAGGTATGTCGAGCGTGAACGTCGTCTCGCCCTCGCCCGAGCGGACCGACAGCCGCCCGGCCATCCGGTCGGCCAGCTCGGACGCGATCGCCAGCCCCAGGCCTGAGCCCTGAGCGTCGTCGGCCGTGTAGAACGGCTCGAAGATCCGTTGCGCCAGCGCCGGATCGACGCCCTCCCCGTCGTCGCGCACGGCCAGCGCCACGCGGCCGTCGTGGCGGGCGGCGGTGACCACGATCTGGGTTCCCGCCGGCGTGTGCGTCAGCGCGTTGTCGATCAGGATCCGCACGATCTGCGCCACCCGGACGGGGTCGCACTGGGCCAGGATCGGGCTTCGCCGCCCCGGCAGCCGCAGCTCCAGGCGCGAGTCGTTGGCCGCCAGCGCCGGCTCGAACTCGCCTGACACCGATCGCGTCAGCTCCCCGAGATCGACCTCCTCGGGTCGCAGCTGCAGCGAGCCGGACTCCAGCCGCGAGAGATCGAGGAGATCGACCGACAGCTTCGCAAGGCGCTTGACCTGGTCTGAGACCTGCTCCAGGAAGCGCCGCCGGGTGTCCGCGTCCAGCTCGTCGTCCTCGAGCAGCTCGACGAACCCGCCGAGCGAGAACACCGGCGTGCGCAGCTCGTGCGAGGCGGTCGCGATGAACTTCTTGCGAGCTTGATCCATCTGCTGCAGCTGCGCCTGCATCTCGTTGAACGCGGTCGCGAGCCGTCCCAGCTCGTCGCCCGAGTCAACTGGGATCCGGCGACTGAAGTCGCCACCCGCAATCTGCTTGGCAGCGAGCTCGAGCCGTTGCACGCGCCGGGCGAGTGCCCGCGCCACCAACCAGCCCGCGATCAGCGCCAGTGCCAGCGCGATCGCTCCCGCCACCGCGATCTCGCGGCGCACGGTCGCGACGGTCCGCATCACGTCGGCCAGCGGCGCCGAGAAGACGATCACCCAGCCGACCACGTGACTGGCGTAGAACACCGGCTGCGCCGCCTCGGCCACGGCGCCGGAGGCCGGTTGCTCGATCGCGGTCGTCGGCCGCCGCCCGGCGACCGCTCGGCGAGCGGCCACGTACCGCAGCGCGGGGACGGTGCCCGGCCCGCCCGAGTCGACCTCCGCCGAGAGCTGTGGCACCCCGAACGCGCGGTTGACCGATAGCACCGTGACCCGGTCGCCGGCGGCGCCGGCCGCCTGGTCGGCGAGACGCCGCACTTCCCACAGCGGCGTCGAGCTCCCCAGCGCCTGACCCAGCCCGCCTGAGCGCGTGTCGGCGGCGGCCGCCAGCTCGGTCAGCTTCTGGTCGGCCAGACGGCTGCGCAGGCCGGGGGCGACATACAGGTACAGCGCCCCGACCGCCAGCAGCGTGATCGCGAAGAACATCAGCGCCAGCCGGTTGCCGAGCGACAGGCGCGGTCGGCGCGCGGCCGCGGCCCGCAGTCGCGAGCCCCTAGAGATCTGGCTCGGTGTCACGGAAGCGATAGCCGACGCCGCGGACCGTGAACAGGTACTCGGGATCCTTGGGGTCGCGCTCGACCTTCTCGCGCAGGTGGCGGATGTGGACGTCGATCGTGCGCGGATCGCGGTAGGCGGAGTCGCCCCAGATCCTGGCCAGCAGCATGTCGCGCGTGAACACCCGTCCCGGAGCACGCGCCAGCGCCGACAGGATCTCGAACTCGACGTAGGTGAGCTGCGCCTCGTCGCCGCGGATCCGGACCGCGCGCTTGGCGAAGTCGATCCGCAGCCCGGACAGCTCGAGCGGCGGCTCGTCCGGCATCGTCTCGTCGGGGCGGCTCATCTCGGCCCGCCGCAGCGCCGCCTTGATCCGACTCGAGAACTCGCGCAGCGAGAATGGCTTGGTGATGTAGTCGTCGGCGCCCAGCTCCAGCCCGACGACCTTGTCGATCTCCTCGGACTTGGCCGTCAGCATGATGATCGGCACCGAGCTTTTGCTGCGCAGCCGGCGACAGACCTCGAGCCCGTCGATCCGGGGCAGCATCAGGTCCAGCACCACCAGGTCGAACGTCTGCTCTTCAAAGCGCTCCAGCGCCTGGCGCCCGTCGGTCGCCTGGACGACGTCGTAGCCCTCCTTGCGCAGCGGGTAGGACAGCAGCGCCTGAACCGACTGCTCGTCGTCGACGAGCAGGATGCGCGCGCAGCGCTCGGGCGCAATCGTCTCCACCACCCCCTGAAAGGGTAATCCGTGGCGACCCTCGGCAGGCGGACGTGGCGATCCTCGGCAGACCGAGCGCGCGCATGGGCGAGATAACCTCTGCTCGGATGCTCGATCCGCGGATCTACCGGACGGGCCTGATCGTCGCCGCGCTCGCGCTGGTGGTGCTGGCGTTCTCGCTGTCAAACCAGCAGCCGGCGCTGGGCACGACGCTGTCCCCGGCGGTGTTCGACGGGTCCAACGTCGTCTCGACGGTCGGCTCGATCGACGCCGCGGACCCGATCCGGTCGCCGGGCTCGGCCGGCGAGAACGCGCTGGCGGATCAGGTCGTCTCAAAGCTCGGCAGCTATGGCTTCCAGGTCTCGACGGACACCTTCAGCGGTGTCACGGTCGACGGCTCCAGAACCCTGGAGAACGTGACCGGGGTGCGCCCGGGGCTCGACAGCGGCAGCATCGTGATCGTCGCCCCGCGCGATGCGCCGGGCGCGGTCGGGGCATCGGGCACCGCGATGCTGATCGAGCTGGCCCGCGATCTCCAGGGCGAGACGCTGCATCGGACCGTCGTCCTGGCCTCGGTCAGCGGCGCTGCGGGCGCAGCCGGCACGGCGCGGCTGGCGTCGACGCTGGCGGGCCCGGTCGACGCGGTGATCGTGCTCGGCGATGTGGCCAGCGCGCACGTCCGCCAACCGATCGTGATCCCGTGGTCGAGCGAGCACGCCGTGGCGCCGCCGCTGCTGCGCAACACGCTCGCCGCCGCGCTGCGCTCGCAGGCCTCTCTCGGCGCCGGAAGCTCTGGCCTGGGAGCGCAGTTCGCGCGCCTGGCGTTCCCGTTCACGCTCGGGCAGCAGGCGCCGTTCGCGGCCCGTGGGATCCCGGCGGTGGAGCTGTCGCTGTCCGGCGAGCGCGGACCGGCGCCCGACGCGCCGCTGGCATCGGTGGGGCGGATCACGGGGGTCGGGCATGCGGTCCTGTCGACGATCTCGGCGCTGGACGGCGGCGCAGCGGCGCCGGCCCCGTCCGCATACGTGCTCCTTGCCGGCAAGGTCGTCCCGGGCTGGGCGATCGCGCTGTTCGTGATCGCGTTGCTGGTGCCGATCCTGATGACGACCGTCGACGGGGTCGCGCGGGCGCGGCGGCGCGGCCATGAGATGTGGCGCTCGCTGGCGCTGGTCCTGGCCGCCGCGACGCCGTTCCTGTCGGCCGTGCTGATCGTGCTGGCGGGGTCGCTGCTGGGCGCGATCGGCACCGCGCCCTCGGGGCCGGTGGCGCCCGGGGCCGTGGGGCTGCACCAGGCCGGGATCGAGGTGCTGGTGCTGGCGGCTGTCGCGATCCTGGCGGTCGGGGCTGCCATCCAGCGGCTGGCGAAGCGTCTGCGCGTGGGCCTGCGCGGGCCCGAGGGCGCGACCGCGGCGACGCTGGTCGTGCTGTGTGCGGTGACGTTTGCGATCTGGCTGCGCAACCCGTTCGCGGCGCTGCTGCTGGCGCCCGCGCTGCACGTGTGGCTGGCGGCGGTCAACCCCGATCTGCGCCTCGGCCCGCTGCCGCGGCTGGCGCTGGTCGCGGCGGGGCTCGCGCCGACGGCGCTGGTGGCGTTCTACTACGCCAACGCATTCGGCTACAGCCCGTCCGCGGCCGCGTGGCAGGCGGCGCTGCTGATCGCCGGACACAGCGTCGGACCGTTGGCGGCGCTCGAGTGGAGCATCGTCGGAGGCGGCGTGCTGTCGGTCGTGGTGCTGGCGGCGCGCGCGGCGCGCGCCGGAGGAGTGCAACCGGCGCCGGTGACCGTCCGCGGCCCGGGCAACTACGCGGGTCCGGGGTCGCTGGGCGGGACCGAGTCGGCGCTGCGCCGCCCCGAGTCGGCGCTGCGCAGATGAGGCGGGGTTCATGCGGCGGCTGATCAGGGATGTCTCGACGGTGCTGATCCTGTCTGGCGCGCTGCTCTGCCTGGATGCGGTGGCGACGCTTGTCTGGCAGGAGCCGGTGACCGCCGCGATCGGCCTGGTGATGCGGACCCAGGTCAACCAGCGCTATCTCAGCTATCGCACCGCTCCGCTATCGCCCGCCACCAGCGCGGCGCTGCGCACGATCGGGCAGACCGGCACCCGAATCTCGTACCTGGCGCGCCGCGAGCGCGCTCAGATCCGGACCGGGGATGCGATCGGCACGCTGCGGATCCCCCTGCTCGGGAACACCTACAACATCGTCCAGGGCACCGACACCCAGAGCCTCGAGGAGGGTCCGGGTCACTACCCGTCGACGGCGCTGCCGGGGATGGGGCAGACGGTCGCGATCGCTGGGCACCGGACCACGTACCTGGCGCCGTTCAGGTTCCTCAACGAACTGCGCCACGGTGACCGGATCCTGATCACGATGCCCTACGGGCGCTTCACCTACGTCGTCCAACGTCTGCGAATCGTGTCTCCGAGCGACTGGGCGGTGACCGACGACGTCGGGTATGAGCGGCTGGTGCTGTCGGCCTGCAACCCGCTCTACAGCGCCGCGCAGCGGATCATCGTGTTCGCCCGGCTGGCCTCGGTAGCGCCGCTCGGTCCGGCGCAGACTTGATTCCATGATCCCGATCCGGTGACGCCACCCGATTCCAACGCTCAGCGGTCCTCGCGTCAAATCGTCCAGCGGCGCCGCGCGGCCATGCAGGACGGCCCCCCGGATGCCGAAACCGCATGTGAGTTGATCGGTCACAGAAAGCCGATATCGGAAGGGAATCGCGATATGCGCATCACCGAGATCCAGGAGCGGGTCGGCTCCGGGGAGTACCGCGTGGACGCTCGCGCGGTGGCGGACGCGATCGTCCGCCGCCTGGTGGCGAGCGCCATCCCGCCGGGCGGGGTCAGTCGCCCTCAGGGCGCGTGCTCGTAGCCTGACAGCGGTCCGGCAGCGCCGGCGAGCGCCAGTTCGCCGGCGCCCTCGCTGACGCGGCCGATCCAGGTCAGCAGACCGGCCGGGGCCGCGTCGCGGGCGGCGGGGGGCACGCAGACGAGCAGCTCGAAGTCCTCGCCCGCGCCCGCCGCAAACGCGGCCGGGTCCACGGCCAACGCTGCGGCCACCTCGCGCACCCCGGCGGCCAGCGGGAGTGCGCCCAACTCGATCTCGATCATGACGCGGCTGGCGCGCGCCAGGTGCCGGGCGTCGGTTGCCAGGCCGTCGGACAGGTCGATCATCGCGGTCGCGCCGAGCCGGCTCAGCGCCGCCCCGGCGCCCAGCAGCGGCGTCGGGCGCGCGTAGCGCCGGCGCAGCGCGTCGACGGTACCGGGCGCGAGCGCATCCGCACCTGCGCGCCCCTCCAGCAGCGCCAGTCCGGCGCCGGCCGCGCCGAGCGTGCCCGTGACCGCCACTAGGTCGCCCGGCCGGGCGCCGTCTCGGCCGACCAGCTCGCCCGGGTCCGCTGCCCAGCCGACGACGGTGACGGTCACGCTCAACTCCCCCGCGCTGGTCACGTCGCCGCCGGCGATCGTCACGCCGAACTCGCAGGCCAGCGCTCGCGCGCCGGCCACGAGCGCCAGCGCGTCGTCAAGCTCGGTGCCGGCGGGGAGCGCGAGCGCCAGGTAGGCCTCTCCGGGCGCCGCTCCCATCGCCGCCAGGTCAGACAGCGCCGAGCCCATCGCCCGGTGGCCGATGTCCGCGTGGCTCAGCTGCCCGAGCCGGAAGTGGACGCCCTGCACCGAGGTGTCGATCGAGGTGACGGCGAAGCCGTCGGCGCGCACCACGGCGGCGTCGTCGCCGATCCAGCGCACGACGCGTCCCCCCGGCGGGTCGCCGCCGGGCGCGAGCACATCGCGCAGGCGATCGATCAGCTCGAGCTCTCGCATCGCCGACGGCGGTCGCGGCGGCCCCGCGCCACCGCCTAGCGGTGGCGGTAGACGATCCGGGCGCGGTCCAGGTCGTACGGCGACAGCTCGACACGGACCCGGTCACCGGGCAGGATCCGGATCCGGAAGCGGCGCATCTTGCCGGCCACGTGACCGAGCACAACCCGGTCCATGTTGTCGAGCTTCACGCGGAACATCGCGTTGGGTAGCGCCTCGACGACCTCTCCCTCGAGCTCGACCTTCTCTTCCTTTGGCATCTCTGGATCTCAGACCTTCGTCGGGCCGCGCGTGACAGATCACGCGCTCGGCGTGCGACAAAGCTACCAGCAGCCCACTCAGGGGCCGTGACAGGACAACTTGACGGTCTGGTGCACTCGTCTCGCGGCGCCAGACGCCGCCCGCTCGCTCGCCATAGCGCTGCTATGGCTGCGCTCTCGTGCGGCGCCCGGCATGCACGAGCCGAGCACCCCATCCCATCACTTGTTCTGTCACGGCCCCTCCGGGGCCGGCGCCCGAGCTCGAGCCGGACCCGGGTGGAGCCCCGCTCAGTGACCGCCGCCCGAGCCCGAGCCGGACCCGGGCCCGGCACCGCCCGCGCCGGCGCCCCCACCTCCGCCGGCTCCGCTGGGCGGCGTGGTGGGCGTGGTGGACGTCGGTGGCGGGGTGGGGGTCGCGGGCGCCGTCCCGGTCTGCGGGTTCGTGCCGGTCTGGCTCTGGGTGCCGGTGGCGCCCAGAGTCGCCCCGCCGCTCTTGGATCCCTTCTTGGGCGTGGCCGGTGGGGACGCCGGCGCGCCCGAGACCGCGAAGTGATAGACGCTGCCGAGGAACTGGGTGCCCTGGAAGGGGATCGCAGGTGCACGCCAGTCGCCGCAGTAGCTGCCGCTCGCGGGCTGCATGTAGGCGCGCCAGATCGGCGCCGCCAGCGTTCCTCCGTAGCCCTGGGCCATCGGCTCGTTGCCCTGCGGGTAGCCGACCCAGACCGCCGTCGCCATTCGCGGCGTGTAGCCGACGAACCAGGCGTTCTCGAGGAGGTTGGCGGTGCCGGTCTTGCCCGCGGCGGGACAGCCGTACTCGGCCGCTGTGCCCGTACCGGAGGTGATGACCTGCTTGAGCACACTGGTGCCCTCGTAGGCCTCGTCGTAGGGGAACACTCGCGTCCGCGGCGGGTTGCCGAAATTGCGAACGCTCCCGTCCGGGAACACGACCTTGCCGATGATCGTCGCCGGGATGTGGACCCCGCCGTCGGCGAGCGTGGTGTACGCGTCGGCCATCTGGAGCGGCGACACGCCGACTCGCAGCCCGCCGATCACCTCCGAGGGGTTGCCGTCCAGCGGCGAGGTGATCCCCATCGCGTGCGCGGTTGCGTCGAACTTGTCCCAACCCAGGTCGGCCGACAGCTGCGCGAACACGGTGTTGTCGGAGATGATCGTCGCCCGCGTGATGTTGATCGTCCCCTGGTAGGTCAGCTCGGCCGTGTGCACCTGCCAGCTGGGGTCGACCGACAGCCAGCCGGCCGGCAGCAGCTTGGAGACGTAGTAGGTCTTGTTGGGGTCGCCGTCGTAGTCGTGGATCAGCGTCATCAGCGCGAACACCTTGAACGATGACCCCGGCTGTCGCAGCGCCGAGGTGGCGTAGTCGAACTTGGTCTGGCGGTAGCTGGACGACGACGCGATCGCCAGGATGTGCCCGTTGGCGGTGTCGATCGACGCCAGGCCGGCCGCCGCGGTCCCGTACGTAGGGTTCTGCTGCGCCCGCAGCGACTCGTTGCTTGCGATCGCCTTCAGCGCCAACTGCTGCTTGCGCAGGTCGATCGTGGTGTAGATCTTGACCCCCTCGTTCAGCGCCGGGCAGTTGGCGGGGCTGCGCGGGCACAGGTCCGCAGCGGCCTGCTGGCGGATGTACTGGAACACATACGGGTCCTTCTGCACCAGGTAGCTCTCGTCATGCTTGAGTCCAAGCGGTGCCGCGTTGGCCTGGTCGGCCTGCGCCTGGTCGATGTAGCCGGCCGTGACCATCGCCTGCAGAACCTCCTGGCGGCGGGCGCGTGCGGCATCGGGATAGACGTAGGGGTTGTAGGGGGTCGGCGCCTGCGGCAGCCCCGCCAGCAGCGCCGCCTGCGGCAGCGTCAGCCGCTGCACGGATCTGTCGAAGAACAGCTTCGCGGCCGCGGCGATCCCGTACGCGCTCTGGCCGCCGACCGCCCCGTAGGGGACGTTGTTCAGGTAGCCGTCGAGGATCCACTCCTTGTTGTGCTTGGCGTACAGCTGCATCGCCAGCTTGGCCTGGTCGATCTTGTACTTGATGTCACGCGTCTTGCGCACGTTCTGCAGGTAGAGGTTGTCGATCAGCTGCATCGTCAGCGTCGACGCCCCCTGCAGCTCGGAGCCGTTGCCGAGCGCGTCCTTGATCGCCGCGCGCACGATCCCCTGGTAATCGAGCGCGCCGTGCTGGTAGAAGCGGCGGTCCTCGATCGCGACCGTCGCGTGCTTGACGAGCGCCGGGATCTGGGCGTCGGTCAGCGTGTAGTGGACGTCGGGGGCCCAGATGTAACCCAGCGAGGTGCCGTTGGAGGCGAAGATCTCCGACGGCGAGCCGGGGTGGAAGGCCTTCATCGACGCCAGGCTCGGGGCGGAGTTGGCGACCTTGACGACCCAGCCCGCGAGCGCCATCGCCCCGACCGCCGCGCCGCCCGCGACCAGCACCGCCGTCATCGCGAAGAACCGCTTCAGCGGCGATCCGCGGTTGCGCCGGCGTCGGCGCTGTCGTTCACGTCGGCTCATCGGATAAGCGCTTGCGCCGGGGTCGGGCCGTGCAGCCCCGCGCCAACCCGAGGCGCGCCGGTGGACGCCGGATTCTAGCTGTCGGCTCCTTTCGCCTCGCTGGGCCTGGCTCCTGCTGCCAACATCGCGGGTGCATGGGAGGCAGGCGACGACGAACCGGCACCGCGCACGATGGGGCGCGGCTGCATGATGGCGCGTTGCCGCACGATGGCCTGCTGCCGCACGATGGAGCGCTGCTGATCGACGCGCTGGGCACGCTCGTGTCGCTGGCGCCGCCCGCCCCGGCGCTGCGCGAGCAGCTACAGCGCCGGTGCGCCACGCGCGTGTCGGCGGTCCAGGCCGACGCGGCACTCCGAGCCGAGATCGCGTGCTACCGCGCGCACATGGCGCTGGGGCGCGACCGAGACAGCCTTGAGGGGCTGCACCGTCGCTGTGCGCAGGCGTTGCGCGAGGCGCTGCCGCCCGCCGCACGCGACTCGCTGCGCGACGTGGACGTGTTGACCGATGTGCTGCTGGCGTCGCTGCGCTTCGAGGTCCACCCGGACGCCCGCCCGGCGCTGCTGCGCGCCCGCCGCGCCGGGCTGCGGGTGGTCGCGGTCTCCAACTGGGACGTGTCGCTGGCCGAGGTGCTCGAGCGCGTCGGGCTGGCGCCGCTGCTGGACGCGGTCGTGACCTCCGCTGCCGTCGGCGCGAGCAAGCCGTCGCCGGTGATCTTTCGCCACGCGCTGGCGCTGGCGGGGGTCGCGCCGGAGCGGGCACTGCACGTCGGCGACAGCCTCGCCGACGACGTCGCCGGAGCCGTTGGCTGCGGGATCGCGGCGACGCTCGTGTGCCGCTACGGCGCCCCGCCGCCCGAGGTGCCGGCCGGCGTGCGCACGATCGACACGCTGGCGGTGCTCTGAGCACAAGTCCGGGTGACCGGCTGCGCCCCCGGACCCCGGGCGCGCTGATTCCGCGGCCGGTTCGAATCTCGGTAGCGCCGTGATCTACGTCTGCGCTGACGACGAGCTCTGCCAACGCGTCCCCACGGCGGGGCGGAGGTCGGGCTCGACGGCGTGTTAGACGCGGCAGTTCGGGGCTGCTTTCGGGCCATTTAGACGCGGCGAAGACTCCGTCGCCGTCACTGCTAGCGGTACACTGCTAGCAGAACATGGCCACCGTCACGATCCGCAACCTCGACGACCAGCTCAAGCACCGCCTGCAGCTCCGCGCAGCTCGCCATGGTCGCTCGATGGAAGCCGAAGCCCGAGCGATCCTATCGGCGGCGGTCGACGAGCCCGACCGGCCGGACAACCTCGTCGACGCTCTGCGCGAACGGTTTGCATCCCTGGGCGGCGTCGACCTGGAACTGCCCGCACGCAGCACACCGCCGCGCGTCGCTCAGTTCGAGCCGTGATCGTCCTTGACACAAATGTGATCTCAGAGCTGATGCGCAGCGAACCCGACCCGGCGGTGCGGGCATGGGTGCAGTCTCAGCACGCCAACGAGCTGTACACGACCGCTATCGCGGTCGCCGAGGTCCGGTATGGGATCGAGAGACTGCCCGACGGCCGCCGGCGCCGGCTGCTCGCAACGGCCGCTGAGGACGTGTTCGAGGCATTCGCAGGCCAAGTGCTCTCCTTCGACCAGCGTGCCGCGGGGCTATGGGCCACGCTCGTGGCCGAGCGAGAGCGCAGCGGACGGCCAATGGACGGCTTTGACGGCCAGATCGCCGCGATCTGCCGCGCCTCCAGCGCGGCGCTCGCGACCCGCGACACCGCCGACTTCGCGGCCACTGGCCTCACCCTTCTGAACCCTTGGGACGCCACGCCGTAGCAACACCGCGCGGTTACTACTGAAACGTCAGAGGTCGGCTTTGAACCCTGAGAGCTCTCGGCGCCGCGCGTAAGCTCCGCGCGCATGCCCCCGGCCCCCGGCTTCACCGACCGACCGGCGCCCCGCGCCTCGTGGCCGCTATGGGCGGCTCCGGTGGCGATCCTTCTCGGGTTCGTGCTCGGCTCGATCGGGACGATCGTGGTCGACCTGGTGGCGCACGCCGGCGGCGGCTCGATCGCGCATCCGGGCCCGGCGGCCAGCGTCGCCGCCGACATCGTGTTCGACCTCGGCTTCGTCTGTGCGGCGCTGGCGCTGGCCGGCGTCTGTGGCGGGCTGTCGGCGGCACGCCTGGGCTACCGGCGCGTGGCGCTGCGCAGGGCGATCAAGTGGCTGGTGGGGGGGGCGGTCGCGTACTTCGTGCTGACCGCGATCTACAGCGCGGCGCTGTCGCTGAAGGGCACCGACAAGCTTCCGTCCGACCTTGGCGTGACCCACAGCACCGCAGCGCTGGTCGCGGCCGCGGTGTTCGTCTGCGCGATCGCGCCGATCTGCGAGGAGCTGTTCTTTCGTGGCTTCCTGTTCGGCGTGCTGCGCGAGCTGCCGGTGCGCGTCGCCGGCCGTCATCTCGGGCCGTGGATCGCCGCGGTCCTGGTCGGGATCCTGTTCGGAGCGGCGCACCTCGGCTCGGCCCCGGTGCAGTACCTGGTCCCGCTCGGGCTGCTCGGCTTCATCCTGTGCCTGATCCGCTGGCGAACGGGCTCGCTGTATCCGTGCATGGCCCTGCACAGCGCCAACAACGCGCTCGCGCTCGGCGTCAACGAGCTGAACTGGTCGGCGCTGGGGATCCTCGGGCTGGTGGCCGCGTCCTGGCTGGCGGTGGCCGTGGTCACCGGGCCGCTGGCCGCCCGCGGCGGCAGTGCAGTGGGCGCGGCCGGCTCCGCGCGTGCCGACGGTTGACTGGTGTACTTTTGCCCCGCCATGCGCCCCTCGCTGACCCTGATCCGCTCGCTGACCCTGGTCCGCTCGCCATGCGCCGCTCGCTGACGCTGATCGCAACCTGCCTGCTGGCACTCCTGGGGGCGATGGCCGGGGTGGCCGCCGCGGCGCCGGCGAAGCCCGCGAAGCCCGCGGCGCTGGCGAAGCCAGCGAAGCCTGCGGGCGCCCACGCACGCCTGAACCTGGTCGGCAGCTTGATCGTCCATGGCAGCGAGGTCACGATCCCCGGGCGGGCCGTACGGGTGCAGGGGGTTGTGCGGCCGTACGTCGCCGGTCAGTGGGTCGCGGTCCAGGCGCTGGATGGCACGCGCAGCTTCAAGCGCGATCGACTGCGGATCAAGCGCGCCTGCGCCGGTCGCTGCGGCGAGTTCTCGCAGACGCTGCACGGCCCGGCGCCCGGCATCGTCCGGGTCCACGTCACGCATGCACGGACCGCTGCGATGCGCGGCTTCTCGATCCAGCGCGCCTACCAGGTGCTGGGCGCGAGCGCCGGGCCGGGCGCTACCGGGCGCCTGGTTCAGCTGGTCCAGCAGCGCCTGACGGCGCTGCACGTATACGTGCCGCAATCGGGCGTGTTCGACACGCAGACGGGGTTGGCGCTGGACGCCTACCACCGGTTGCTGGGCTGGGGCGAGGGCGACCTGAGCCTCGACGCCCGCACGCTGACGGCGCTGCTGGACGGCCGCGGCGCGTTCGCCGTCCGCTACCCGCACGACGGTCGTCACGCCGAGGGCGACCTGACCCACCAGCTGCTGGCGCTGATCGACGGCGCCGACGTGCAGGCGATCTACCCGATCAGCTCCGGCAAGCCCTCGACGCCGACGATCCTGGGTCGCTTTGCCGTCTACTCCCGCGTCCCGGGCTACCTACCGGACGGGATGTACTACTCGGACTTCTTCATCCGCGGATACGCGGTCCACGGCTATGACCCGGCGCCCGACTATCCCGCCAGCCACGGCTGCATGCGGCTACCGATCATCGACGCGACCT
>JBOGYE010000132.1:0-29432 GCA_050696635.1 Solirubrobacteraceae bacterium | reverse complement strand
GCAAGAGGCTCAGCGCCAGATCTCCGACTGCCTCCAGTTCGACATCACGGTGGACTCGCAGCTTCACCACGACCCTGTCTTCGACGGCGATCAGGTCCTGGACTTCCACTATCAGGCCAAGGCCGGGCTCGACTACGACGACCTCTCGTCGACCGCGACCGGCGTCCAGGTCCGAGGCAGCGGCGACGGCCAGTTCGCCTCGGCGACCGTCTCAAGCACGGAGACGAGCCAGTGCGTGCTTGGCAGCGACCTGAAGACGACCACCGTGACGATGCCGAGCACCGACGGCGGGACGATCACGATCACACTGGCGATCCCGATCCCGCCCGCGCCCGGGGCGCCGGTGCAAGCGGCGACGCTGACGCTCGACTCCTCCGAGACCGAGACCTATCTGTTTCACACGACCGGCGACCCGGCGTGCGCGGGAGACCTGACCGCCACCGTCGACAACTGGTGGACGCAGGTCTCCGTCGGCGAGCTCGAGACCGGCGACGCGACGCTCGCGCCCGACGGCGACTCGATCGTCACGCAGATGCAGCAGCCCACGCCAGAGCAGGCCGCGCAGACGCCGGGACTGCTGGTCTACAAGCAGATCCCGGCCGACCCGGGCCTGGTCGACAGCGGCACGAGCACCGTCCAGGTCATCCAGGACCCGGGCCACGTCCAGCTGCGGGATCTGGCGCCGGCGGGCGGCTGAGCGCCGGCGGCCCGGCGCGACGGGCGGCCAGCTCGCGTACCCGTGCCTGGGCTTCGTGCTCGGCCAGCTCGCGATCGTGCTCCATCCTGTCTGATGCCTGCAGCGCCCGGCACCAGCGCAGGGTGACCGGGAACAGGATCGCCGGGATCACCCAGATCCCGATCCGGAAGATCATCAGCTGGACGTTGTAGGTGATGCCCCAGAGCACGTAGATGCGGTCCGCGGCGCCGAAGATGAAGATCAGGAAGACCCAGCTCAGCAGCGAGACCCCGAACGCGGTCCGCAACGGCGCGTCACGGGGGCGGTCGGCAAGGTTGTGGACGCCGCGATCGCGGGTCACGCGCTTCTCGATCCACGGGAACGCCAGCAGGATCGTGAACACCACCCCCGGGAACGCGACCCCGCCCCAGAACGGGTTCGGGATCAGCGTGAAGTGACCGATCACGACGTCGAAGTTCGGCATCAGCCGCAGCGCCCCGATCAGCCAGCCCAGGTACCAGTCCGGCTGCGCCCCGTTGGTGCCGAGCCACGGCTCGAAGGGGCCCCACTGCCAGATCGGGTTGACCTGCACCAGGCCGCCGAGCAGGAACAGGATCGCGACCGTGAAGAACATCAGCGCCAGCGAGCGGGGCACCTGCCCGGGGAACATCGGCACGCCGATGATCCGCTTCTGCGTGTGACGCACGCTCTCCTTGAACTGCGTGTGGTGGCGTGCCGCGATCAGCGCCAGGTGCACAGCGATCAGCGTCCCAAGCAGAGCAGGGATCAGGAACACGTGCATGATGTACAGGCGCGAGAAGAAGAGGCTGGTGCCCGGGAACGGGGCGCCGAAGATCCCGAGCATCAGCGGCCCGCCGATAATCGGGATCGAGAGCCCGACGCCGTAGCCGATCGCGATCCCCATCCCCGACAGCAGGTCGTCGACGAGCGAGTAGCCCATGAAGCCCTCCAGCAGCGACACCATCAAGAGGATCAGCCCGACGATCCAGGTCAGCTCGCGCGGACGGCGGAACGCCCCGGTGAAGAAGACGCGCATCAGGTGAAGGACGATCGAGGCGACGAACACGTCGGCCGCCCAGTGATGGGTCTGGCGGATCAGCAGCCCCGCCTTGTAGGACAGCGAGATCTGGAGCACCGACTTGTAGGCGGCGCTCATCGTCGCGCCGTCAAGCGGTATGTAGGAGCCGTGGTAGACGGTCTTGGCCGTGCTGTCGTCGTAGAACAGCGCCAGGTAGGTGCCGGTCGCGATCAGGACGATGAACGCGTACAGCGCGATCTCGCCGAGCAGGAACGACCAGTGGTCGGGAAAGATGTAGCGCAGCGTCTTGCGCAGCAGCGGCGCCGCCGCCGTGCGCTCGTCGACGAACCGGACCGGATCCAGGAGCGGATCTCTGGCGCTCATTCGGAAACCGGCGCCTCGCGGACGTTCCACCAGCCGGGGCCCACTCGCCCGGAGTAGTCGCCGGCGGCGCGCAGCCATCCATGGCCGTCGATCATCAACGGCAGCTGTGGCAGCGGTCGGCCGGCGGGCCCGTAGGTCACGGTGCCGCCGGTGAACGGATCGAACGTCGAGTAGTGGCAGGGGCAGACGAGCGCCGGCTCAGGCTCTATCGGCGCGAACTTCGGCTTTCGATACAGCGCGATCGCGCAGCCCGCGTGGGTGCAGATCTTGGAGTACGCCATGATCCCCTCCGGCGCCCAGCCGTGGCGTCCGCGCGGGAGGCGGATCCTGGCCGGATCCAGGCGGATCACCACCAGCGGTGCGCTCAGCTGCTCGGGATCGGCGCCCTCCGGAAACGCGGTGTAGAAGGTCTCCTGTTGGACGTTGGCCGCGGCGATCGGCGCGCCCGTCTCGTCGACCAGCCGCACCCCACGCCGCCACGGGCTCTCGTCGAGGGGCTTCGTGTACCAGAACGGCCCGATCGACAGGACCGGGGTCAGCGCTGCCGTGGCCAGCGTCCCGCCGGCCGCCAGGCCCGCGCCCGCCAGCATCCGCCTGCGGGTCAGCCGGCTGCCGCTCTGGCGGACGATGTCTGCGACCTCGGCCTGGGCCTGTGGGTGCTCCTGCGGATAGTCCTCCTCGATCTCCTCGGTCACGACCAGGAACTTGGCGACGACCGTGAGCGCGAGCGCGATGAACAGAGCACAGCACCCGAGCGCGAGGCCGAGCAGTTCGTTGGGCATCACCCCGGGGCCGTAGACCGCGTAGACGACGATGAAGCCGACGCCCGCCAGGACGGCGAGGCCGAGCAGCGCCAGGACCGCGATCTCGGCCCGCCCCTCGGGCGTGCCCTGCGCGACGATCTGCTCGGTCGGCGGCCGCGCGTCGCCGCCGCCCTGCGCCTTCGGCGGGCCGTGACGCCCCAGCAGGCGACGGAGGAACAGTGCGGCCGGCAGTTTCCAGAGCTTCATCGGCGTCGGTACCTCCTCGAGACCAGTAGACATGCGATCAGCAGCAGCGGAAGGGCGATCCACCAGACGACCAGACCCTCCGGGATCGGGCCGATGTTGCCGATCCCCCAGCCGCCGCGGTTGGGCGGATGGCGCATGCTGATCACGTAGCGGACGAGCGAGTTCAGCTGGGCGTCGGAGATCTGCGACTTGGGAAACTTCGGCATCTCGTAGGGGCCGATCCGGACCGCCTCGGCGATCTGCGTGGGCGACACGGTCTGCAGCGGAGGGACCATCGCCCCTGAGACGAAGCCGCCGCGCGCGTCGATCTGATGGCAGCCGGCGCAGTGCAGGTCGAACAGATCAAAGCCCTGGCCGATGCTGCCGGCCTTCGGGTCCGCATGCGGGATTCCGGGCCCCTTGCCCAGCGAGGCCACGTATTGGACCAGCGAGCGGATCTCCTTCTCGTCGAACAGGACCCGATCCGGCGTCGGCTGCCGGTGGTAGTTGGCCAGCGGCATGTAGCCGGTGCGCAGGTAGAAGTCCGGCGCCTGCGCACCGACCCCGCGCAGCGGCGGACCAGAGCCGAGGATGTTCCCGGCTCCCGGCCGTGGCGGGAAGATCCCCGAGCCCGCGATCCCGTGGCAGCTGGCGCAGTTTCCGGCGTACAGCTGCGCGCCGAGCTTCAGCGACGGGTGGTTGGGCTCGGTCGTCGGGCGCACGATCCCCGACTGAGGCTGCGCGACGCTGACGCCGGCGAGCGCGAGCACCAGCATGGCCGTGATCGCAGCGGTGATCAGCGCGCGCCGTCTCATGCCTGGTGGCACACTCTCAGCAGCGGCGCGCCGACGCCGGTCATGATCACGATCACGATCGACAGGAAGTTCACGGTCAGCGCGATGATCGCCAGGAAGTGCACCCGTCCCAGCGGCGGCGGGCTGCCGTCTCCGCGGCGCTCCTGGCCGTCGATGTCGCCCCCGACGCGGAAGGCGAGCCGGAAGATCCGGATCGACTGGACGGTCGCGGCCAGGCCGACCGCGATCGCGGCGACAGACAGCCCGATCTCCCACGCCTGCATCGGCAGATCCCAGCGCGCCGGGAACGACATGTGGGTCGTCCCCAGGCACTGTGCCCAATCGAAGAAAATGAGGGTGCAGAACTGCACCAGCCACGCGATCCCGCCGCCGAGCACCGCGAACCAGACTGCGCCCGTGGAGGGGTGGCGGTGCCCCGCCGTGGAGGATTGAGCGACCGGCGCGGTTGACGCCTGCGGGGTCATATCGAAGGTGACAGGGTCGTGACGAGAACGGCCGCGGTCAGGAAGTTGACGACGTACCAGTACAGAGCCAGTCCGCGCACCCCGATCAGCCAGTAGTTGTTCAGCCCGCGAACGAGGAGCTTGTAGATCAGCAGCGCATCGAGCAGGATGCCGAACAGCACGTGCGCGTGGTCGGCGGCGAGCAGCGTGTAGTAGATCGAGCCGTAGGCGGTGCCGCTGTGGCCGTTTGGCAGGAACTGCAGCAGATCGTCTCGGAAGAGCTTGAGCTCCAGGCCCAGGTAGGCCATCTGCACCACCATCGCGATCGCGATCAGCAACGCGGCGCGCCCGCGTACGCCGCGCTTGGCGCTGCGCGCGGCGCCCCACAGCAGCGGGGAGAGTGCGACCAGCACGCCGGTGGCGATCGATGGGATCGTGATCTTGGGGTCGGGGAGCCCGGCCGGCGGCCAGCGGGGAGACCCGAAGTCCAGGTAGAAGTAGCTGCCGATCAGCGTGCCGAACAGCGTCACCTCCGCGCCCAGGAACAGCACCATGCCCCACCAGCCATTGGGCTGGGCGGTGCGCTGCGCCGCGACCCGCGCGGCGGCCGCAGGGGTGCTGGCGCTCGCGCCATGGGGCAGTCCGGCGCCGAGCTCGCTCATGCGCGCTCCTCGTTGGCGTGCCAGCCGAGCAGGGTCAGCCCGGCTACGACCAGGAAGCCGACCGCGATCCAGTAGTGGGCCAGGACGAGCATCGAGAAGATGCCGAGCAGCGACAGCCCCGTGAGCGGCGGCCAGATCGAGTGCGGCGGCATCGAGAGGATCTCGTCGGGCTTGGCGTCCTGCACGGTGGTGGCGGGCGTCAAGTGGCCGGCGCTGAGCACGTCGCCGCGCTCCAGGCGCCGGTTGTCGTGCTCGCGGTCGGCCTTGTCCCACATCGCGTACGGGCTGGTCACCGTCGGAATGACCGCGTAGTTGTAGGGCGGCGGCGGCGAGCTGGTCGACCATTCCAGGGTGTCGCCGCCCCACGGGTCGCGCTCGGCGATCGGTCCGCGCTTGAGGCTGTATGCGAGGTTGGCGACGATCATCACGATGCCGAGGGCGATCACGTAGGAACTGACCGACTCGATCTCGTTCAGCAGCGTCCATCCCATCCCCTTGGGATAGGTGTACTGGCGCCGTGGCATGCCGAGCAGGCCGACGATGTGCATCGGGAAGAACGTGAAGAAGGTGCCGACCAGGGTCACCCAGAAGCTCCACTTGCCGAGCCTCTCGTTGTACATGCGACCGGTGACCTTGGGGAACCAGAAGTACATCCCTCCCAGGACCGGGAACACGGCGGCGCCGAAGATCACAAAGTGGAAGTGGGCGACGATGAAGTAGCCCCCGTGGACCTGCTGGTCGAACGGGATCGCGGCGACCATGATCCCCGACAGGCCGCCGATGATGAAGTACACGATGAACCCGATGATGAACAGCAGCGGCGTCTTGAAGCGTGGGGTGCCGGTGACGATCGTCGCCGTCCAGGCGAAGATCTGGATCGCCGAGGGGATCGTGATGATCAGGCTGGTGGCCGTGAAATACAGGTAGGTCAGCGTCGAGAAGCCAACGGTGAGCATGTGGTGCACCCACACGCCGAAGCCGAGGAACGCCACCAGGATCTCCGACAGCGCGACGAGCGGGAACAGCACCATCTTGCGGTCCGAGAACGTCGGGATGATGGCGGTGGCGATCCCGAACGCGGGCAGCACGATGATGTAGACCTCCGGGTGGCCGAAGATCCAGAACAGGTTCTGCCACAACAGCGGTGCGCCGCCGAAGGCAGCATCGTAGAAGTGGAAGCCGAGCTGTCGGTCGAGCTCCAAAAACAGACACGCGACGCTCAGCGACGGCAGCGCGAACAGCAGCGCGAACGCGGCCGCCAGGAACGCGAAGCAGAACAGCGGCATCCGGTTGAGCGACATGCCCGGGGCGCGGAGCTTGAAGATCGTCGCGATGATGTTGATCGACGCCGCGGTGCTGGAGATCCCGTTGAAGATCAGGCCGTAGCCGTAGAAGTCGATGTTGATGCCGGGGTCGTACTGCTTGGAGGCCAGCGGCACGTAGTCGAACCAGCCGGCGTTGGGGGCGTGACCCTGGGCCAGCGAGAAGTAGACCATCAGCCCGGAGCCGAGGAAGATCCAGTACGAGACGGCGTTCATCCGCGGGAATGCCATATCCCGGGCGCCGATCATCAGCGGGATCAGGTAGTTCCCGAACGCGCCCGTGGTCATCGGGATCACGAAGAAGAAGATCATCGTGATGCCGTGCATCGTGAACACCTGGTCGTAGCCGCCGGGGCTGAGAACGTTGTTGTTGGGGCCGATCAGCTGCGTGCGGATCAGCAGCGCCTCTGCGCCCCCGGCGCCGAAGAAGGCCAGAGTGGTGAAGAAGTAGAGGATCCCGATCCGCTTGTGGTCGGTGGTCGTCAGCCACCCCATGAAGCCGCGGCGCTCGGCCCAGACGCGCTCGAGCTCGTCCACGAAGACCTGTCCACGTTGCCCTGTGAGCGTCGCCATCGCGTTACCTAAGGGAGCCCAGGTAGGCGACGATGGCGGCGATCTGCGTGCTCCCGAGCCCGAGGTCGGGCATGCGGGTGCCGGGCTTGATCGCCTGCGGGTTGCGAATCCACGCCGCCAGCCAGTGCGGGTCGTTCGGGATCTCGCCTGCGGCCAGGGTCGAGCGCGTGGCCAGGTGCGTCAGATCCGGTCCGATGCCCCCCTGGGCCGGCGTGCCGGCGATCGTGTGGCAACTGGCGCACTGCATCCCCATGAACAGCTGCTCGCCGGTCCTCTCGGTCGAGGTCTGAGGTGCGACCGGCGGGCGCTCCTGGTTGGTCAGCCAGGCATGGAAGGCGGCCGGAGGCTGGGCGAACACGCGCATCCCCATGTGCGCGTGCTGCAGGCCGCAGTACTGCGAGCACTGTCCGCTGTAGACCCCGGGGCTGGTGGCGTCCAGCAGCACTCGGTTGGTGATCCCGGGGATCATGTCGATCTTGCGGTTCAGCGCCGGGACCCAGAAGCTGTGGATCACGTCGGCGGTGGTGGCGAGCACGTCGACCCGGGTGTTGGTCGGGATGTGGATCTCGTTGGCGGTGTCGACCCCGGTGCCCGGGTAGTGCACCTCCCACCACCACTGATGGCCGATCACGTCGATCGTCAAGTTGGTGGTCTTGGGGTTGGGCGGCGAGGACTCGCCGACCAGGTAGATGTTCGCCACTCCGAACAGCGCCACCAGCGCGACCAGCGGGATCGCGATCCCGAACACCAGCACCAACCCCTGCGGGACGTCCTCCCGGGTGCCGAAGAACGGCAGCCCGGGCTTGTTGCGGCGAAACCAGCCCAGCGCGAGCATCCCGAGCGACCCGAACAGGACGATCCCCGCGGCGGCCATCATCCACCACCACAACAGCGCGATGTCGTGAGCCGACTTGCTGTCGGTGCGCAGAATCGATTCGGGACCACCGCAGCCGGCGAGCAGCGGCGCCGCCGCGCACAGCACCACAACGACACCCGCGCGGCGCCTGCCAGGGCGGTGGTCCGGCTGTGTGACACGCGGTCTGGGTGGCTTCATTCAGGCGAATGGGTCTGTCACGCGCGACGGCGCTACCCGGATCGGGCGCTGCCAATCTGTAGATCTGGTTAGCCCTGTGGTCGCGGGCCGTTACGCGTCCTTCCGCCCGCCGAGCCGAGCGGATGCGTGCCGGGCCGCCGACGCGGGTAGCCGTACTCGCGACCGCACAACGACCGATGGGTGGACACGCGATGCGCAGATCCAAAGTCAGACTGGCGATCCGGACGGCCCGGCTGATCCTCAGGCACCGCACGCTGCGGCGCGCGGCGATCGCGATCGCGGTGCCGCTGGTCAAGCGGCGGGTACGGGCGCGCCTGCGCTCGGGCGCGCGGGTCCTGCGCGTCTGACGCGCCGCTCAGTCGGGAGGGGCCCCTCGGCCCGGGGGCCGCTGGGCGCCGCTCGGTCGGGGAGGGCTCGGGGCATTGGGCGCCGCTCCGCGAGGGGCTTTGGGGAGTTAGTGAGTCCATGTGTTACTAACGCCCCAAAGCCCCCATAGCCCCCCATGTTCGGACCGCCCGCGGGGCAGGTCAGCGCGCATCGGCGTCGAGGCGCCGGCGCTGCGGGTCCACGGTGTACTTCGGGTCTCGAGCGGACTCCAGGCCCGCGGCGAACAGCCCGAAACGGGTCAGCAGCGAGCCGGCCATCAGAGCGGCGCCGGCGGCCCGCGCCACGCCCTGCGTTGACCTGCGGCGACAGCCGCCGGCGCAGACGGCGGCGCCGAGCGCGCCGACAGCCGACAGCGCCTTGGCCGCGCGCAGGCGCCGGCCCGCGGTCCCCTCGTGCAGCGTGTCGGCGATGTCGCCGAGGCGGCGCTCGAGCAGCATCTCGGCGACCAGCTCGCCGACGGCGCCAATCGCGCCCATCCTCGCTGCCGGACCGCGCTCGTGCGCGGGCGCCGCGATCAGCCCGAAGCCGCCGGCCGCCGAGGCCGCGGAGCCGGCGAACAGGAACGGCAGCTCGCGGCGGCCGTCGCGCCAGGCGGGGACCGAGGTGTTGGAGATCAGCGCGGCGGTGTAGGTGGCGACCCCGGCGCCGAGTGCCCCCGCCCCGCCGCGGGCAAGGGCACTGGTGCGCGGCGTGCGCGCCAGCAGGTCGCCGATCGTCGCGGCCACCGTCAGCGGCACATAGGCCGAGAGCATCCACGTCCCGACGCTCATCGGCGAGGTCGGCTTGAAGACGCGCAGCATGTTGATGAACCTGGTTGGCCGGCCGAGGTCGGCGACCAGCGCCGCCAGCGAGACGGCCGCGGCTGCGCTGGCGCACAGCTCCGCACGCCGAGCCAGGTCCGGCCGCCCGGTCAGCCCGGCGCCGGCGGCCAGCAGCGATGAGGCGCCGGCGAGACCGCCGGTGAACAGGTAGCCCGCGATCTCGCTCTCCTTCCACGGCGGCGCGTTGATGACCGGCTGCCCGTAGTAGGAGGCGCCCGGATGGGAATCCGGCTCAGCGACGCGGTAGGCGCTGTCGGCCCCGGACCAGCTGCGGGCCTCGCGGCCGGGGCGCACGCCCCGCAACCCATCCCGGGTCACGGCGGCGCCGCTCATCGCCTGGCCCCGGCGAACGAAAGCGCGGTCGCGGCCAGCAGCGCGCCCGCGGCCAGCCCGACCTGGCGCCAGGTCTCCGGCAGGTCGCGAGTGCAGACGACCGGGTCGGGCGGCAGCCCGTAGACCTCCGGCTCGTCGAGCAGCAGGAAGAAGGCGCCGTCGCCGCCGACGCCGTCGGCCGGGTCGTGGCCGTACAGTCGCGCCTGCACCACACCGCCGTCGTGCAGCTGCGCCACGCGATCGGCGGCCCGGGCGCGCAACTCGTCCAGCTCGCCGAACTGGATCGAGTCGGTCGGGCAGGCCTTGGCGCAGGCCGGCTCCTGCCCGACCCCGAGCCGGTCGTAGCACAACGTGCACTTGTATACGCGCCCGTCGCGCTCGCGCTTGTCCAGCACCCCGTACGGGCAGGCGGGCACGCAGTAGCCGCAGCCGTTGCAGACGTCCTCCTGGACGACGACGGTCCCGAACTCGGTCCGGAAGATCGCGCCGGTGGGGCAGACGTCCAGACAGGCAGCCTCGGTGCAGTGCTTACACACGTCGGAGGCCATCAACCAACGAAAGCCCTGCTCGTCGTGCGCCCCGGCGCCGTCGCCGCGCGTCCCGGCGTGCCCACCGTTGCCGTCCGAGGGTCCGCCGTCCGGGTCGGCGAGGTGCTGGAAGTTGGGCTCGTGGCGTCCCACGCGCGCCCGCTGCTCCACGAACGCCACATGGCGCCAGGTGTCGGCGCCCAGCGAGATGCTGTTGTCGTGCGAGTGGCCAGTCCAGTTCAGGCCGTCCTCCGGCACGTGGTTCCACTCCTTGCAGGCCACCTCGCACGCCTTGCAGCCGATGCAGATCGAGGTGTCGGTGAAGAACCCCATCCGAGGCGGGTGCTCGCGCCAGCCGGCCAGGGCTGCCGGATCGGCGGCCGCCGCGGGCTGCTGCGAGGCGGCGGCCAGCGCGCCGGAGTCGGCGAGCGCTGCACCGGCGGATGGGTCGCCGATCTGCAGCACGTCGAACAGGCCGTCACCGCTCACGGCGTCGCTCCGGTCTGCGCGGTGATCCCCGCCCGCGTGCGGTACTCGCGCACCAGCGCCTGGCGCGCGGGCCCGCGCGGCCGGCGGCCGGCGCGCACGTCGACGCTGAACGTCTTGCCCTCTTGGATGTGCGAGCTGGGGTCGAGCGACATCGCGACCAGTTCGTTGGCGGAGTCGCCCTTCGCGTAGCCGTTGGGACCCCAGTGGAACGGGAGCCCGAGCTGGTGCACGATCCGCCCGTCGACGGTCAGCGGCGTCATCCGGTCGGTCACCATCACGCGCGCCTCGACGGCGCCCCGCGCGGACACGATAGTCGCCCAGCCGGCGTGCTCGAGCGAACGCAGCGCCGCAAGCTCGGGCGATACCTCGCAGAAGAACTCGGGCGCCAGCTCGGCCAGGTATGGCACCCAGCGCGACATCCCGCCCCCGGTGAAGTGCTCGGTCAGGCGGTAGGTGGTGACCACAAACGGGAACACGTCGCCGCCGGGCGCATCGGGGTCGGGGTGGTAGCGGTTTGACTCGTGCTCGTAGCGCCGGCGGGCGGGGTTGCGCTGGTGTGAGTGCAGCCGGTTTGAGACCGGCGAGTCCTGAGGCTCGTAGTGGGTTGGAAGCGGGCCGTCGGCGACGCCCGCCGGCGCGAACAGCCACCCGCGCCCGTCGGCCTGCATGATGAACGGGTTATCGCCCGCGAGTGCCGCTTGCGCCCGCGCGTTCTTGGGCGGGCGGTAGCTGGGCGGCTTGTCGACCTCGAAGTCGGGCGTGTCGTGGCCGGTCCAGCGGCCCTGCTCGGGATCCCACCAGACCAGCGCCTTGCGCTCGCTCCAGGGACGTCCCTCGGGGTCGGCGGAGGCGCGGTTGTACAGGATGCGCCGGTTCGCGGGCCATGCCCAGGCCCACTCTGAGCAGGTCCAGTTCTGCTCGCCGGCCGGCCTGCGTCGCGCGGTCTGGTTGACGCCGTCGGCGAAGCAGCCGCAGTAGATCCAGCAGCCACACGTGGTCGAGCCGTCGGACTTCAGCTCGGTGTAGGACGACAGCAGCTCGCCGTCGGCGCTCCAGCCGTTGATCTCCGCCAGCACGGCGGCCGCGTTGGGCTCGTCGTGGGGTCCCTGGGTCGGGTAGGACCAGGTCAGGTCCAGCAGGGGGCGGTCGCGCTCCTCCTCGGAATCGGCCAGCAGCGCGCGCACCCGTCGGCCGAGCTCGTGGATGAACCACAGATCGCTGCGGCGGTCGTCCTCGGGATCGACCGCCTTGGTGTGCCACTGGACCATCCGCTGCGTGTTGGTGAAGGTGCCCGACTTCTCGGTATGCGAGGCGGCGGGCAGGAAGAACACCTCGGTCGCCAGCTCGTCCGGCGCCTGCTCCCCGGTCTCGACCTCGGGACCGTCCTTCCACCAGGTCGCCGATTCGGTCAGGGAGAAGTCGCGCACCACCAGCCAGTCGAGCTTGTTCAGCCCGAGCCGCTGCATGCGCGTGTTGGCCGCCCCGACGGCGGGGTTCTGACCGAACAGGAAGTAGCCCTTGACGTTGCCGGCGAGCTGCTCCATGACGGTGTCGTAGGAGCTGTGCGAGCCGGTCAGGCGGGGGAGGTAGTCGAAGCAGAAGTCGTTGTCGGGCTGTGCCGCCGCGCCCCAGTAGGCCTTCAGCAGGCTGACCGCGTAGTCGCGCATGTTGCCCCAGAAGCCGCGCTGGGGCGCATCGCCGGCGATGTAATCGTCCAGGTCGCCATGACGATGAGCGTGCGGCATCGGCAGGTAGCCAGGCAGCGTGTCGAACAGCGTCGGGATGTCGGTCGAGCCCTGAATCGAGGCGTGTCCGCGCATCGCCATCACGCCGCCGCCGGGGCGGCCCATGTTGCCCAGCAGCAGCTGCAGGATCGAGGCCGCGCGGATGTACTGCGAGCCGACCGTGTGCTGGGTCCAGCCGACGCCATGCACGAACGCGGTCGTGCGCTCGCGGCCGGAGTTGGACACGAACAGCTCGCAGACCCGGGCGAACAGGTCCTCCGGGACACCGCACACGCGCTCCACCATCTCGGGCGTGTAGCGCGCGTAGTGGCGCTTGAGGATCTGCCAGACGCAGCGGGGGTGCTGGAGCGTCGGATCGAGCTTCGGTTCGCCGCGCGCCTGTTCGTGGGCCTGACCCTGGCCGTGCGAGCCTTGGCGCGCGAGGCTGCCCTCCTGATCGCGCTGCCCTGCCGAAGCGGCGACGAACGCGCCCTCGTACTGCCAGCTGGTCGGGTCATAGACGCCCCGCTCGGGATCGAAGCCGGAGAACAGCCCATCCGCTCCCGCCTCGCCGAACTCCTCACCGACGATCGTGGGCGCGTTGGTGTAGGCGACCACGTACTCGCGGAAGTCGGACTCGGTGGTCAGGACGTGGTTGATGATCGCGCCCAGGAACGCGATGTCGGTCCCCGTCCGGATCGGCACGAACAGGTCGGCGAGCGCGCTCGTGCGGCTGTAGTGCGGATCGACGTGGATCACCGTCGCCCCGCGCGCCTTGGCCTCCATCACCCACTGGAACGCAACCGGGTGCGCGTCGGCCATGTTCGAGCCCTCGAGCACGATCAGGTCGGAGTTCTGCAGGTCGCCCGGCAGCGTGCTGGAGGCGCCGCGCCCAAACGAGGTGCCCAGGCCGACGACCGTCGAGGAGTGGCAGACGCGCGCCTGGTTCTCGACCTGCACCACCCCCAGCGCGGTCATCAGCTTCTTGATCAGGTAGTTCTCCTCGTTGTCGAGCGCCGCACCGCCGAGCGACGCGATGCTCATGCAGCGCCGGGTGCGGGCGCCGTCGCGCTCCCACTCCCAGCCTTCGGCACGCGTCTTGACGACCCGCTGCGCGATCATGTCCATCGCGCTGTCGAGGTCGAGGCGCTCCCACTCGGTGCAGTGCGGGCGGCGGTAGAGCACGTGACGCTCGCGCGAGGAGCCGGTCGTGAGCTGCAGCGAGGCGGAGCCCTTGGGGCACAGACGCCCACGGCTGTGCGGGGCATCCGGGTCGCCCTCGATCTGAACCACGCGGTTATCGGACACGAACACGTTCTGCGCGCAGCCGACCGCGCAATAGGGACAGACCGACTTGACCACGCGGTCGGCGGTCGCCGTACGGGGCGCCAGCGCCCCCGTCGCTCGCGACTTGACGGCTGCGCCGCGCCCGAGCCGGTCGTGGCCGCGCAGCTGCCGCCACACCGGCCAATCCGCGGGGGTCGGAAGCGAACGGCTCACACGCGACCGCGGCCCTCGTCGGCCGCCCGGCGGCGGACCCATTCGATCACCTGCTGATCCCGGGTCGGGTTGACCGCCGGCGGATTGGCGAGGCCCTGCGTGCGCGCGGGCGGGGTGGACTGCGTGTGCGATCCTCGGTCGACCACCGCGCTGCCGTCGGCCGGGATTCCGGTGGCGATCATGTATGCCAGCCCGGCGGGGATGCCGAGCTTCCGCGCCGCGGTTTCGCAGCTATGGCCCTGCGCGAGCAGGCCGGTGACCTGCTCGCGCGTCGGCAGTCCCGCGTTTGACTTCACCGAACCGCGGGTTCGGTCCCGGCCGCCGCTCGCCGGCTGGCGTAGCGGGCGTCACGCTCGGTGCGATAGGTCATCCGGCCCATCGCCGTCGCCCCGAGGAACACGATCACGGCGCCCAGCAGATAGAAGTAGCCGAGTTCCTCGATCATCCGCATGAACGTGCCGCCGAGCGGGACACCCGCCTGGCTGACCCCGTGGTACCACAGCGTGCTGACGCTCTGCCCGATCACGAACCAGCCGCCGGCGATGCATGCCAAAAGTCCTGCGCTTGCGGCCGAGCCACGGTGGTTGGTCCCGATCAGCTGCAGGCCCGCGAACGCGGCCAGCGCCCCGGGGAGGATCTCGAGCCACAGCCGACCATAGGTCGGGAAGCTGAACGCGTTCTGGTTGATGAACGAATAGTGGAACCAGGGACCGATGAACGGCACGATGCCGCCCCAGACGCCGAGCACGAGCAGCGTCAGGCCGGTCATCGCGCCGCGGCTGCGCGGCATCGCCAGACGCGAGACCGGCGCCACGGGCTCGGCGACCGGCGCTGTGACCGGGCGAGCGGTCGTGCCGACGCCGGTCTCTGAAACCGGTGTGGCTGCCGTCCGCGCGGCAGGCGCCGCTGCCGTCTCCGTGACTGGTCCGGCTGCCGCGCTGTCGGCGGGCACGGCCGAGGACGCGACCGGAGCGGTCGCCCCCCGATCGGCCGGGATGTCAGAACGCTCGATTGGCCTTGTGGCCGGCTCGATCGGCCTTGTGGCCGGCTCGATCGACCTTGTGGCCGGCTCGATCGGATCGGTCCGCTCGGGGCCCACTCCGCCGTATTCGGTCTCAGGCGCAACCGAAGCTCGCGGATCCTGTGCGAACTCGTCTTCGGTCGCCGGTCTGCGGAAGTGCGTACGCATCTCGTCGCTCCTTTCAGCGAGTTGATCTAAGGCTTCCCGGATGTGGCGCTCGCAAACGACGGGATGTGACGCGCCCAAACGACGGTTTGGGGCCTGCCTGAGCTGGGTATCGAAGCTGCAAAGCGGGTTGGCACCCCTCTCCTCCCGCCCAGAGCCGGCGGTGGCCCTGGCCCGGTTGGGCCACCGCCGAGCTCCGCTCGCCGGCTCCGGCCGGCTGACCAGCCGGCCGTCGGGCGCGTCCCCCTTGCGCTCGGCGGCCGGTCAGTCTGCGCCTGCCGCCCGTCAGTCCGCGCGGCGGCTGGTCAGTTCGCGCGGCGGCCCGGTCAGTTCGCGCGGCGGCCGGTCAGTCCGCGGCCAGCACCAGCAGCGCGACGTCATCGTGGGGCGCGACCGGCGCGATCGCCGCCACGGTCACGCCCGCGAGGATCTCCTGCGCGCCGCGTCTGGCCAGCGGCCTCAGCAGCGGCTCCAGGCCCAGCTCGTCCAGCAGCGGGTTTCGCTCGATCACGCCATCGGTGTGCATCACCAGCGCGTCACCGGGCCTGAGTTCGAGCGTGACCTCCGGCACTGAGATCGTCTCACTGATGCCGAGCGCGGGGCCGTGTCCCGCGACCGGCAGCACAACTCCGTCGTGACGCAACAGCAGCGGCGCCGGGTGCGCGGCACGGCACAGCACGACCCGGTGCGATCCGTCCGGCGCCGGGCTCAGGTAGCCGAAGATCATCGTCACGAAGCGATCGGGCTCTGAGTGCAGCAGCGCCCGGTTGACCGCGTTCATGATCCCGCTCGGGGATGTACCGTCAAGTGCCAGCGCCCGCGCCGTGTGGCGCGCGATCGCGGTCGTCGCGGCGGCCGGCGTGCCGTGGCCGCACACGTCGCCGAGCATCAGCGCCCAGCGGCCGTCGTCGGTCGCGAACAGGTCGTAGAAGTCCCCGCCGACCTCGACGGTGCGGCTCCCCGGCCGGAAGCTGGCGGCGACGGACAGTCCGGGTATGTCGGGTAGCTCGGGCGGGCGCAGGCTGCGCTGCAGGTCGGCGAACCGGGCCTGCAGCACCGTCTCGGCGCGCGCGCGCTCGATCCCGATGGCGGCGGTGCTCGCGATCAGCTCGATCGCGCGGCGCTCGTGATCGCTCGGAGCGTGCGGTCGCTGTGGACGGACCGCCACGGCTCCGATCGCGTGCCCGGCGGAGGTCCGGATCGGCGCCGACCAGGGGTCGCCGGCCCCCGGCACCGGCAGCCCCCCACCTTCGTCGGCGAGCGCCACCGAGGCGCTGGCCGCCGACGCGAACAGCGACTCGAGCAGGCTCGTGAGCTGCGCCAGCAGGTTCGGCACCGGGACGCCGCTCGCAATCGAGGCGAGCGCGTCGCGCTGGGCTGACAGCAGGGCCTGCGCGTGCGTCCGCTCGGTGATGTCCTCGAACACCACCACGGCGCTGAGGACCGTGCCGGTGACGTCGCGGACGGGCGCGGCGCTGGCGCGGAGCGTCAGCCGACGCCCGCCGGAGTGCTCGTGGGAGACATCCTCACCGACGATCGTCTCGCCGCTCAGCGCGCGCGCAAGCGGCAGCTCGGCTACCGGAAGCGGCGGACCGTCCAGCGGGCCACCGAGAATCGCCGCGGCCTGCCGGTTTGCCAGCAGCAACCGTCCAGACGGGGCCTCGGCCAGCACGACCCCGGCGGGCATCTGCTCGAAGATCTCCTGTAGCTCGCGGTGGCGAGCCTCGTGTGCTCGTGCGGCCTCGCTGCGTAGCCGCGCCAGCTCCAGGCTCGCCGTGACGCGGGCCTGCAGCTCACGGGAGCTGAACGGCTTGACCAGGTAGTCATCGGCGCCGGCCTCCAGTCCCTCGATCGTGCCCTCCTCGCCCGCTCGCGCCGACAGCATCACCACGGGCAGCTGCGCGGTGGCGGGATCGGCACGCAGGGCAGCGAGCAGGCCGAAGCCGTCGAGGCGCGGCATCATCACGTCGGTCAGGACCAGGTCGGCTCCGCCGCCGCGGACGATCTCGAGTGCCTGGACTCCGTCGGCGGCCGTGCGCACGCGGTGGTGGGTGCGGAGCACGTCCGCGACGTACTCGCGCATGTCCTGGTTATCGTCGACGACCAGCACCGTGGCCTGGCGCTCGCCGGCGGCGGGAGCGGCGTCGTTGCGCCGCTCGTCCGCGCTCGCGGCCCCGGCGCCCGCGGCTGCAAGTCGATCAGGTTCGTTGTCACGCGGCCTGCTCTGCGCCTCGTTGCGCCAGCGCCGCGCCTGCGCCAAGAACGGCTCAGGATCTGCCCGTGGCGAGTTGCGGTCGGCCGGCGCGACCAGCTCGGCGGGAAGATGCTCGTGGCCGAGGGGTATCTGCACCGTGAACGCGCTCCCCTCGCCGACGGCGCTGCACACCGAGACGCTGCCCCCGTGCAGGCTCGCCAGCTCTGCCACCAGCGCCAGTCCGATCCCCGATCCCTCGTGGCTGCGCGCGTGCGCCGACGGGACGCGGTGGAAGCGCTCGAACAGACGCCGCTGGTCGGCGGGCGCGATCCCGGTCCCAGTGTCGGCGACGGTCAGCACGACGTCGCCGTCGTGCTCGACCATCGCGACCGTGATCGAGCCCGAGTCGGTGAACTTGAGCGCGTTGGACAGCAGGTTGAGCACGATCTTGTCCCACATCTCGCGATCGACGAATGCGGGCTGCGACAGTGGCTCGCAGGCGACCGACAGCTCCAGGCCCGCATCGCGGATCGGTTCCTCGAACATCGCCGTCAGCTCGCGCGTGTAGCCGGCCAGCTCGACGGGGACGAACATCGTGTCCGCCTCGCCGGCCTCCAGGCGCGAGAAGTCCAGCAGCTCGTTGACCAGCCCCAGCAGGCGCGTGCCGTTGCGCGCGATCATCGCCAGGCGGCCGCGCTGAGCCTCCCCCAGGGGCTCGCGGTCGTCGCCCAGCGCGTCCTGCGCCGGCGCCAGCAGCAGCGTCAGCGGCGTCCGCAGCTCGTGGCTGACGTTGGTGAAGAAGGCGGTCTTGGCGGCGTCGAGCGCGGTCAGCTCGCGCGCGCGCTCGCGGGCCTGCGCGTACGCGCGCGCGCTCGCGACCCCGGTCGCCAGCATCCCCGCGGCCAGCTGCAGGAAGGCGCGGTGGCCGTCGTCCAGCGGTCGGTGCGGGTTCAGCGCCGCGACGAGGAAGCCCAACGGTCGGGGGCCGGACTGCTGTCCCGGGTCCCGCAGTGCCAGCAGCAGCGCGGCGTCAGGCGCCTGCCGGCCGTGAGCCAGCGGAAGCTCGTCAAAGCGCCGGCCGAGGCCCTGTAGGAGCGTGGCTCCGCTCGGATCGAGGATCGCCGCCGCCGGCCAAGCGGCATTCGGGTCGGCGCAATCGATCAACTCCGGCGCGGCAGGTTCTCCGGCGGCGATCCCCACCTCGCAGGCCAGCTGCGCCGACTCGCCGGCCGCGTCGAACAGGTACACGAGCCCGAACGGCAGCACGCTTTGGCGGTCGCCCAGCGCATGGCAGCAGCCGCGGAGGAAGCCGGGCTCGTCGCCTGGCTCGGCCGCGACGGTGCCGAGGTCGCGCAGCGCCGCCAGCCGCAGGTCGGCGATCACCCGCTCGGTCTCCTCGGTGACGACGCACAGCATCCCCGCCACCGCGCCGCTCTCGTCGCTCACCGGGCTGTAGGAGAACGTGTGGTAGGTCTCCTCCTCGTAGCCGCTGCGCTCCAGGAACAACGGCAGCGACTCGTCCCAGGTCGCCTCGCCGGTCTCCAGCACGCGTTCGATCCTTGGGCCGATCTCGGGCCAGATCTCCGCCCACACCTCGCTCGCGGGACGGCCCAGGGCCCAGGGGTACTTGCCTCCCAGCGTGTCACGGCGGTAGGCGTCGTTGCAGAAGAAGGTCAGCTCCCGGCCCCAAGCCATCCACATCGCGAACCTCGATCCGAGCAGCACCCGAACCATCTGCTGCAGGCTCGCGGGCCAGCCGTCCGGAGGCCCGAGCTCGGTCGCCTCCCAGTCGACCACCAGCAGGTCGCGCCCGACCTCGCCGGCGTCCTGGAGGAACTGTCGCAGAGACGCTACCGGTCCGCCGATGGCCACAGGACCGATTCGCCGACCAGCTCAATCAGTCGGGCAACCTGAGGGCTCAACTCCCGGCCGATCTCAAGCTCCCAGCCGGTCTGCCGCGACTCCCGCACGTGCGTCAGCAGCACCCGCAGACCGCTGGAGTCCATGAATGCGAGCGCGCGCAGATCAACCCTGACCGTCGCTCCGCCGGTCCCGGCTCGGCGCAGCTGCGCGTCGAGCTCCTGACCGGTCACGAGGTCGAGCTCGCCCATCAGCACCAGGCGAACGGCACCGTCATCGTCGCACAGTCGCTCGATCTCGAGCCCGTCATCGTGCATCGTCTCCACGCTGGTCGCGGATTGTGACAGGGAATGGCACTCACTGGAAGTCAGCGCGGACCGCGCTCGGCCTGCTCCGGATGGGCGACCGGCGTCGGGCGTGCCGTGGATCGAATCCGTCGCAGCAGCCACAGCGGCAGCAGGCTGAGCGTCGGGCGGGTGCCGATCGCGTCACCACGTCGCTCAGCGCGGCCGCGCCATCTCGGCGGCCTGGGCCAGATGTGAGTCAGGCGAGGAGTTAGGCGCGGCGCGTCCACGGGTAGACGATCCGCCGTGGACACGTACCGCACGATCTGCGCGGAAGCCGTGTGAGATGTCTGCGCTGGCCGGCGACTTGCGCGACGGCGGCTCGTCAAGGGGACGCGGCGTCGTCCCGCTGGCCGCGGTCGACGATCCACCGCCAGATCCGCAGCGGCAGCAGGCCGAACAGCGGCGCGCGATGTCCGAGCGTGTCACGGTCCTCGCTGTCGAACGCGGCCGCGAACCGCGCCGCCTCCGCGGTCGACGCGTAGCGCTTGCTCCCACCGGCATCGCAACCGGAGCGCTCGCAGCGCCAGCTCATCTGCGCGTCGTCGGCCGTGAAACGGAAGCGGTGGCCGAACAGCCTGCAGCGCGCTGGCACGCGCTCGACGATAGCGCCGGAGGTGATCGGACATGAGCGCCGTGCAGACGGGCACGATCGAGACCAACATCCCGTCGCGGCTGGACCGACTGCCGTGGTCGCGCTTCCACTGGATGGTGGTCCTCGGCCTCGGGACCGTGTGGATCCTCGACGGCTTCGAGGTGACCGTCATCGGGACGATCGGCGGGCGGCTGACCGAGCACGGCAGCGGGATCAGCATGACCGCGAGCAGCATCGGCCTGGCGGGTGCGATTTACGTGATCGGCGCCTGCCTCGGCGCGCTCTTCTTCGGCCAGCTCACCGACCGCTTCGGCCGCAAGAAGCTGTTCATGATCACGCTGGCCGTGTACCTGGTCGCGTCCGGCGCCACGGCGTTCTCGTTCGCTCCCTGGTACTTGTTCCTGTGCCGGTTCGTCACCGGCGCGGGGATCGGCGGCGAGTACGCCGCGATCAACTCCGCGATCGACGAGCTGATCCCGGCGCGGATGCGCGGCCGCGTCGACCTGACGATCAACGGCTCGTTCTGGGTCGGATCGATCATCGCCTCAGCCCTGGCGATGCTGTTCCTGGACGTCGGCATCTTCCCGCGCAATCTGGGCTGGCGGCTGGAGTTCGGGGTCGGGGTGATCCTCGCCTTCGGGATCATGCTCGTCCGCCGCCACGTTCCGGAGAGCCCGCGCTGGCTGTTCATCCACGGCCGAGAGCAGGAGGCCGAGCGGATCGTCGCGGGCATCGAGCGCGACACCGAGGAGCGCACGCACCAGCAGCTCGACATGCCCGACAAGACGATCAAGGTCCGCCAGCGCCAGGCGATCCCGTTCCGGGAGATCGCCCGGGTGGCGTTCAAGCTCTATCCCAAGCGGGCCATCCTGTGCCTGGCGCTGTTCATCGGCCAGGCGTTCATCTACAACGGCATCACCTTCAACCTCGGGACGCTGTTCACCACCTTCTTCAAGGTCTCGTCGGGGTTCGTCCCCGTGTTCATCATCATCTACGGGGTCGGCAACTTCCTCGGGCCGCTGCTGCTCGGACGGCTGTTCGACACGGTTGGGCGCAAGCCGATGATCGCGGCGATGTACCTGGGCTCGGCGCTGATCACGATCCCGCTCGCGCTGGTGTTCGACGGGCAGCTGGTTGGGACGTGGGTGTTCGAGGCGTTCGTGTTCGTCACCTTCTTCCTGGCGTCCGCGGGCGCGAGCGCCGCCTACCTGACGGCATCGGAGATCTTCCCGATGGAGACGCGGGCGATGGCGATCGCGTTCTTCTACGCCTGCGGCACGGCGGCCGGCGGGATCGCCGGACCGCTGCTGTTCGGCACCCTGATCAACAGCGGCGACCGCGGGAAGGTGGAGATCGCCTTCTTCATCGGCGCGGCGGTGATGGCGGTTGGCGGCATCGCCGAGCTGCTCCTGGGCGTGCGCGCGGAGCGGGCCCAGCTGGAGGACATCGCCAAGCCGCTGACGGTCGAGGACGCCGAGCAGCAGGACGCCGAGCAGCACGACGCCGAGCAGCAGGTCGCCGGCGGCACGCGGTCCGGGAGCACCGGCGCTGCCTCGCCCGACGTGGCTCGCGAGCATGGCGCCGCGCACCGGGAACGCGAGCTGGCCGCCCGCGAGCGGGCGCGCGCTGCGGAGCACCGAGCGGCCGCGCACGAGTCGCTGGCGGCAGCGGTCGCCGGCGGCAACGGCGGGGAGGCCCAGCGTCAGGATGGGCCCCATCCGGACCTGGAGCTCGAGCTGGCGGAGATCGTCGATGCCACGGCCCGCGCCCATGACGAGCTGGCCACGTTCCACGACGAGCTGGCCGCGGCTCGGCAGCAGGGCGACGGCCCGCTGGCCGACGCAGCGCGTGAGCGGGCCCGGGCGGCCGGAGAGCGGGCCGAGCAGCACGAGCAGGAGGCGCAAGCGCTCGCAGCGGACACTACGGCCGATGCGGAACGCCACGGCGCACTCGCGGCGGCAGCGCTGGAGCGCGCGCGGGCGCACGCACAGCAGGCATTGGCGCTCGAGGCCGACTCCGGCGGTGACGACGACGGCGATGACGCCGATCTGCGCGGTGACCGGGCCGATCTGCACCGGCGCTGGGCCGGAATGCACGCCGAGCGCGCCGAGTCGCACCGTGCGCGCGCTGACGGCGACGAGGACGGGGCCGCGGCGCGCGCGCGCGCGGCCGACGAGTCAGAGCAGCACGCGCGGGCCGCCGCCTTCCTGATCGACGCGCGTGAGCGACTCGCCGAGGCCGAGGCCGAACGGCGGGAGCAGGAGGTCGCCGAGCAGCGTGCCGAGCGTGCCGCACGCGACGAGCAGCGCGCGGCCGAGGAGCGGCAACTGCTCGCGCGGCTCGCTCGCCGCAGCGAGCGCGAGCGCCACGGCCTGCGCCGATTCCGGCCCGGCCCGGGCCGGGTCTCCGGATCGCCGGGGATGGCGGTCGGAGCGCCGGCACCGGAGCAGGACCTGAGCAACGAGATCGACGCGATCGCGCGCGCGGTGGCGGAGCACGGGCCGATCGCCCGCGCCGAGCTGGCGCGGGTACTGAGCGCGCGCTACTGGGGTCCCGGCGTCTTTCGCCAGGCGCTCCACGAGGCCGTCGATGAGGGTGCGGTCGTCCACCTCTCGCGTACGACGCTGGCGGCTCCCGGGCGTGACGGCGACGGCCACCCGGGCGACGGGCCCGGCTGAGCGTCAACCACGGGACGGGCTGAGGGTTCTGAGGCTCGACGCCGGGCGGGGTCGAGCGGGCGGCCGGGGGGCGGGCGCCGCCGCTGCTACGGCCGGTGCTGACGCTGGCGTGACATCCTCGGGGCGCCGTCGAACTCGGCAGCGCCCCGAGGCTCTAAGTCACGTGCCGGTCGCCCGGCGGCTGGTACCGCCGGTGCGCGCCGCCACGCCGCAGGCGCTCGTGCACCCGCGGCGCGGCGATTCCGATCGGCGCGGTCGCGCAGGAGGTTCGAGTGTGTCCGGGCTCGATGCAGTGCACGACCGGCGCGAGTCTGCCCCGGCGGTCTCGAGCTCAAACATCGCTCGCTTCGGGGCAGCTTGCGCGGGCAGCGCTCGCCCGGGGCAGCGCTCGCGCGGGCAGCGGTTATCGTGGCGTCCGTGAAGGCGCGCCTCGGGCCCCACACGCTCACGTTCGCGCCCGACGAGCCGGTCGTGATGGGGATCCTCAACCTCGGCACGGACTCGGTCGCCGATGCCACCGTCCTGCGCGATCCCGGTGAGCGCCTGGCCGCAGGTCTGGCCCTGCATGCGGCCGGCGCCGGGATCGTCGATGTCGGCGTGCTGTCCGGCCGCACCGACACCGCGCCCGTCCCCGAGGCCGAAGAGATCGCGCTGTTGGAGCCGGTGGTCGCGGGTCTCGCACAGCGTGGCGTGGCGGTCTCGATCGACACCTGGCGCCCGGCCGCGGCCGCCGCGGCGGTGGCCGCCGGCGCGGCGCTGATCAACGACGTCAGCGGCCTGCGCGATCCCGAGATGGCGACGCTGGCCGCCTCGACGGGCGCCGGGCTGGTCGTGATGCACACCCGCGCCGACCCCAAGCAGGCGCACTTTCCCGACTACGACGATCCGGTCGCCGATGTGATCGCGGTGCTGTCGCAGCGGATCTCGCTGGCCGGCTCGCTGGGCGTGGACTTCGAGCAGATCGTGATCGACCCGGGCCTGGATTACGCCAAGACCCCCGCGCAGAGCATCGAGGTGCTGCGACGACTGGACGAGCTGCAGGCGCTGGCGCGGCCCGTGCTGCTGGCCGTCTCGCGCAAGTACTTCGTTGGCGTGCTCACCGGCCGCGCTCCGACCGACCGGCTCGCCGGCACGCTGGCGGCGGTCGAGTTCGGGGTTGCCGCAGGCGCGCAGATCGTGCGCGTGCACGATGTCGCCGCGGTCTCCGACTACCTGCGCCTGCGTGCGGCGCTGCACGGCTCGCAGCCGCGCTGGGCGGGCACCCTGGATGACGAGTCGCTTATGTGGATCGCTCCGAAGCGGGCGCCGGGCGGCTGACCCGCGCGGACGGGTTCGGCACGGGCCGTGCGGTGGCCGAGCGTCCAGCTACATCGCACGGATCCCGCACGTCCCTCAAAGGCAGGCATTTGCTGCCGATAAACATCCCTGCAATTGCCCGCGACGTCTTACGGCGTGGGCGACAACCGAATTCAGGAGATGGACATGGCGGTGACAGACGCGGGCCCGAGCGGGTCCGGAACGGATCGGCAGTCCGGGGGGCGCGGCGCCCCGCGCGGGCGTTACAGCTCGGTCCCGCGCGAGCGCGACGCCGTCGGTCGACCGTCGCGCCGTCAGGCTTCGTCGAGCGGCCCGCCCGCCGCAGTCAAGGCACTGTGCTGGTTGCTCGCGCTGTGCGCGGCCGGCTACATGCTGTCGCTGATCGTGCGCGGACCGAACGGGCCGTCCCTCAGGTGGCTTGACACATGGGGCGTCGCCACGATCGAGGTTGTCGCCAGCGTGCTCGTGCTGGCCAAGGGCCTGTCGGCTCCGCGGGCGCGCCGCTACGCGATCTGGCTCGGCGCCGGCTGCATCTCGTGGGCGGTCGGTGACGTTGTGATGGGCTTCGAGACCGCCGGCGGCGCCACGCCGGCGACCCTCTCGTTGGCAAACTTCCTCTGGGCGGGCTTCTTCCCGCTCGCCTATGTCGGCGTGATGATGCTCGTCCAGCGCGACGTTCGCAGGCTGACCGCCGCCAACTACCTCGACGGCGTCGTCGCCGCGCTGGTCACGGCCGCCGCGCTGGTCGCGTTCTTCTTCCACACGATCGCCACCGCGGCAGGAGGCGGCACCGAGACCGTCGCCGTCAACATGGTCTACCCGGTCGCCGACCTGCTGCTGCTGGGGCTGACGATCATCGGCATCCGCCTGCTGCCCGCCGGCAAGCGCGCGCGCTGGTACCTGATCGCCTTCGCCGGCGCGATCAACGCGGCCGGCGACATCGCGGCGCTGTTCCCCGGCCTCGTCGGGACCGCGCCCGGCTGGTTCTTCAACATGTGCGCCTGGCCGACGTCGCTGACCGCGATCGCGTTTGCCGTCTGGATGGCCCCCGGCTCTCGCGTGCCGGCGCAGGAGAACCGCTCGTCCGGCTTCGCCGTGCCGCTCGCCGCCTCGGGGCTCGCGCTCCTGATCCTGTTCGTCGGCTCCTTCGGCCACGCCTCCCAGGTCGCCGTCGGCTTCGCGACCGCGACCCTGATCGCCGCCGGCGCGCGCTTCTGGCTGGCGATCAAGCGGATGGGCGAGCTGACCGAGGAGCGCCACCGCGAGCTCGAGGCCAACGCGGCGGTTGAGCGCGAGTCACGTGAGGCGTTGCAGACCGCCGTCCGGGCCTACTCTCAGTTCGCCGCCACGGTCGCCGACGGCGACCTGACCGCCAAGGTTTCGGCCATGGGCAGCGAGGAGCTCGGCGAGCTGTCGAGCAGCCTCAACACGATGGTGCAGGGGCTGGCCGAGATCTCCGGCGAGATCCAGACCGGGGTGCAGGAGATCGGCCTCTCGACGGGCGAGATCCTGACGTCCGTCAACCGCCACACGGAGAGCGCCGGCCAGCAGTCGGCCGCGATCTCGGAGACCTCCGCCACGATCAACGAGCTGCGCTCGGCCGCGGACGATACCGCTCAGCGCGCCCGAGACGTCGCCAAGCAGGCGTCCGACTCGGTCGCTGTCTCCGACGAGGGGACCGAGGCGGTGGGGGCGATCGCCCACGCGATGGAGGAGATCCGTGCCCGGGTGGATGGGATCGCCAGGGAGATCCTGACGCTGTCCGAGCGCACGCAGCAGATCGGCGCGATCACCCAGACCGTCAACGAGCTCGCCGACCGCTCCAACCTGCTGGCCCTGAACGCCTCGATCGAGGCGGCGCGGGCGGGCGAGCACGGCAAGGGGTTCGCGGTCGTCGCCGACCAGGTGCGCAGCCTCGCCGAGCAGTCCAAGGGGGCGACCGCGCAGGTCGAGTCGATCCTCAACGACGTCAAGGAGGCGACCAACGCCGCCGTCCGCGCCTCCGAGCAGGGCTCGAAGGTCGTCGACGAGGGCCTGGCCCTGACCGGCCGCGCCGGCGAGGGGATCGCGAGCCTGACCGACACGATCCGCGAGGCGTCCGCCGCCGCGGAGCAGATCGCCGCCTCAGCTCACCAGCAGAGCGTCGGTATGGACCAGATCGCCGAGGCGATGGCCCACATCGACGGCGGCACCTCACAGTTCCTGGAGGGGGCGCAGCAGTCGCAACTGGCGGCAGAGAGCCTGAACGAGCTCTCGGCCAAGCTGGCTGCGCTGACCGACCGCTACCGCGTCTCGGCCTGACTTGACACAACCGCGCCTGCGCCCGCGTCCCGGTGACGTCCGGGGCGCGGGCGTGCGGTTCACGGGATCACGCCGGGCGGCAGGCGGATGATGTGCAGATGTGCGCCGACGCGCGTCAGCCTCAGTGTCAGACGCGGAGTGATCGTGCCGCTGTAGCCGTCGTCCTGCGACGGGAACCCGGTCCGCAACGCGATTGTGATCGTGCGACGCGTGAGCGCCACCGACTGCGGTGCCGCGGGCGCGCCCAGCAGGCCCGCGTTGGCGACCGGGCCCGGGCAGACCGTGCCCGGGGGCGGGCCGTCGAATGCGAACAGCGGTTTGAGATAGCTTGCACCGCCCCGCCCGCGCGCAACCGCAAGGAGGATCGCGTCGCCTCCGAGCCCGGACGAGTCGCGGCAGGCGACCGATCCCTGGTCAAAGGCGCTCGCCAGCGTGCCGCCCGCGGACCACTGCACCTGCCCGAAGCCGGAGTACGCCCCCGCCGGCGCAGCCCGGCCGATACCGACGGCGGCCAGCAGACGCGCGGCGGGCACGGAGGCGGGCGCCATCAGCGACAGCTGGGCCCGGCCGTGCGCGTTGGGCGCAAGCGTGATCGCGCCGGACGCTCCGCAGGAGTCAAGCGGCCCGCAGATCGCCGCCGCCGGCGCTCCGGCGAAGCGCTCGACGATCGAGCCCGCGATGCTCGCGCGGTAGTCGACCGTCAGCTGGCGATAGCGACGGCCCGGGAACGGCTGGCCTGAGGCGACCCGCGTCACGCGGCCCAGGCGGCCGATCCGCAACACGACCGTCGATTGCACGGTGCCGGTGAACCCGTCGGCGCTGAACGGGTGAGATGCGGTCAGCGAGACGGCGGCGAGCCCGCGCTCCAGGACGGATCGTGGCACAGCCGCGGAGGGCAGCAGCGACGCGGCGCGCGGCCCTGCGCAGCGGTCGCCGAGCAGCCCCTGCACCGTGTGAGCGAGGTCGAGCGACAGGCCGGCGCCATGAGGCGCGAGCGGGATCTCGGTCCCTGCCGGCTCAGCGTCCAGGCAGGTGCCCGCACCGGTGCCGGCCGTGCGCTGCACGTCAGCGGTGGTGACCGAGCCTGACTGAGTCGGCCCCGGGCCGCCGCCGTCCAGCTGCAGCGACGCCGCCCAGCGCAGGTGCCCGTGTGACCGCGAGCCGACCATCTGCAGCGTCCCGGAGGCGGGGCGCCAGGCGACCCAGCCGCTGTAGCCGCAGACCCCGAGCTGCGCGCAGTCGGCGGCCGCGTCGCCGTGGAAGTCGACCGTCAGCTGGCCGGTGGCGGACAGCGGGGCCGAGCGCTGCTCCACGATCGGCGCGCCGTCGACGCTGCCGTATAAGGTCGTGGTGGACACCGAGGCGTCGGCGGCCGCGGGCACGGCGAGGACGGCACTAACGCAGCAGGCGATCAGCGCCGCGCGCCTCATCGCGGCAGCCCCGGCAGCGGGCCGACGGGCAGCCGGATCTTCTGCGTGCCGCCGCCGGCGTGGACCAGCGCCAGGGTCAGCACCAGCGAGCCCGCCTCCCGGCCTGCGTATGCGGTGCCGGTGAACGCGCGCCCGCCACGGAGCACGATCGCGATCCGCCGCGCGCCGAGGCTCGACGCGGCAAGTGAGCCGCGCGCGAGCGGGCGGTCGCGCAGCGCGCCCTGTTCCGAGGGCCCGGGACAGCGCGTGCGCAGCGCGTCGAGCGCGACCCCGGTCGTGGCCGAGTTGTCGCCCAGCGACACCACGTCGACGCCATGGCGAAAGCCGTTGTCCGCGAGCGCGAGCTGTCCTGCGACAGTGTCCGAGCAGGCCCGGCCGGGGAGGTCGACCGCCTCGCTGATCGTGTCGGAGAGGGAAGTTCCATTCAGCGTGCTGCTCACCTGGAGGCGCCCGCCGCGCACGTCGGCCAGCGCCTGCGCGCGGCTCGCTCGCCGCTTCACGATCCGGTAGGCGAAGAAATGCACCTGACCGCGGCCATGCGGCGAGTCGGTCACCGTGCCCGCCGCGGCGCAGGCGCCGAGCGCCTGGCAGAGCGGCGCCGCGAGGCCGCTGAACTTCGTGCTCAGCGCACCGGCCACGGACGCGATCCGATACGTGTACTGGGCGCTCTCCTGGAGCGCCGGACGGCTGCGCAACGGAGAGCCGACGCCGACCCCTGAGCTCGCTGACCCCGAGAAGCCGAATGGCGGCGTCGCGCTGGACCGCAGCACCCGCAGGCTCGAGATCGCGGTGACCGAGAACGGTCCCGCGCCGAAGGTGACGCTGCCCGCCAGACTGAAGCGGCCGGCGCCGAGCCGTGCAATCGGCAGGCTCAGCCTCGCCAGATCGCCGCTGGTCGGACCCGCGCAGCGTCCCGCCGAGATCGGCTCAAACGGCGGCGGCGCCAGCGTCGCCCGCCGGCGAGAGAGCGAGATCGTCGTGTCGATACCGAGCAGGTCGGTGCAGGTGCTCGGCGCCGCCGAGCCATTCGCGGCGGCGGACGTCGCGCGCACCACCGTGTTGGGATCGCTCAGATCCGGCGCGGGCGCCGGGAAGCCGGAGTTCGTGCCGCCGTCGGAGTCGATCTGCAGCGAGCCGCTGACGCCGCACTGCCCGGCGGCAGCGCAGCCGCGTGCCGCCTCACCGGTCCAGACGAACGTCAGCGAGCCGCTGACCGTGACATTGACGGTCCGATGGGCGCGCGCAGTCGCCGGCGCGCACGTCGCGGCCAGCGCCGTACCGGCGAGCACCACCGTCGTCGCGGCTGCGCGCGCGAGTCGATCCCTCATCCGCCGATCATCTTCGCGGCGTCGGCCGCTGTCAACCGGACGGCCATAGGGCGCCGGTTAGGGCTCACGAGGGAATTAGTGCGTGGATTTGACGAGTGGCTGGGCGTGACTGGCGACGCACGTGGGATGAGTCGATGCCGAAGGGTCGGGCGCCTGCGAGAGTCGCAGATCGCGTCGATCGATGTCTTTCAGGCCAGACCGATCAGCTCTCGGCCTTGACCGAGTCGCCACGCCGCGTCTTGCCGGCGCGGTGCGGGCGAGCCGGCAGCTTGATCGGCGTGGCGTGCAGCGCGCGCAGGCGCACCTCGCGCCAGGACATCCCCTCCTTGAGCAGCGCGGGCGCGCCCATCAGGATCGCGGTCGTGACCTCCACCGCCTGCAGGATCACGCCGTAGGCGACGCCGGTCCCCGGGCTCACATGCCAGCCGATATGCAGAACCGCGGCGCACGCGGCCTGGAAG
>JBOGYE010000131.1:0-7879 GCA_050696635.1 Solirubrobacteraceae bacterium | reverse complement strand
CAGCGGCACCGTGCGCGACAACCTCTCCTTCGGGCAGGGCGGGCGGGGGCAGATACCCGAGGAGCAGCTGCGCGACGCCGCCCGGGCGGTAGGCGCCGACGGGTTCATCATGGCGCTGCCCCAGGGGTATGACACCGAGGTCGGCGAGCGCGGCGTCCAGCTCTCTGCCGGGCAGCGCCAGCTCATCGCGTTCGCGCGGGCACTGGTGGCCGATCCGCGGATCCTCGTCCTCGACGAGGCGACGGCCAACGTCGACGTGCACACCGAGAGCCTCATCGAAAAGGGCCTGCGGCGCCTCGTGGCCGGGCGCACGGCGATCGTCATCGCCCACCGGCTGTCCACGATCCGCCATGCCGCGCGCATCCTGGTCATGGAGAACGGGCGCATCGTGGAGCAGGGCACCCATGATGAGCTGCTGGCCGCCGAGGGGCGCTATTGGCAGCTCTATCGCGACTGGGCTGAGTCCGGAGCCCATCAGTCGGCGCGCGATCTGGCGAGCCTGGATGGCGGGAGGGCGCACGACTGACCGCCGCCTGACCCGGCACACTGGAGGCGTGCCGATCACCGTTACAGCACTGGCCACCACGCCCGTCAAGGGCACCCGCGTGCGCGCGGTCGACGGCGTGGAACTGGGCGATCGCGGCGCCCGGGACAATCGCGTCTTCTACGTGATCGATGAGCGCGGGCGGATGGTGAACGGCAAGAACCTCAAGTACCTGCAGACGGTGGTGGCCGACTACGACGCGGCGGGGGAAGGTCTCACGCTTGCCTTCCCGGACGGCACCGAGGCCGCCGGCGAGGTGGTCTACGGCGAGGCCGTCGCCACCAGCTTCTTCAACCGCCCCCGGGAGGCGCGCGAGGTTCGCGGGCCCTGGGACGACGCCCTCTCGGGGTTCTTCGAGCAGCCGTTGCGGCTCGTGGCCGACGGAAGCGCGGTCGACCGGGGCAGGCACGGCGCCATCTCGGTCATGTCCCGCGCCTCCCTGCGCCACCTGGCCGCGGTCGCCGAGCGCGACGGGGTCGACGGACTGCGCTTCCGCATGCTCATCGAGATCGACGGGGTCGAGGCCCATGAGGAGGACGGCTGGCTGGGGCGTCGCATCCGCGTCGGATCCGCGCTCGTCCGGCCGTGCGGACATGTCGGGCGCTGCGTGATCACCACCCGCGACCCGGAGACCGGCGAGGGGGACCTCGACACGCTCAAGCTGCTGGCCACCTACCGGCACAAGATCGGCACCACCGAGCCGCTGGCCTTCGGGATCTACGGCGAGGTGCTGGAGGGCGGCCGGGTCCAGGTCGGCGACGAGGTCACGGTGGAAGGCCGGTGAGCTCCTCAGAGCAACGCGTGGCCGTGGCGGTCTCAGACCACGTGGCGGTGGTCACGCTGACCCGAGCCGACAAGCACAACGCGCTCGACGTGCCCATGTTCGAGCAGATCAGCCGCGCCGCGGACCGCCTGTCCTCCGAGTCCGGCGTCCGGGCGGTGGTCCTCCACGGCGCGGGTCCCAGCTTCTGCAGCGGCCTGGACGTGGTCAGCATCATGGCGGCCGGCACCGGGCTCGACGGGCTGGTGGACCGAGTGCGCGGCGAGGTGCCCAACTGGTTTCAGCGTGCCGCCCACGCGTGGCTCGAGCTCCCCATGCCGGTGATCGCCGCGCTGCACGGCAACTGCTTCGGCGGCGGCCTGCAGATCGCGCTGGGCGCCGACATCCGCATCGCCGCGCCCAGCACGCGCCTGTCGGTGATGGAGGTCAAGTGGGGCCTGGTGCCCGACATGTCGATCACTCGCACGCTGCCCCGTCTGGTGGGCATCGACGTGGCCAAGGAGCTGACGTTCACCGGCCGCGTGTTTGACGGCGCCGAGGCGGCGCACCTGGGGGTCGTCACCCGCGTGGCCGACGATCCGCCGGTGGCGGCCCGGGAGCTCGCCGCGCAGATCGCCGGGCGCTCGCCGGACGCCGTTCGTGCCGCCAAGCGGCTGTATGACGAGTCATGGACGGGCGAGGCGCAGCGGACCCTGGCGCTGGAGGCCGAGCTCCAGCTGGGGCTGATCGGCTCGCCCAATCAGCTGGCGGCGGTGGCCGCCGGGTTCGCCTCAGAGCCCGCCGAGTTCGTCGACCCCTGAGCGCGCGTGGCGCCCGCGCCGCGGTCGAGGATGGTGCGGAGCACCGTCTCGAGCTCGCCCGCCGGGTCGGTGGGCATCGTGGCGGCGCGCCAGGCGACGTGGGCGTCGGGGCGGACCAGGACGCAGCCGTCCTCGCCGACCTCGCGCAGCCGCGCCCAGTCGTCGTAGAGGTCGATGTACTCGCGGCCGGGGCCGATCACGTGGGCGGCGATCTCGATGCCCAGCGTGGCGCCCACCGCGAGCGCGGCGTCCTCCCAGCCCCGCCCCGAGATGCCAGTGAGCAATGAGAACCGGCCCTTGCCCACGAGATCGTGGGTGGACACCTTGTGACCGTCGTCGTCGCCCAGCCAGCAGTGGGGCAGCCGCGCCCCGGGCCAGGTCGTCGGCTGGTAGTAGAGCTCCGGGTCGCGCGTGTACTCGGGCTCCGCCGTCCCGTCTGAGACGACGGCGGCAGACCGGTAGCGCTGGCCCAGCTCGACCCCGTGGGCGTTGAACTCGTAGTCCTTGAGCTCGAGCGCCGCCTTGAGCTTCTCGCGCAGGGCCGCGCCATCGGCGCTGTCGTCGGCGCGGGCCCGCATCCGCTCGTTCATGACGTCGGGATCGCTGGTGTCAGTGATGCCCAGCGCCTCGAAGATGGGGCCGAACTCCTCGATGGACTTGTTGGCGCGCAGCACGATCTGGCGGCCGATCGGCGAGCGCTCGGGGTCATAGCTGTCCAGCAGGCCTGGGCCGGCGTCACCGCGCAGCACGTAGGCCAGCTTCCAGCAGAGGTTGTAGGCGTCCTGGGCCGACGTGTTGGAGCCCAGCCCGTTCGACGGCGGATGGCGGTGCACGGCATCGCCCATGCAGAACACCCGGCCCGTGCGATAGCGGGTCGCGTACCACTTGTTGTTGCCCCACAGCGAGGTGGAGCGGATCGTGATCGGGACCGTGTCATCGCCGATGAGGTTGTGGGCGATCGCGGTCGCGGCCTCGTCGTCGATCTCCGGCGGCGGCTCTGAGATGTCATAGCCCCACACGATCAGCCACTCGTTCCAGGTCCGCACCATGCGCACCAGGCCCAGCCCGATGCCGCCGATGTCCGAGCCGGGCTGGAGCACCCAGTAGAGGACGCTGGGGCGGTGGGCCACCTTCGCGCTGAGATCGGCGGAGAAGACGATGTTCATCGACCCGGCCACATCCATCTGGCCCTCGAAGGGCAGGTCGACGTCCCGCGCGATCTGGCTGCGTCCCCCGTCGGCACCGATCACGTACTTGGCGATGATCGTGTACTCGCTGCCCGAGACGCGGTCGCGCACGCGAACCTCGACGTCGTCCTCTGACTGGGTCAGGCCCAGGTACTCTGTGTCAAAGCGGATCCGCGAGCCGCGCTCGGCGGCGTGCCGGACGAGGATCGGCTCCAGCAGCGTCTGGGGCAGGTCGCAGTGCGTGCAGGGGCTGGCCAGCGTGTAGTCGGCCTGCCGGGCCGGGTGAGTCCCCCACGTCCGCACCCGCCCGATCTCGTCTCCCGAGAGGCTGGTGCAGAAAACGGTGTCGCCCATCAGGTGCTGCGGGGTTCCGTTGGCCTTGATGTCGTCCTCGATCCCCAGATCGCGGAAGATCTCGACGGTCCGCTGGTTGGTGATGTGGGCGCGGGGAGTGTTCGCGGTCCAGCGGTACTTGGTCACGACCATGTGCTGCACCCCCAGCGTGGCCAGGGTCAGGGCGGCGGTGGCCCCCGCCGGCCCGGTGCCCACGACGAGCACGTCGGTGTGGATCGCGTCAGTCATTGCCCCCACAACCTCTCACATGCGCCACCCGGCGCGCAAACCCGTCCGGGCGCCCGCGCCACCGTGCGCGCGCGGGCAATGGCGGCTGCGCTCATTTGCTGGCCACGAGAGCCCAAACTGATAACAATGCTCCCGACACGTACGGCCCCGTTGGAAAGGACACGACGCCTGATGCCCACTGGAATCGGACAGCGCATTCGCCGCAGAGAGGACCCGCGCTTCCTCCTTGGACGCGGGCGTTACGTCGACGACACCAAGATCGAGAACGCGATGTTCGTGACGTTCGTGCGCTCCTACGTGGCCCACGGCACGATCACCTCGATCGACGCCGAGGAGGCGCGCGCCCTGCCGGGCGTCCAGGTCTTCACCGCGGAGGACCTGGGGCTGCACCCCACCCCGCCCCCGCCGATGATCCAGGTCCATGAGAGCATGAACCGCCCGCCGATGGCGACGGAAAAGGTCCGTTACGTCGGCGAGATCGTGGCCGCCGTGGTGGCCGAGTCGCGCGAGGCGTCCGTCGACGCCGCCGAGCTGGTGGTCGTCGACTACGACACCCTGCCCGCGGTCACCGACATCCGCGAGGTCGTCAAGGACGAGGTCCTGCTCTTCGAGCCTGCGGGCTCCAACACGTGCCTGCGGATCCCGGGCGCGGGCGACGAGAACCTGTTCGACGGGTGCGACATCGTGATCAAGGGCTCCAACGAGAGCCCCCGGCTGCTGGCCCTGCCGATCGAGCCCCGCTCGACCGTGGCCGAGTTCGAGGACGGCAAGCTGACGATCCGCCTGTCGACCCAGACCCCGCACCAGGACAAGGCGGGCATCGCCGCCACGCTTGGCCTCGAGCCCGACCAGGTCCGCGTGATCGCGCCCGACGTCGGCGGCGGCTTCGGCGGCAAGGGGCTCGACGTCGAGGACGTGCTGCTGGCGGCGATCGCCCGCGCGACGGGCGGCCCGGTGCGCTGGACCGAGACGCGCTCTGAGCACATGGTCGCGCTTCACCACGGCCGCGCGCAGTGGATCGACTTCGAGATCGGCGGTGACCGCGACGGCAAGGTCAAGGCGCTGCGGTTGAAGATCCTGCAGGACGCCGGCGCCTACCCGAGCCTCGGGGCCTTCCTCCCCCATCTGACGCACATGATGTCCAGCGGCGTCTACGAGATCGCCAAGATCGAGGCGGAGATCACGGCGGTCGTGACCAACACCACCTGGACCGGCCCGGTGCGCGGCGCCGGCCGGCCCGAGGCGACGCAGATGATCGAACGCGCGATCGACATGTTCGCGGCCGAGATCGACATGGATCCCGCCGACGTGCGCCGGCGCAACTTCATCCCGGCCGACGCGCAGTGGCCGCACATGACCGCGGGCGGCGTGCCGTACGACATCGGCGACTACGAGCGGGCGCTGGACAAGGTGCTTGATGCCGCCGGCTACGACGCGCTGCGTTCCGAGCAGGCGCAGCGTCGCGCCGACGGCGCGGTGCGCCAGCTCGGGATCGGTCTGTGCGCGTACGTCGAGATCACCAACGGCCTCAGCGAATCGGAGTTCGGCGCTGTCGAGATCACCGCCGACGGCGACGCGGTCGTCCGCACCGGCTCGTTCTCGCACGGCCAGGGCCACGAGACGACGTTCGCGCAGATCGTCGCCCAGCGCACCGGGCTGCCCGTGCAGCGCGTCACCGTGGTCGCCGGCGACACCGACCGGGTGCCCAGGGGCACCGGGACCTACGGCTCGAAGTCGACCCAGATCGGCGGCGTCGCCGCCGGGCAGGCGTCCGAGATCCTGGTGGACAAGGCCAAGGCGCTGGCGGCCGACCGACTCGAGGCAAGCCCCGAGGACATGGTGCTTGACCTGGACGCCGGTCGCTTCCACGTCACCGGCGCGCCCGAGCCGGCGCTCAGCTGGTCCGAGCTGGCGGCCGCGCTCGACGGCGACGGGCGACTGGTCGAGCTGGCGGCGGAGACCGACTTCCAGGCCGCGCAGCCAACGTTCCCGTTCGGGGCGCACCTGGCGGTCGTCGAGGTCGACACCGAGACCGGCCGCGTGACGCTCGAGCGGATGGTCGCGCTCGACGACGCCGGCACGATCATCAACCCGCTGGTAGCCGAGGGCCAGGTCCACGGCGGGCTGGCGGCCGGGATCGCGCAGGCGCTGTTCGAGGAGGTCCGTTACGACGAGAGCGGGAACCCGCAGCACGCCAACCTGGTCACCTATTGCATGCCCGCCGCGAGCGAGCTGCCGTCGTTCGAGCTGGTCGAGTCAGAGACGCCGACGCCGGTCAACCCGCTCGGCGCCAAGGGGATCGGCGAGTCTGGGACGATCGGCGCCACGCCGGCGGTCCACAACGCCGTGATCGACGCGCTGGCGCACTACGGCGTGCGCCACCTCGGCATGCCCGTCAACGGCGAGAGCGTCTGGCGCGCGATCGCCGCAGCGCGCGGCGCCTGAGAGCCCTGAGCGTCTTCAGAGCAGCGGGAGCAGGTCCGCGACGCCGTCGACGACGGCGTCGGGCCGGCGGGCGCGTGGGACGGCATCGAGGTCGACCGCACCGCTGATCCCGCTGCGCACGAGCACCGTCCGCGCGCCGCCGAGCTTCCCGAGCGCCACGTCCATCTCCAGGTCGTCGCCGACCACCGCGATCTCGCGGGCCGCGACGCCGAGGCGCCCGCTCAGCGCCGTCACCGCCGCCCGCGACGGCTTGCCGAGCAGCTTCGGGCGAACGCCCGAGACCTTGGCGATCGCCGCCGCGATCATCGAACCGCGACTGAAGATGATCCCGTTCGCGCCCGCGTAGCCGCGCGTGTAGCTGGCCGTATACAGCGGCGCGCCGCGGTCGGCGATCGCTCGGGCCGCGCGCTCGACCTCGCCCAGTGACACCTCGGCTAGATGCGCGACGTAGACGGCGCCGGCGTTCTCGCCGTCGGTCAGCATGACCCCGGCCTCGCGCATGTGGTCGGCGACGGCCTCGGTCGCGAAGGCCTGCACCGGCACGCCCTGGTGCTGGCTGCGCATCCAGGCGATCGCGCTGTCGGTCGGTGTCAGCAGCTCCTCGTCGGTCACGTGCAGGCCGTCGGCCCGCAGGCCGGCCGCCACCGTCGCCGACGGGACGTGGCTGGCGTTGGTGAACAGCACCAGCCGCCGGCCCGAGGCGCGGATCCGCTCCAGCACCTCGAGCGCCCCCGGCTGCGGGGCGCCACGGCCATCGTGATCGCGGTGCACGAGCGTGCCGTCGATATCGAACATGAACGCGCGCGCGCCGTCGAGCTCGAGCGCGCCGTCGGCTGCCGCCGCGCCGTCAGCCACGGCGCCACACCAGCCGCTCGTCGTGCTTGGCGACCTCGACGCTCCTCAGCGACGGCCGGCGCTGCAGCTCGGCCAGCAGCGTCACCTGCGGCGCGCGCCCAGGCCTGGCCGCCGGCAGCGGCGCCGGCGATCGACCGGCCGCGGCGGCGTCGCGAGCGGCGACCATCGCGTCCACCTGCTCGGCCGGCATCGTCAGCCGCAACAGCAGATCCTCTTCGGAGATCCGGGCGCCGAAGCGCTGCCGCGTGCCCTCCAAGTGCAGCGGCTCGAGCCGCGCCAGCTCTTTGGCCTGCGGGCGCGCCAGCACACGATCGGCGATCTGGGGATCGACCGGCGCCGGCGGCGTGCCGTAGTGGCCGAGGAAGAAGCGGACCGTCTCGTCGGACACGTTGGCCCAGCGCTCAGCGTCGATCACGTTGCGCGCGGCCTGGCTGGCGATGAACTGCGACACCGGCGTGACGATGATCGGATAGCCCATCTCGGCGCGAACCCGGGTCACCTCGTCGAGCACCTGCTCGTAGCACTCGGGACGGCGCAGCTCGGCCAGCATTCGGCGCGTGGTCGTCACCATCCCGCCCGGCAGCTGGTGGCGGTAGTAGGCGGCGTCGAACTCGCGCGGCGCCCCGGCGGGCAGTCCCTTGGCACGGGCCAGCTCGTCGAAGTGCTCGCCGACGCGCTCCTGCGC
>JBOGYE010000130.1:0-6240 GCA_050696635.1 Solirubrobacteraceae bacterium | reverse complement strand
GCTGTTCGGGCTGGCGTTCGTCAGCCTCGCCAGCGGTGCGTCCGGCTCGCCCGTGGTCCGGATCGCGCAGGGGCTGGCGGTGTTCGGCGCCGGGACCGTGCTGTTCATCGCGGTCGTGGTGCTGGTTCTCACCCGCGTTGCCGGTTGGCAGGAGCCCGAGTCCGAGTCGGAGTTCGAGGCGATCGTCCGCCGTGCGGAGCGGCTCGCGATGCAGGACCGCCTGCGCGCCATCCCGCCACCGGACTACGCCGATGGGACCGACGACGAGTTCAGAGCCGCGGTGCGCGCGGCGATCGACGATCTGCCGCTGGAGTTCCACCGGGCGCTGGAGCACGTCGCCGTGGTCGTCTCCGACGGCGGCGCGCAGCGCGGCGCCTACGGCCTGTACGAGGGCGACACGGTCGCGCAGGACTACTTCCACGATCGGATCGTGATCTTCCGCGACACGCTGGAGCGCGACTTCGGGCACGACCCGGAGCTGCTGCGCGCCCAGGTGACCCGCACCCTGCGCCACGAGCTGGCCCACCACCTCGGCTGGGGCGAGCGCGGCGTGCGCGGGCTCGGGCTCTAGATGGTTGAGGCCGTGATCATCGATGCCGTCCGCACCCCGATCGGGCGCGCGTTCAAGGGGTCGTTGCGTGCGGTGCGCGCGGACGAGCTGGCGGCAACCCCGATCCGGGCGCTGATCGAGCGCAACCCCGGGGTCGACTTCGCGCATACGGTCGATGTGATCATGGGCGCCGCCTCCGGGGTCGGCGAGCAGGGCTACAACGTCGGGCGCAACGCGGCGCTGCTGGCCGGGCTTGACCACCACGTGCCGGGCTGCACCGTGAACCGCTTCTGCGCCTCGTCGCTGCAGACGATCCGGATGGCCGCACACGCGATCCGCGCCGGCGAGGGCGAGCAGTACGTCGCCGCGGGAGTCGAGGCGGTGTCGCGCGCCGGGCTGGGCGCGGGGATGATGGACGAGGCCAAGCACCCGAGCCTGAACGGGTCCGAGGGCTCGCTGTACGACGTCTACATCCCGATGGGGATGACGGCCGAGAACGTCGCGGCGCGCTGCCGGGTGACTCGGGAGCAGCAGGACGAGTGGGCGGTGATCTCCCAGAGCCGTGCCGTCGCCGCACGCGACTCGGGGCACTTCGACGCAGAGATCGTGCCGGTCACCGTGCCCGCCCACACCGAGACCGACACCGAGGGCAACGAGGCCGAGGTCGCCGAGACGGTCTTCTCCCGCGACGACGGTCCGCGCCCAGGGACGACGATGGAGGTGCTGGCGAAGCTGAAGCCGGCGTTCAAGCCCGACGGCACGGTCACCGCCGGCAATGCGTGCCCGCTGAACGACGGGGCCGCGGCGGTGTTGGTCATGTCTGACACACGGGCTGAGCGGCTGGGGCTCAAGCCGCTGGCGCGGATCGTCGCCTCGACGGTCGCCGCGATCCGTCCCGAGATCATGGGCCTCGGTCCGATCCCGGCGATCGGCTCGCTGCTGGAGCAGGTCGGAAAGAGGATCGACGAGATCGACGTGGTCGAGATCAACGAGGCGTTCGCCGCGCAGATCGTACCCTGCAAGGCGGAGCTGGGGATCGATGACGAGCAGCTGAACCCGTTTGGCGGCGCGATCGCGCTTGGGCACCCGTTCGGGATGACTGGCGCGCGAATCATGACGACGCTGATCAACGGGCTGCGCGCGCGTGGCGGCCGCTACGGGATCGAGTCGATGTGCGTAGCCGGGGGAATGGGGCAGGCGATGCTGATCGAACTGCTTTAGATTGGGGCTCCCGTCAGAATGGCGGGAACCCCTGGGCGCCCCGCTGGGGAGCATCGCTGGGCGCCGCCGCGGGGTGCCGGTCAGCGCGGTGGCATTCGCAGGGCCCCGTCCAACCGGATCACCTCGCCGTTCAGCATCTCGTTCTCCACGATGTGCGCGGCCAGCGCCGCGTACTCGGCAGGGCGCCCGAGGCGCGACGGGAACGGCACCGCACCGCCCAGGCCGCGCCGCGTCTCCTGCGACAGCTCGCCCAGCAGCGGCATGTCGAACGTTCCCGGCGCGATCGTGCACACCCGAACGCCTGCAACCGCCAGATCCCGGGCCGCGGGCAGCGTCAGACCGACGATCCCGCCCTTGGATGCCGAGTAGGCGACCTGCCCGATCTGGCCGTCGAAGGCCGCGATCGAGGCGGTGTTGACGCACACGCCACGCTCGCCGGAGTCCAGCGGCTCGTTTGACAGCATCGCCGCCGCCGCCAGGCGCAGCACGTTGAAGGTGCCGATCAGGTTGACCGCGATCACGCGCCCGAACGCATCCAGATCGTGCGCACCACGGCGGCCGGCGACCCGCTGCGCCGTCCCGATCCCAGCGCAGCAGATCGAGATCCGCAGCCCACCCTCGGCGGCGCCCGCGGCAGCCTGCACGGCCTCGATGACGGTGCTCGCGTCGGTCACGTCGGCGCGCTGGAACGCCGCCCGGTCGCCCAATTCGTGAGCCAGCGCGGCGCCGCGATCGGCGTCTACATCGGCGATCAGCACCCGAGCTCCGGCGGCGTGCAGATGCCTGACGGTTGCCGCCCCGAGCCCCGAGGCGCCGCCGACGACGATTGCTGCGCTGCCGGCGATCTCCATGCTCGAAACCCTATCCGGTCGTTGCCCGCTAGTGCACGTGTCCGGAAGTACTGCGTGGGTGGCTGGGCGTGGCTGGCGTGAGGCGATGAGCTGAGACTGCTGGTGGTACGGCGGGCTCATCGCCTCACGTCAGACGCGTTCAGACGCACGTCGAAACGCGCAGAACTGACGGACGCGTGTACTAGGCTCCCGGGCGCCGATGGATGCCAGCCCGACCAAGCCGGATCGCAACCTCGCGCTGGAGCTGGTCCGGGTCACCGAGGCGGCTGCGCTTGCCGCCGCTCGGATGGTCGGGCGCGGCGACAAGGAGGGCGCCGATCAGGCGGCGGTGGACGCCATGCGCCACGTGCTGGACTCGGTCTCGATGGACGGCGTGGTCGTGATCGGGGAGGGGGAGAAGGACGAGGCGCCGATGCTCTACAACGGCGAGCGGATCGGCGATGGCTCGCCGCCCGCGGTCGACATCGCCGTGGACCCGCTCGAGGGCACCCGGCTGGCGGCGCTTGGCATGCCCAGCGCGCTGGCGGTGATCGCGCTGTCGGAGCGGGGGACGATGTTCGACCCCGGCCCGTGCGTCTACATGGAGAAGATCGCCGGCGGCCCGGAGATCGCCGACCTGCTCGACCTCGACCGGCCGCTGGCCAAGACGCTGGAGCTGGTCGCCGAACGGCGCAAGCGGGACATTCGCGACGTCATGGTCGTGATGCTCGACCGCGACCGCCACCAGGATGCGATCCGTCAGGTGCGCGACGCCGGCGCCCGTGTGCGCCTGATCACCGACGGCGACGTGTCCGCGTCGCTGCTGGCCGTATCTGAGAACTCGCCGGTGGACCTGATGTGGGGGATCGGCGGCACCCCCGAGGGCGTGCTGTCCGCGGCGGCGATCAAGTGCATAGGCGGCCAACTGCTGGGCCGCCTATGGCCGCGCGACGACGCCGAGCGTGAAAGCGCAAAGGCGGCCGGCTATGACCTGGACCGCGTGCTGACCTGCGACGACCTGGTCGCGGGCGATGATGCGTTCTTCTCCGCCACCGGCGTCACCGACGGCGACGTGCTCCAGGGAGTGCGCTATCAGGGCGACCGCGGCGCCAGCACAGAATCGCTGGTGATGCGCTCCCGATCGGGCACGGTGCGGCGGATCTTCGCGCGCCACGATCGCACCAAGATGCGGACGATCAGCGGCGTCGCTCAGGGCTGAGCCGGCCGATCCTCGAGCGCGCCAGGTCAAGCCGCGCGAGCGAGCGCAGGAACGCGTGCGTGACCAGCACATGCACGAGCGCCTGGGTCAGCTCGTAGACCGGGACGCTGAAGCGATCGGCGATCGACGGGTAGAAGTTCGCCACCTCCACCTCGATCCGCACGTCCTCGCGGGCACGCGGTCCCGCCGGCCCGGGCGGACCGCGGCGCACGTCGAGCGCCAGAAAGCCCGTCCCGCGCCCAGCGCGGGAGACCAGCAGACCGTCGCGGATCCGCCAGCGCACGCCGCCGCGGTCGTGGTGCAGCGTGTACTGCGGCGCATCGAAGCGCAGCAGCGTCAGCCGCCGCCACACCAGCACCACAGCGCGGCTGTCCGAGGTGTAGTGCACCCGGATCAGCCCCAGCGTGACCCGCGACAGGAAGCGCCAGTAGGTTCGTGCCAGGTTCTCGAGGTTCGCCGCCACCCACAGCCGCTCGAGGTCGGCCGCGTCCATCGTCAGTACCGCCGCTTGAACCGAGCGCACCGCTCCGTCGCGGTGGACGACGGTCGAGCGGCTCGGCGACACGATCACCGCTCGGGCGCGGCGTCGGAGCCTGGCGCGGGTGCTGGCCCACGTTGTGGCCGCTCGAGCCATCGCTCTCACGTCAACCACGCTCAGCCGGCGAGCGCCGCAAGCGCCACCCTGGTGCCGGCGGGCAGGTCCCCGTCGCCGGCGGGGATCAGCGCCAGCGCGTCCGCGCCGAGCAGCGAGCTGAGGATGTGCGAGCCTTGGGCTCCGTTGGGGGACGCGACCACAGCGCCGTCGCGATTGCGCAACCGGACGCGCAGCGCCTGTTCGCGGTCGTGCAGGCGCCCGACGTCCGTCGCCAGCAACGCATCGGGATGGGTCGGCCGAGCTGGCGCGGCGCCCTGCAACGCCGCCAGCGCCGGCGCCGCGAACAGGGAGAAGGTCACAGCCGACGAGACCGGGTTGCCCGGCAGGCCGAACACGAGCTGCCCATCGTCCGCGACGCCGAACCAGGTCGGCCTCCCGGGCTGTAGGGCGACGCGCCAGAACAGCTCTCGGACGCCCAGCGCGCCGAGCGCCGGCTTGACGTGGTCGTGGGGGCCGACCGAGACGCCGCCTGAGATCAGCACGACGTCCGACCGTCGCAGCGCATCCCGGATCCCGTCCTCGGTCGCGCCGCGGTCGTCTGGCAGGCGCTCAGCGCCGCCCACCAGCGCTCCGCAGCGACGCGCCAGTCCGATCAGCATCGGGGCGTTGGAGTTGTGGATCTCGCCGGGCGCCAGCGGCTCGCCGGGCGCGCGGAGCTCGTCGCCGGTGCACATCACCGCCACCATCGGTCGCCGTGCGACGGCGACCGCGCCGGCCCCCGCCGCTGCTGCCACGGCCAGCTGCGCCGGCCCGAGCGTCTCGCCGGCGCCGAGGACCCGGGCGCCGGCGCAGAGATCCTCTCCGGGGCCGCGGATGCTCGCCCCATTCTGCACCGCGATCTCGGCCGTCACCGCGTCTGGTCCGCTCTCGCTGACGCGCTCCTGGGGAATCACGGCGGTCGCGCCTTCCGGCAGCGCCGCGCCGGTGGAGATCCGGATCGCCTCGCCCTCGCCCAATCGGACCGTGGCGGGAGTGCCCGCCCGCGCCTCGCCAACGACCCGCAGCGACCGTCCGGCGGGCCCGGCCTGCACCGCGTAGCCGTCCATCGCCGAGCTGGCGAAGCGAGGCACGTCCGCTGCGGCGACGACGTCCTGCGCCAGCACGCGCCCCAGTGCATCGTCGAGCGTGACCGTCTCCGCCGGAAGCTGAGCCAGCGTCGCGAGCACCAGCTCCTGCGCCTGCGCGATCGAGATCATCGCGGGACATGATGACGCTCAGCCGCGATTCGGTGCCACACCGACGGCGGCGCGTGATAGAAGAGTCCAGATGCCGCCGGTGCCACCCCGTCGGCGGCAGGCCCGCCCGGTCGCCGACGCCCCGATCGACTCGCTGCTGCCGCGCGTCGACGACCTCGCGAAGGGGTGGCTGTTGGCGCTGGTCGAGGACGCGCCGCTGGCGCGCGCGCCGGCGATCCTGACTGCTCGCCTGGCGCGCGAGGCGCCGGCGCTGAGCGACGCGATCCTGCGCGCGGTCACCGGCGATCGGGCGCTCGCGCGGCTGAAGCCCGGCGGCGAGCTGAGGTCGCTGCCCGCGCGCGCGGGGGAGCTGGCCGGCGCGCGCGAGCCCGCGGAGGTGTCACGGGCGGTCGAGGCGCTGCGGGCGGTGCTGTTCGGGGCGCTGCGCGACGAGCTGCGCGGAGCCGATCCGGAGCTTGAGGTGTTGATCGGCGAGCGCCTGGCGCTGATCGCCGAGCTGGTCCGCTCGGCGGCGCTCGAGCGCAGCGCCCGGCGGCCCGCCATGGAGCGGCCACCGCCGGCGCCGGAGG
>JBOGYE010000129.1:0-8486 GCA_050696635.1 Solirubrobacteraceae bacterium | reverse complement strand
GCACCTCATCGTCCGGCGCCTGATCACCAATCCGATCGTGTTGGGCAACATCTTCAGCGGGGTCCTCGTGGTGATGCTGGTGGCCTACGTGGCGGCCATGCTGGCGGTGCGCTCGCTGTCGATGCGGACGATCGCGATCGCGGTGGTGGCGCTCAACCTGATCCTCCTGCTGAGCCCGCCAATGCAGCTGACGGACCTGTTCAACTACCTGGGCTACGCCCGGCTCGGCGCGCTTCACCACCTCAATCCCTACCACCACGTGATCGGGCAGGAGATGTTCGACCCCGTGTCGATGTTCGCGAGCTGGCACAACCTGTCAAGCCCCTACGGGTGGCTGTTCACCGCTCTCACCTATCCGCTCGCATTCCTTCCCTTGGTGGTCGCCTACTGGGTGCTGAAGGTGGTGACGGTCGCGATCGGTCTCGCGTTCGTGGCACTCGTATGGGCCTGCGCACGGCGCCTGGGCCGCGACCCCCGGTTCGCGGTTGCGTTCGTGGCGCTGAACCCGATCTACATCATCTACGCAGTCGCGGGCTTCCACAACGACTTCTTCATGCTGGCGCCGATGCTGGCCGCCGTCGCCTTGACGCTCGCGGGTCGTGATCGCAGCGCCGGCGCCATCCTGATCGTGGCCGTGGCGGTCAAGTTCACGGCGATCCTGCTGCTGCCGTTCCTGCTGGTCGCCGCTCGAACCCGGCCGCGGCGGACCCGCGTGTTGGTCGGTGCCGCCGCGGCCGCGGTCCCGCTGGCGGTGATCAGCGTCGGACTGTTCGGTCTCGCGATTCCCAACCTCGCCCAGCAGAGCGCGGTGCTGACGGCGTTCAGCATCCCGAATCTGTTCGGCGTCCTGCTGCACATCGGCGGCGCGACGCCGGACCTGCTGCGGCTCGCGGAGGTCTGCGTGGTGGCTGTGATCGCGCACCAGTTCTTCACCAGCCGCGACTGGCTGGCGGGAGCCGGCTGGGCGATGCTGGCACTGATCGCCAGCCTGGGGTGGCTGGTGCCGTGGTATGTCGTGTGGCTGCTGCCGCTGGCGGCGCTGGGATCGAGCCTGCGGCTGCGGCGGCTGGCGATGGTCCTGACCGTGTTCCTGCTGCTGACGTTCATGCCGGTGACGCCGGTCTACATGTCCAAACACAACATCAACCTGCTCGACACACATGCCGGACGGACGGCGACAGCCCTGCAGAACCGGCTCGCGCAATAGGCGCGCGTAAGGCGCTCTGGCAAGATTCCGCCGACCATGCGACTGTTCGCGCTGCGAGGCGCCACCAGCGTCGACGCCAACGAGGCGAGCGCGATCCTGCAGGGCACGAGCGCGCTGATCTCGGAGCTGATGGCTCGCAACGAGCTCACGGCCGAGTCGCTGGTGAGCTGCATCTTCACCCTGACCCATGATCTGGATGCCGAGTTCCCGGCGCTTGCCGCGCGGCGACTGGGGCTCGACAGCACCCCCCTGCTGTGCGCGCAGGAGGTGCCGGTACCCGGCTCGCTGCCCCGGATCGTGCGGGTGATGGTGCATTACTACGCCGCCGAGGATCACTCTCCCCAGCATGTGTATCTGGGCGCCGCACGGGCGCTGCGTGCGGACCTGGGCGCCGCGCAGTAAGGGGCCGAGGGGACCCCTCAGCCCTCAGCGGCAGTCGCTGTAGATCCGCACGGTGCGCACGTCGGCGACCAGGCGGTAGTTGCCGCCGGCGGGAACCGCCGGTAGGAGCGGAGCGGTCCCGTAGGCCCGGCTCTGGATCAGGACGTGGCCCGTGAGGCTCTGTAGCTGGCCGATCCCGGTGTGCAGCGCCCACGCGAGCAGCGGCGCGTTTGAGGGATTGCCGACGATCGGCCCGCAGGCGATCAGCCGTCCGTGCCCGCCGGCATCGCGGACGGCCCTGGGCAGGTCCTCGCGCAGCTTGGCCTGGTAGCGCAGCGCGCGCAGCGTCGGGCCGGCGTCGATCAGCGTCGAGCCTCGGGTCGGGGAGACGGCGAGAAAGCACCAGCCGCAGACCAGCAGCGCGACGAGCACTCCCAGCGTAGGTCCGGAGAACCTGGCCAATGCGGTAGCGAGCCAGATCATCGTCCAGGCCCAGGCCGCCGCGCCGGCGATGATCAGCATCGCGGCCGGCAGGAACAGGTAGCGGTCGTTGCCGGAGGAGCCCAGCTGAGTCAGCAGAGCGTCCTCCACAAACAGCGCCAGGCCGACGCTCACCAGGGCGAGCACCAGCCGGTGCGATCCGATCGCCATCGCCGTCCTCTTGAGCAGGCCGTGGCGACCGGGCGCCAGCAGGCGGGCGAGGCCCAGCAGCCCGGGCGCGAGCGCCAGCGCGAGGCCGATCTTGAACGGCGTCAGAACCAGCGGCCACGCCACCGTCTCCCACTCCGTGCAGAACGGGCACGGCGCCTTCGCCGCGGCGCGTGGATACAGCGCGTAGTCGACGCCGCGCAGAATCGACCCGGAGCCGATCAGGTCGGGCAGGAACCACAGCGGCACCAGGGCGGCCACTAGGATCGCGATCGACCGTCGCCTTGCGGGATCGCGCCGCCAGAGCCAGGCCCCGCCGAGCAGCAGAAACGGCCACACCTCCGGCCGATCGAGCGAGGCGGCGAAGGCGAACACGAACGCCTGCATGTGAGCGCCGTCGCGCAACCGCGCGATCGCCAGCAGCCCGAAGCTGATCAGCAGCCCCTCGGAGTAACCGAGCGAGACGTCGTAGACGAACCGCGACAGCGTCAGCACGCCGATCGCCGCCACGAGGCCGGCGAGCAGCGGAGCGGCAGACCAAAGGAGGCGCTGACCCATCGTGCGAGGCGCGGCGATCGCGTCGCGCGTCAGCCGGGCCGCGAGGATGAAGGCCATCGCCAGCGCCATCAGCCCGCCGGCGCGGGCGACCACCAGCCACATGTCCGGGGCCGCGTCGCCGAGTGGCGCGAACACGGTTGTGAAGAACATCGGCAGCGGCTTCCATGTCGGTCCGCCGCTGGTGACCAGGTGTCCGTGGACGATCTCGCGCCCCCAGATCACCCACGCCCACGGGTCGTAGTTCGGCGTGGACGGGAACAGCAGCGACACGGCCGCGATCGTGATCGCCGCCGCCGCGACCCAGATGTATGGCCGCAGGCCGGGGATCGTCGCGGGCCTGACCGGCGGGCGCCGCTCCCGACGACGCTCGCCGAACGAGCGAGGCCGCGCGGCGGCGGTCGTCACCGCGCCCCCGATCCTTGGGGTCGGCGCTGCGTAGAGTGGGCTGCGATGGGCGTCAGAATCAGCTTGGTCTCGTTCGGGTGGTGCTACCCGAGTGGTGGAGGAACATGAGAATCCAGCCGGGTGCAGCTTGGGGCCGCTCGGTCGGTTCGGGCAGCGACCCCGGGGCGCCAACCCGGGCCGCGCGGCAGGTTAGCCTACTTTCGACCGGCGCCCGCGGTGCTCGGTGACGTCGATCGATCAGACAGAGCGCACCTTGATGGCGACCACGCCCTCGGTCAGACGTCGGCGGGTCCGACACGGAGACCTGTGGGTCGGAATCGGCGTCGCGCTGCTGGCTGTTCTGTGCGGCGCCTGGGCGCTGCGCATGTGGCAGGGCGATCTGACCGTGCCACTTCGCTACTCCAAGGGCGACGACACGAAGTTCTACCTGATGCTGATCAAGGGGATCATCGATCACGGCTGGGTGCTGACCAATCACAGCCTCGGGGCGCCGTTCGGACAGCAGCTGTACGACTACCCCCAGACGGTGGACCTGCTCAACCTCCTGCTGCTGAAGGGGGTCGCCTGGCCGTTCCCGCAGATCGGAGTGGTGATCAACCTGTTCCTGCTGCTCACGTTCGCGCTCGATGCCGGGTCGGCCTACCTCGTGCTGCGCCGATTGTGCGTGTCTGCGCCGGCGGCCGCGGTGTGCGCGGTCCTGTTCGCGGTATTGCCGTATCACTTCTTCCGCAGTGACTCGCACGTGTTCCTGTCGTCATACTGGTCGCTGCCGCTGACCGCGTACCTGTTCGTGTCGATCGTCGGGGGTGAGCCGGTGCTGACACGTCGCAGGGGCTCGCGCAGCTGGTTGACACGCCGCAGCATCGGCACCGTGGTGATGTGCATCGTGATCGGCTCGACGGGCCTGTACTACGCGGTGTTCGGGTTCGTGCTGCTGCTCGGCGCCACCCTGCTGGCGGCGATCGCCCGGCGCGGGCGGGCGGCTGTCGCATTGGGGGCGGTGGCCTGCGCGGTCGTCGTGGCGGTGTTGACCATCAACCTGGCGCCGACACTGATCTACGACGCCGGACACGGCTCCAACCACATCGTTCAGCACACGGCCGACGCCGGCGATGACCTGGCGCTGTCGCCCTCGTATCTGTTGCTGCCGCCGCTGCATGATCGGATCGCCCCGCTGGCGCAGATAACCCAGCGCTATGCCGCGGCCACGCCCCCACACGGCTACTGCGAGCAGTGCTTCGAGTCGATCGGGACGGTCGGCGACATCGGTTTCGTGTGGCTGGTGGTGATCTCGATCGGCGCGATCGCCGGGGCGCCGCTGATGGTGCGCAGGCGCGCCACGCTGCTACGTTGCGCGGCGGGCATCGGCGTCTGTCTGGCGGTCGCGACGACGGGCGCCATCTCGAGCCTGACGCGGGTGTTCGTGAGCGGCGACATCCGCGCCTGGAACCGCATGTCGGTGCTGATCGCCTTCTTCGCGCTGGTCGCCGTGGGAGTGCTGCTCGACGCCCTGCGAGCGCGCCTGCGCGATGGTCGCGCGGCGGGGCTGTTCTGGGTGGTGGGCGTGATCGTGCTGGCGTTCGGGATCGCTGACCAGACGAGTCCGGTGTTCGTGCCCAACTATGCGCGCGACGCGTCCGAGTTCCGCGCCGATGGGAGCTTCGTGGCCCAGATCGCCCGGCGCCTGCCGCCGCGCGCCGAGATCTTCCAGATGCCGTATGTCCCGTTCCCCGAGGGGTATCAGCCGTTCCTGGACCCGGGCCAGACGACTCCGTACTCCTACCCGCTGGCGTTCGAGTACGAAGAGGTAGCCCTGTATCTGCACTCGCACGGGCTGCGGTGGAGCTACGGGTCGATGAAAGGGCGCGCGACCGACTGGGAGGCGCAGCTGGCGTATAAGCCCGCCAGCGCCGCGGTTGAGGGCGTCGCCGCGGCCGGGTTCGACGGCCTGGTCGTGGATCTGCGCGGATACCCGGGCGCGCTTGGCGTGAGGCTGGCCGGCGAGCTGCGCACGCTGCTGAGCGGGGCCGCGCCGGTGCGCAGCAGCGACGGCGAACTCCTGTTCTACGACCTGCGACCGCTGGCGCGTCGCCTGCGCTCGTCGCACTCCGCGGCGGCGCTGGCCGCCCTGCGACCGGCCGTGCTCACGCCGCTGCGTCTGGCCTGCGCGACCGGACGGCTGACCGTGACCAATCCGACCTCCTCGACTCAGACCGCGCTGTTGAGCGCCACCGCCGCCGCGAGCGCGCCGACGCGCGTCATGTTGCGCGCGCGGGGCCCGGCAGGTGCGATCGCGCGGGAGCTGTTGGCGGCGCCGAGCGGGACGCGATTCGCGCAGCGCCTGACGCTGGCGCCCGGGCGCACGGTCGTGTCCGTGTCCTCGCTCGAGCCGGCCCAGCTGCGCGCGCCGGCGATCACAGGCTCGGCCTTCGCGCCGTTTGACGTGGGCGCCATCGGCGCCGTCCCGCTCGGCATCCAGGGGCCGCCGTGCCTGCAGGTCGACGCGGGCGGCGACTTGCCCCGAGGCGGACCGTGAGCGCCAGTCTGGTCTATCGCAGCGCGCGCGGCTACGAGCTGGTCATGCTTGCGCTGTACGGGCGCCACTACGCGGGCCGGATGCGCGCCGTGGCCGACAGGGTCAGGCCCGGCGCCTCTGTGCTGGAGCTGTGTCCGGGACCTGGGGCGCTGTATCAGCGCCATCTGCGCGCCCGCGCGGGCTCCTATACGGCGGTCGATGTCAACGAACGGTTCCTTGCGCGGCTCAGGCTGCTGGGGGCGCGGACGATCGCGCTCGATCTGTCCTGCGGCGACGAGTCTCTGCCCGCCGCCGACGTGGTGATCATGCAGGCGTCCCTCTACCACTTTCTCCCCGACGCGCGATCGATCGTCGAGCGGATGCTGGCCGCGGCGCGCGAGCGCGTGATCGTGTCCGAGCCGATCCGCAACCTGTCTACGAGCCGCGTCCCGCTAGTGGCGAGAGTCGGTCGGGGCGGGACCGATCCAGGGGGCGCCGGCGATGGGCACCGGCAGCGATTCGACGAGCGAACGCTCGCGCGGTTGATGGACAGCTACCGCCGGCTATGGGTCGAGTCGTTCAAGATCCCCGGGGGCCGCGAGCAGGTGTACGTGCTCGATCCCCGTCTGGGCTGATCGCCGAGTCGATCGAGTGTTCGCGGTGCGCCGGCTGCCGGTCGCCGACGCCGGACGCGCGAGAGCTCTCGACGCGGGCGTCAATCAGGTACAGCGGCCGGTCCTTGACCTGGTCGAACACTCTCCCGACGTACAGGCCGACGACGCCGATCGAGACGATCACGAAGCCGGCGAGGATCAACAGCAGCACCGCCAGGCTGGTGTAGCCGGGCACGGTCTTGTGAGGCTCTGCGAAGTAGTCCGCGATTTCGAAGATCGCCAGCGCGACCCCGACCAGCGCGACAAGGAACCCGCTGAGCACGACCGCCCGCAGCAGCGCGGTGCTGCGGAAGAACATGCCGTCCAGCGCCACCGAGACCAGCCGCCGCAGCGTGTATCCGCTGGCTCCGTGGTGTCGCTCGGCGTGCTCGATCTCGATCGCGGTGCCGTCGAACCCGAGCCAGTCCAGCGCCGTCAAGTATTCGCGATCCCGGTCGCGCAGGCGCACGAAGGCGTCGATCACCGGGCGCGAGATCAGGCTCAGGGTGCTGTAGTCCGGCGGCGCATCGGCCTCCAGCGTCAGGCGGCGGTAGGCGCGACTGGCCCAGCGTTTGACGGGCGGGTGGCGGCGTCCGCGGCGAACGGTGCGCACGATCTGGAAGCCCTCGCGCGTGGCGGCCCACAGCCGCGGGATGTCGTCGGGCGCCTCCTGCAGGTCGCAGTCCATCACCACGGCCCAGTCACCCCGGGCCTCGGAGAGGCCAGCGGTGATCGCTGCGTGCTGGCCGAAGTTGCGGCTCAGGCGCAGCGCCCGAACGTGGACGTCTGAGCTCGCCAGCTTCAGGAGCACGTCCCAGCCCCCGTCGAGGCTGCGGTCGTCCACGAACACGAGCTCGTAGTCGTCGGTCAGCGCGGCAACGCTGCGCGTCAAGCGCTCGTGCAGCGCCGTCAGGCAGCCGGCGCACCCGAACACGGGGACGACGACGCTCAGCCGGAGCTCAGCAGCCACGCGCGGGGGCAGGTGCGGTTTCGGTTTCGGCCATCGTGGGAGCGTGCCAGACCGGCGGTCCGCGATCGGGTGACCGTTGCGTTGGATTTGTGTTTGCCGGCGGCGGCGGCCGGAGCGGGATGCGACCCAGCGTGACTCGTCGGCGTCGGCGTCGGCGCGAGCGCCAGCGTCAGCTGTCGCTAGTTAAACCCGTACCCGCCAGAGCAGTTCAGGCCGGGGCCGCAGCCGTCGAAGTTGGCGGCCCATTTCAGCCACGGGCGGCGGCCGTTGCGACTGATCCAGCCGACCGGGAGGCCCGCGCCGTAGCCGTTGGAAGGTCCGAAGTCGCCCTCGCGCGCGACGAACGAGAATGGCCCCCAGGCGTGAGGAGCCGCGAGGATCACGAGCTCTGAGCCGCTTCGCCAGATCCCCGGCGGTGCGCGTTGACGTAGGAGTGGGTGGACGTCAACAGGTATCGATGCAGCGGGGAGTCGTAGGCCATCTGCGGGTAGGTGATGTGCGACGGCCAGCTCGCGATCGGCATCGCGGCCGCCAGCGAGCTGGAGTACACCGGCCATCGCTGGCCGCCGGCCGACTGCCAGCCCGATACCCACTGCCAGTTCGTGGGATCGGTCATGTCCGCGACGTCGGGACGGCTGCGACCCATAAGCAGGTTGGTGGCGTTGAACTCGCGCTCGGTGGCGATCGCGTACACGTAGCCGTCGGGGTAGTTGCCGCCCTGCCCGCGGACCACCCAGCTGAGGTTCCCCAGCGGAGCGGGGAACGGCTTGTCGGCCAGAGTCCAGTGCCCGCCGAGATCGGTCGAGTACGCGATCCCTGCCAGACCGGTGAACCAGCCGTTGACGGCCCAGTCCCAGTCATTTTCCTGGGTCGCGAACAGGACGTGGTCGGCCTCGACCAGGCCGCTGGAGTAATACGGCCCCAGGGGCCCGCTCCACAGCGCGCGGTTGTGCCTGATCTGGGCTAATGAGTACGGCGGTGGCAGGCTCGCGTCGCCGATGTATGAGAAGGCGATCCGCGGCGGCACACCGGTGATCCTGGCCAGTGACTGCTTCCACAGCCGGCCGCGCCCCGCAACCGTGCCGCCGTCGTCCATCAGCGTGTATTCGGAGCCGTCATCGGTCCAGACGGTGGGCAGGATGTCGCCCC
>JBOGYE010000128.1:0-7302 GCA_050696635.1 Solirubrobacteraceae bacterium | reverse complement strand
GTCCGCCGCCGAGCAGGGGCCCGGCGACCGCCGCCAGACCCATCACCGGCCCGAACACGGCAAACGCGTTGCGCTGGCCATCGTCGCCGAACAGCTCGCGGATCAGGCCGAAGCCCTGCGGGACCATGATCGCGGCGATCATCCCCTGCAGCGCTCGCGCGGCGATCAATGCTCCCGACGACGGTGCCAGCGCGCACGCCAGCGAGGCGCACACGAAGCCGCCGATCCCCGCCAGCAGGACGCGGCGGCGCCCGAGCATGTCGCCGAGACGGCTGCCGACCAGCAGCGTCGCCGACATCGCGAGCGTGTAGGCGGCGGTGATCCATTCCAGCGCGGCGTATGAGCCGCCGAGGTCGCGCTGGATGGATGGCGGGCGCCGCGGTCTGGGCGATCGTCGAGTCCAGCAGGTCCATGACCGCGGAGGCGATCACGACCGCAAAGCCCAGCCAGGTCGGGTTGATGCGGCGTCGCCTACTACCGGCGACCGCCGTGTGAGTGGTGATGGTGGTGGTTGACATGCGCGGCAGCATCTCGGCAATCGAGGTCATGCGAAGGCCGCAATTGGTCACGCGAAGCGGCCTTGCGGACAGTATCTGTCCGCAATGACCATCATTCTGACCAGGCACCATGGTCCAGACGTCCGCCCGCCTGCTGGCGATGCTGTCGCTGCTTCAGGTCCGCCGCGAGTGGACCGGCCGGGAGCTGGCCGATCGACTCGAGGTGACGCCGCGAACCGTTCGGCGCGACGTCGACAAGCTGCGCTCGCTCGGCTACCCGATCGAGGCCGCGCCGGGCGTGGCCGGAGGCTACCGGCTCGGCGCCGGGACCGAGCTTCCGCCGCTGCTGCTCGACGACGCGGAGGCCGTCGCGGTCGCCGTCGGGCTGCGGACCGCCGCTTCGGGCTCGATCGCGGGGATCGAGGAGACCTCGGTGCGGGCGCTGGCCAAGCTGGAGCAGGTGCTGCCGTCGCGGCTGCGCCGGCGGGTGAGCGCGCTCAGCGGCGCCACCTCGGCGTTTCCGATCGACGGGCCGCGGATCGACCCCGACCTGCTGGCAACGCTCGCGGCGGCCTGCCGCGACGCGGCCAGGCTCCAGTTCGCCTACGTCGCTCGGGACGACAGCGCGACCAAGCGCACCGTCGAGCCGTGCGCGGTCGTCCACAGCGGCCACCGCTGGTACCTGGTCGCGTTCGACGTCGATCGCGATGACTGGCGCACCTTCCGCCTGGACCGGATCAACGGACGTGCGCGCGAGGCCGGCCGTGGCCGGCGCCGGACGGTTCCAGGCGGCGACCCGGCCGCGTACGTGCAGCGGCAGCTGCGTCGCGGGGCCGGCCCAGGCGAGGGTGCAGGCGCAGGCGGCGGTGCCGGGGGCGACCGCGCCGACGGAGACATGCCGCCGCCGCCCGGCCGGATCCGGCTCGGACTGGCCGCCGCCGAGGCCGCGCGCCGGATCCCGCAACGCTACGTAACGATCGAGCCCGCCGGCGAGGCGGCCTGCATCGTGACCACCCACGGCCCCTGGTCGCGCAGCTTCCTGGTCTGGATGGCGCTGCTCGACGCGTCGATCACGGTGCTCGACCCGCCCGAGCTGGTGCAGGCGGCGCGCTCGCTGGTGGAGCGACTGGGCGCCGCCGCGTGAGCTCCGGGACCCCTCAGGCCGCGTAGGCGGCCTGCAGCAGCGACAGCATCGTGCCCGCCGTTTGAGACCCGATCGGGGAGCCGCTGGAGTCGGCAAAGCCGATCTCCAGGTGCGGCCCGCTCGAGATCCCGACGATCCCGTACCCGACCTCGGAGATCACCTGCCCCTGGGAGACGTGGGTGCCGATCGGAACCCAGTTGCCCGGACCGGCATGGCCGTAGTAGACGTAGCTGTACCCGTCGATCGGGCTGTCGCAATGGATCACCGGCGCCGAGGGCCCGAAGCCGCCGATCCCGTGCAGCACGATCGTGCCCGAGCAGACCGCCAGCTCCGGCGTCCCGCCCGGGGCCGAGATGTCGACGCCCTGGTCCGGAGACCAGGTCGCCGGCGGCGAGACGTCGGCCTTGGGCATCGGAAACTCAAAGCCGCCGCTCGACGACGCGCTGGGCGCCGCCGCCGGCGGACCCGAGCCGGACGAGCCACTCGAGCCGCTCGATGCCCCCGAGCCGCTCGATGCCCCCGAGCCGGCCGACTGCTGCGCGGCAGCCTGCCGCACGGCGGCCCGCTGCGCCGCGGCCCGCTGCGCGGCCAGCAGCCGCGTCAGCCGCGAGCTCAGCGACGCGACCTGCGCCCGCGCCGATGACAGCCGACCCTGCTCGGCCGCCTGCACCCGCGCGGCCGCCAGCCGCCGGCGCACCAGCGACAGCTTGATCGCGGCCACCTGGTTGCGCTCCAGCGAGACCTGCGCGGTCAGATGCTGTTGGCGCTGTGTCAGCGTCCCGAGCGTTACCGCCTGCGCCGCGACCGCGCGCCGCGCCGCCTTCACGCCGGCGACGATCCGCGCGTTGTGGTGGCCGACCCGCTGGGCAAAGGCGAGCCGCTCGAGCAGGTCGTTGAAGCCGGTGGACTGCAGCACGACCGTCACCAGGTCAGGCTGGCCCTGCTCGTAGCTGCCGACCAGCTGCGAGGCAAGCACCTGCTCGTCCGCCGTCTGCACTGCCTCCAGATGCGCCAGCCGCGCCCGCGCTCGCGCCAGCTGACGGCGCAGCGCGGCCAGCTGCGCCTGCTGAGCCGCGAGGTCTGACTCAATCGACGACAGCCGCGCCTGCACCGCCTCGATGGTGCCTGACAGCTGGTTCACGCGGCGCGTCGCGGCCCGCGCCTGCGAGGCGAGCCCCGAGACCCGCGAGCGTCCGCTTGAGATCTGCTGGCGCAGCTGACCGCTGGTCGCCGCTCGCGCCGGCACCGACGCCGAACTCGCCAGCACTATCGCGGCCGCCGCCGCGAGCACGGCGGCGCCCACCAGGACCCCGGGAACCCGGGAGCGGATTCGTTCTTTGAACGGCATAGCTGCGCGGCCCGGCGCAGGCCCGGTTGCCGCGCGCCGACCGTAACACGGCGCCGTCCCCCCGGCCCCCGCGAAGGGCGACGTGCACGAAAATCTGCAGCGCAGCGCGGCCCGCGGCCGGGCGCATGGCGGGGGCAGTCCCGGCGCATGGCGGGGGCAGTCCCGGCGCATGGCGGGGGCAGGATTCGAACCTGCGAAGGCAGAGCCAACGGATTTACAGTCCGTCCCCTTTGACCGCTCGGGAACCCCGCCGGGGCGGCGCTGAGTGTAGCGGCGCCGGGCGGCGCGGATCACCCGTCCCAGCAGGCAACTCGGTGCCCAAACCGGCCTCTACGACGCGTCGCGCAGGCGCTGCGCCTCTGGCAGCGCCTCGAGCTTCTTCAGCGTGTGGGTCTCGATCTGGCGGATCCGCTCGCGGGTGACATTGAACGCCCGACCGACCTCCTCCAGCGTGTAGGGCCGCTCGCCGCTCAGACCGAAGCGCATCTCGATCACCTCGCGCTCGCGCGCCGGCAGCGCCTGAAGCGCGCGGCGCAGGTTCTCGCGCCGCAGCCGCTCGGAGGCCACGTCGAACGGCGATTCGGCATTCTGGTCCTCGACGAAGTCCCCCAGCGCCGAGTCGTCCTCCTCGCCGACCGGCTTCTCCAGCGAGATCGGCTGCTGGGCCATCCGCAGCACGTCGCGGACCTCTCGCACCGGGCACTCCAGCTCGGTCGCGATCTCGGCCGGCGTCGGATCGCGCCCGAGCGACTGCAGCAGCTGGCGCTCGATGTGGATGACCTTGTTGAGCTTCTCGACCATGTGCACGGGGATCCGAATCGTGCGGCCCTTGTCGGCGATCGCGCGCGTGACCGCCTGGCGTATCCACCAGGTCGCGTAGGTGGAGAACTTGTATCCGCGGCGGTAGTCGAACTTCTCGACCGCGCGGATCAGCCCCATCGAGCCCTCCTGGATCAGATCCAGGAACGTCAGCCCGCGTCCCAGGTAGGACTTCGCGATCGACACCACCAGCCGCAGGTTGGCCTCGATCATCCGCTGCTTGGCGGCCATGTCGCCGCGCTCGATCCGGCGCGCCAGCGCCACCTCCTGCTCGGCGGTCAGCAGCGCCACGCGCCCGATCGCCCGCAGATACAGCCGCAGCGAGTCCAGCGACGGCTCGACGGTCAGGTCGAGCTCGACTCGCTTGCGCCCGTCGCCGCCGTCCGCCCCTCCGTCCCTGAAATCGTCCGCGCCGCCGCCCGCCCCCGCCTCGGCCGCGCGCGCCGCCGGCCGGCCATCGGCGCCGACGACGACGATCCCGTGCTCGTCCAGGTACCCGTACAGCTCGCGGAGCTGCTCCTTGGTGACCTCGACCTCCTCCAGGCAGGCCGCGAGCTCCTCGAAGCTCAGCTGCCCGCGCTCGAGCCCGGCCGCGATCAGCGGCCGCAGCTCCTCGAGCTCGGCGATCGGCGCCTCGTCGCTTAGCAGCACGCCCTCGTTCACGCTCACGGCCAGAGCTTCCTCTCCAAGTTGCTCGGACTCGTGACTCTCGTCACGACCGCCGAGATTGATACCACACCCGCGGCGGCCGAGCGGGCCGGCCGTCTAACCTTCGAGCCAGCGATGGCGACGAGCCCGATCACGATCGACGTGCAGTCGCAGTCCCCGGCGCTGGCGGTGAGCCTCTCGCGGGTCGGCGTGACCGGAGTCGAGAAGGTGATCCGGCTCGGCCAGGACGGGTCCGGGCAGCTGTTCTCGGCCGACTTCGAGTGCTTCGTCGACCTCGGGCCCGACCAGAAGGGCGCGCACATGTCGCGCTTCGAGGAGGTCGTCAACGAGGCGATCGGCGAGGTCGTCCTGGGCGAGCACCCGTTCCGCGCGGAAACGCTGGCCGAGCACATCGCCCAGCTCGTTCGCGCGAGACAGCGCGCCCGGCGCGCCGAGGTCACCGTGCACGCGCGCTTCCCGGAGCACAAGCCGGCGCCGGTGTCGCAGATCATGACCCAGGAGCTGTACACGATGCACGGGGTCGCGGTCGCCACCGAGCTGGGCACCCGCCGGCTGACCGGGGTCACCGCCCAGGGGATGACCGCCTGCCCCTGCGCGCAGCAGCTGGTCGCGGCCGGCGCTCGCACGCGTCTCGAGGAGGACGGCTTCAGCGCCACGGACATAGAACGGATCCTGGAGGCGGTTCCTGTCGCCACCCACAACCAGCGCGGCCTGGGGACGCTGTACATCGGCTGCCCCGAGGACTGCGATGTCGAGATCGACGCGACCGCGCTGGTGGAGATCGTCGAGCGGTCGATGTCGTCCGAGATCTACGAGCTGATGAAGCGCTCGGATGAGGGCAGCGTGGTCGAGAAGGCCCACCGCCGGCCGCGGTTCGTCGAGGACTGCGTGCGCGAGATGATCGCCGGGGTGATCCAGCGTTTCCCGGAGCTGGACGACCGCGGCTTCGTCTGCGCTCGTCAGGAGAATCTCGAGACGATCCACCAGCACAACGTCGTCGCGGAGCGGTTCGGAACACTCCAGGAGATCCGCGCGGAGCTGAGCACCGGCGAGCCAGCGCGCACCCACACCACCCGCGAGGCCTGGCTGGCCGCGGCCCCGTAGGACCGCGGGGTGCGCGCCGCCCTGCTTGACAAGCCCGGCGAGCCGCTGCGCCTCGCCACCGTCCCCGATCCGCGGCACGGTCCCGGCGAGCTGCTGCTCCAGGTGCGCGCGTGCGCGGTCTGCCGCACCGACCTGCACCTGCGCGACGGCGAGCTGTCCGCGCCGCGCTACCCGCTGATCCTCGGCCATCAGATCGTCGCGCGCGCGCCGGACGGCACCCGGGTCGGCGTTCCCTGGCTGGCGTGGACGGACGGCGACTGCCGGTTCTGCGCCAGCGACAGGGAGAACCTGTGCATCAACGCGCGCTTCACCGGCCGCGACGTAGACGGCGGCTTCGCGCAGCTGACGACGGCCGACGAGCGCTTCTGCCTGCCGCTCCCGGACGAGATCTCCGACGAGCAGGCGGCGCCGCTGCTGTGCGGCGGCCTGATCGGCTACCGCGCGCTTAAAACCGCCGGCGACGCGCTGCGCCTCGGGCTGTACGGGTTCGGCTCGGCGGCGCACCAGATCTGCCAGGTCGCCGTCCACCAGGGCCGGACCGTGTTCGCGTTCACCCGCCCCGGCGACGCCGACACCCAGCGCTTCGCGCGCGGACTCGGCGCCGCCTGGGCCGGAGGCTCGGACGAGCGGCCCCCCGAGCAGCTCGACGCGGCGATCATCTTCGCCCCTGCCGGACCGCTGATCCCGACCGCCCTGCGCGCCCTGAGCCCCGGCGGCACCGTGGTCACCGCCGGTATCCACATGTCCGACATCCCGAGCTTCCCCTACGAGGACCTGTGGCACGAGCGCAGCATCCGCTCGGTCGCCAACCTGACCCGCGCCGACGGCCACGAGCTGCTGGCGCTGGCGCCCCGGGTCCCGATCCGCACCACCACCACCGCCTATCCGCTGGCGCAGGCCGAGCGCGCGCTGGACGACCTGCGTGCCGGCCGCCTCCAAGGGACCGCCGTCCTGATCGTCTAGGCTGCATCGCCATGCCCCTAGTCCCGATGGTGATCGAGCGCACCGCGCGCGGCGAACGAGAATTCGACATCTACAGCCGGCTGCTGAACGAGCGGATCATCTTCGTCGGCACGCCGATCGACGATCAGATCGCCAACCTGGTGGTCGCGCAGCTGCTGCACCTGGAGTCCCAGGACCCGGACAAGGACATCTCGATCTACATCAACACGCCCGGCGGATCGATCTACTCAGGGCTGGCGATCTACGACACGATGCAGTTCATCAAGCCCGAAATCCAGACGATCTGCATGGGGATCGCGATGTCGATGGGCTCGCTGCTGCTGACCGGCGGGGCCAAGGGCAAGCGCTTCTCGCTGCCCAACAGCCGGATCCTGATCCACCAGCCGTCGGCGGGCTTCGAGGGCCAGAGCACCGACATCGAGATCCACGCCCGCGAGATCCTCAACATCCGCAAGCGGATCGATGAGATCTACGCTCATCATACGGGCCAGCCCGAAGAGCGCGTCCACGACGACATGGAGCGCGACCGCTTCTTCAAGGCGCCTGAGGCCGTCGAGTACGGCCTGATCGACCGGGTCATCGACCAGCACTGAGCGGCGGCGCGCGCGAGCGGGCCGGCGCGCTCAGATCGCCTTCGTCAGCGCGAGGACGAGCAGTCCGACCGCGATCAGGCCGACGATCACGACCACGACGAGGTTCGCGGTCAGCGCGACCGACATCAGGCGCGCGCGGTCGCGGCCGCCGGGCCTGGCGTCGCC